>JALOOJ010000093.1 GCA_025454475.1 Anaerolineae bacterium
AGTACACGTCGAACGTGTACCTGATGAGGAACCTCATGCTGAGACAGGACGCGGGAGCCAAGCCGAACGCCGGCGACATCAAGCCCTTCCCCAACGTGGCCTACGACTGGCTCATGTGGATCGACAGCGACATGGTGTGGAACCCCGAGGACGTGCACCGGCTGATCGCTCACGACAGAGACATCGTGACGGGGCTTGCCATTACGGACCCGCCCTCCATGCGACTGAACATCGGGGAGTTCAACGCGGAGGGCGGCACCCGTTTCTGGCACTGCAGGGAGCTGTCGAAGCTGCCGAGGGACGACAACGGGCTGATCGAGTGCGGGTTCGCCGGCTACGGCTTCCTGCTGGTCAAGCGTGGCGTGTTCGAGGCCATGAGCTTCCCGTGGTTCTACCCGGAGCGCGTCAGGATCGGGAACGTGGATCACTACCTCGGCGAGGACATCTCCTGGAGCAAGAAGGCCAGGGAGTGCGGCTTCAAGATCTGGGCTGACCCAGTGGTCCAGGTGGGCCACGAGAAAAGCGCGGTCGTGCGCGTGAAGGCCAGCGAGACGGTCAAGGTGGAAGTCTGATGGCACAGATCAGCTTGGAGCGCATCACAGACCGCGGAGTATCGTGCGGCGAGATCCGGGACCGGGTGACAGATTTCATCCTGGGATACTTCGGGGACAAGTCCGGTGTGGTCTTCGACATGGGCATGGGTATCGGCAGGTACGGGGCCCTGGTGCGCAAGCAGGCGCCCAACATCAGGTTCATCGGCCTGGACGGATACTTGCCCTACATGCTCCAGCCCGAGCCCATCCGGGACTACTGGATGCACCTGCACGCTCCAATCGAGGCGGTACTCGACGGGGTGCTGACGGTAAAGGCGGATCTCACGCTCTGCATGGATGTCATCGAGCATCTCAGCAAAGAGCAGGCTGTGGCCGTCTTGGGGATGCCCTCGCCACTGGTCGTCAGCACCCCTCTCTTCATGTATGAACAGGATGCGGTGGGCGGGAACTCCCTGGAGACGCACCTGTGCTATTTCACGGAAGGGGAGATTCTTGACGCAGGATTCACGCTATTGCACAAAGCGTGGATGAACGACAGTGCCGGCCACGCCGGCTACATAGGAGCCTTTGTGAAATGAACGCAGAGCTGGGCCACGCGAGCAAGGACAATCCGACCATCCGTCCCATCGGCCAGGAGGCCCGGGACATGACGGCGATCGTCAACCAGGTGCGGGCGGACTGGCTCAAGCGCCATGCCGACAAGGAGGGGTTCGCCCGGATCGAGGCTATGCTCGTGGACATCTACGCCGAGCTGTTCGTGAACTTTCATCTGAGGCCACGGGTGGAGAAGTAGGATGGCGATCATCGAGGCGACAAGCTGCTCCTACGCTCATGTGGCGGCGGCGATAGCGGCGGCAAGCAACGGCGACACGGTGCTGGTGCCTTCCGGTGTGGCAACTTGGGGATCGATGTTGTCGATTGGCAAGGGTATCTATCTCATCGCCGATGGTTCCGAGATCACCAACGGGGCAGGGGCAACGTTTCTGATCACCTACGATCCAGCGGACTATGATCTGAATCAGTCGTTCCGCCTAAGCGGATTCAGCTTTATCGCTGATGGCAACTACATCTTGCGTCCCGGCGTGGATAGAAACGCCCCCTTCACCCTCAATACGAAAGTAAGAATTGACCACAACACGTTCACGAATATAGGCGCAACAATCAAAGGCCAATTCATCTACAACAACGGAACGCTCTACGGAGTGGCGGACAACAATACGTTCTCGGGCTCTGGCTATCCAATCGCGCACACGGGAGGTGGTGGTGGCGGAGATAACGAAAGTTGGTGGCGAGAGTCTCCGCAGAACATCTTTTCTCTCGGGGGGCAGCACTACTTCTACTACGAAGACAATTCATTCGTCATCGCCTATGATGGCGGCACTCTGTTGACTGACGGGGAATACTGCGCAAGGTACGTTTTCCGATACAACGACATCGATCAGAGGGCGGACAACACGTATTCGATGTTTGACATACACGGAACGCAAGGAACTCCGCTGGGCGCTTGTTTTGGGGCCGAGATTTACGGGAACGATATCAATTCTGGAGACAAAACTTGTGTGGTTTTGAAGCAGAGATCGGGTCAATGCCTTGTCTTCCTGAACAACGGCACGGGGACGAAGGCCCCATATAACATAGCCTACACCGGGGGATTTGATATTTGCCCGAGTGATGATTGTGGTTTGAAGGTGACTCACAATACCTACTGGTTCCGCAACAGGAGTAACTTGACCGGGGCGATATGGGCAGATAATGTCACGGGCGGGTTGAATTGCTGCGGGCTGACTAACATTCCCACCCTGGGACGGGATGTTTTCAGTGAGGGATCAACACCAGCGGTCACGATTGGAACTTTGGCGAATCGTCCAGAGACTTGTACGGTGGGCCAAGGCTATTGGGCCACCAATCAGAATACGTCGGATCTGACAAACTTCGTGGGGGTTAACCCGACCACCCCGATTTCCGGGACGCTGTATGTGTGTTTCGAGACGAACGTCTGGACGGAGTTCTACACCCCCTACACCTATCCCCATCCGTTAAGAGGCGAAGCCCCCATACAGACGATGCGGCAGTCAATGAGAGTGAGGTTCTAAGATGGCGATAACCTATTTCGGTAGAAATTTGGAAGATGCGGGTAGCAGTTCAGTAACAGTTGCAGGCTACGCATGGAGAAACAATCCTGCTCAAGTTGATTATGTTTGTCCTGGAAGTGGAAATCAGAAGTTGGTCGAACTGAGCGTCAGGGGCAGGTTGAACAATGCTGGAGATACTGGTCTGATAAGATTGGCTATCTACAATACGAGTCTTGGGCTACTATACGAAGGAAGCGCGGCGGTATCGTTGACACAAACTAGTGCCTATTGGGCTGGGCATACAGCATTTCTCGATGTTGATGGCAATCCGGTCGCAACTCCCTTGCTGACTGGCGGGACAAGTTACATCATAGCCGTGTCAGCTATACTTACTTCTGGCGCTATATACATATATCGCGGAAGTGGTAGTAGTGGAGACTACAAGTTCTACAACACAACAGATTACACTGTAGGATTCCCGAATGAAATAGCCGCTGGATCTGATTCAACTTCTCTAGTCGATATGCGAGCCGGGGTTGAACCCTATGTTCCTCCCGACTACGACTTCACCGAGCGCCACCACGTCAGGCTGGTGTTCTGAGAGGGGATGATATGCTGGCAACGATAGGCAATCAGTTTCACTGGCGCTACTCACTGAACACTGGCCCGTCTACCACACCAGGCGTGGCGGTGACTCCTGGGTCGGGATCTGAGGGCTCGTGGGTGGCGCTGGCAAGCGGGGCTAACCTGACGCAAGATGTGTATGGGGTGCTGCTCTGGTTCCATGCCGGTAACACTTCCGCAGGGGTGAGAGACATTCTGGCGGACCTGGGCGTTGACCCAGCCGGTGGGTCGAGCTACGTGGCACGGATTGCGGACATCATGTGTTCGCAGGCATCGAACGCCGTTGACGTTGGCCAGATGCACTATTTCCCGCTGTTCATCAAGAACGGTCAGAGCGTGGGGATGCGCGGATATGCCAGCTCGACCGATACATTCCGCTGCAAAGCCGTGTTCTACGGGAAGCCGACGCGTCCAGACTTGATTCGCGCCGGTCAGTACAGCGAGACGCTTGGGGTTTCGGGGCCCGGTGGAACCGTGATGACCGGAATGGGTGTCAGCGCGGCAGAGGGATCGTGGGTATCCCTTGGCTCGACGACGCGGGCTCTGTGGTGGTGGCAGTTGTGCGTCGGGTTTAGCAGCGGTACGACCACGGCCCTGATGTACTATGTGGACCTGGCGTACGGCGATGGCACCAACATGGTGACAATCATCGAAAACATGCCGGTCTTCTTGCCGGGCACGGCAGAGAGAACAGGGATACCGATCTGGCCCGATAGCTACTGCGAAGTGCCGGCGGGTTCCACTGTGTACGCCAGGGTGTCCTGTTCCGGGACGCCCGGTGTTGTTCCTGAAGTTGTAGCAATCGGGATAGGGGGTTAATATGGCTCTCACATTCACAAACGACTACGCCACAATCAGCACCACGGAGTACAGTCTGCCAACGGACTCGACCTCTCGTGAAGCGCAGACCGATGACTGCACCCTGCAGGTGTTTCTGGATCTGTCCGCGCTGACGGCGACCGAGGAGTTTGTCGTCCGCTTCTACGAGAAATACGCCTCCGGAGGGACACAGCGTCTCATCGAGGAATACTTCTTCAAGGGCGTGCAGTCGAAGCCCATGTTCGTTTCCCCGGCATTCATCCTGGGGGAGGGCTGGGACGTGACGGTGACAAAGATAGCCGGCACTGACCGGGCGATCTACTGGAGCCTGCGGAAAATCACATGAGCTGGCTCTACCAACCTATCCTACAGGGTGCCGAACAACTCATCACAGATATACATCCTGAACTTCTGGAGGGCGAGGGCGAGCTGTTCGCTCCGCTGGTGTTCATTTCGGAGCACTACGATGCAGCCACGTTTGAGGGCGAGGGAGCCTTCTATGCACCGAAGGTGTGGGCGAGCCGGGGCCTCCTGCAGGGCGAGGGTGATCTACTCGGCACGGTAGTCGAGGCACACGAGGTTCTGGCCGCGAGTCAGGATAATCCGCTGGAAGCCGAAGGCGAACTATTCGCGCCAACCGTGACCGGCGGACGGCTGATGGGATTCTTGCAGGGTGAGGGTGATCTGCTGTCCATCAGCATCAAGATCCAAGTGCCTCCGCTCACGGTTCTAATGAACGACTACTTGGAGGGTGAGGGCGATCTGTGGGGTCAGCTCGTAGAGGGGCACCGTGTACTTGCGGCCAGTCAAGATGAGCCCCTCGAGGGAGAGGGAGAGATCCTTGCGCCCTACGTGGAGGGTCGTTCGTTCGACATCGACGTTCTCGAGGGCGAGGGAGACTTGTTCGGTGAGGTAACGGGTGTTGAGATGGCGCTCCATCCTGATGAACTGGAGGGCGAGGGGGAACTGCTAACGATCACGGTGGTGGCGCAGGTCGGTGATTCCTGTACCGTCAGGCTCTCGGTTCTGGAGGGCGAGGGCGACCTTGCTGCTTCCGACATCGAGGGCGAGGAGAACGTGATTCGCCGCCCTGAACTTCTGGAGGGCGAGGGGGAGATACTGGAAATCACCATCAAGACAAGCGTGGTGAGGATACTCGGGCTCTTGCAGGGCGAGGGCCAGTGGTTGCGTGTCCCGCTGCAAGCACCATGGGCCGAGGGGCGCCGCGGGGCCGAAGAGTTCGCCGTGGTAATGAGCGATTAAGAACAGGAGGGCCTTGAAATGGCTGTGACCCAGGAAGCGTTTCCGGTTATCAAGATGACCGCGGAAGCCGACGAGCTCAGTGACATCGTCAGTGTCAATTTCCTGCACTGGTACTCGCCGGATGCGGATGCGGGAGATCTGCTGCTCGTCGTCGATACTGACGACAACGAAGTGTGGGCGGATGTGGCGGATGGACTCTATACAAGCAAGCGCCATGTGCTGAAACATCCGATCAACAAGCTCAAGATCAGCAAGATGGACAGCGGCACGCTGTACGTCATCAAAGAGCCGCCGCTCGGGTTCAACGCGTGAAGGTGATTTTCTGCCTGCCAGGAGGCACGTTCACCGGGGCGTTCCTGGATAGCTGGAGCGAGCTGTTGTCAGCGGCCAGGCGCATTCCTACGCTGTCCTTCGAGTATCGGCGCTTCTACTCGCCATGCGTGTTCACCTGCAGGAACGTGATCATCGGGGGCGGCTTCGACAAGCACGAGGTGTTCGAGGGCAGGGACTACGACTACAGCTTCTGGCTGGACAGCGACATGGTGTTCACGCCGGAACAGGTGGCGACGGTGCTGAACATAGCCAAGAAGCGCGAGTTGCCGATCGTGGGCGGCCTGTATCCAGCGGGTCCGAGCGTGGGCGAGGACAACATGGACGACTGCGCCGTAGCCGGTACCATCAGCAAGGGGCGCCTACGGATCTCGGCGGTGCGGAAGATGACCGTTGAGGTCTTGCCGGTAGACTTCTCGGGGTGGGGATTCATGTGCGTGGCCAAGGGAGTGTTCGAGGCAATCGGCTACCCGTGGATCAGAGACCCCTACAAGGTGGTCAACGGAAAGATGGTGGATGTGGGGGACGACTTCTCCTTCTGCCTGAACGCCAAGGAGCTCGGATACGAGACGTATGTTTGCCCGCAGGTGATCGTGGGCCATGACAAGCGGTCGATCCTGTGGGGGAGGGATCAGACGTAATGCCGTATGTCAGCGCGAAGCAGAGGCGGTTCATGCACGCCAGGCATCCGAAGATCGCCAAGAAGTGGGATGACAAGTATGGCGGAAAGATCGTTGTTAAGAAGAAGCGGAAGAAGCGGTGAGCAGATCAACGGCGGCAACACTCGAAGCACCCCAGGTTGAGCAGGAGCAGATCAGGTACGATCCGCTGCCCACGCTGCAGGATTTCCACAACAGCAGCGAGATGGTGCGCTGCATCGTGGGGCCAGTGGGTAGCGGCAAGACCACTGCCGCGGCCTGGGAGATCGCCTATTTCCTGCCCGAGTTCCTGTTCCGGGAGTACGGCATCAAGAGGACGCGCTGGATCGTGGTGCGCAATACCTACGTGGAGCTGCGCGACTCCACTCTGCGCACCATGCAATACTGGTTTCCCGGGGCCTTCGAGGCGCCCTACTGGTCAGAAAGCAAGATGACGGCCCGGGTGGTCAAGGAAGACTGGGAGGCGGAGATCCTGTTCCGATCCTGCGACCGCCCGGACCACATCAAGAAGCTCAAGTCCTTGGAGATCACCGGGTACTGGATCGATGAGTCGATCGAGGTGCCCGAAGAGATCAAGAACATGCTCAAGAACCGTATCGGGCGGTTCCCACCGAAGAGCCCGGAGAAGTATGGCATCGAGACGACAAACCCGCCAGACGTGGAGCACCCAACCTACTCGCAATTCAAGTGGAATCAGCCGCCCCCGGGTCCGCTGTCGTCGCGGGAGCCACTGGAAGGACACGCGGGGTTCTGGCAGCCGGCGGGGGAGAACAACCGCAACCTGCCGGCGGGGTACTACGAGGAGCTGCGCAAGGCATACCGCGACAATCCCGACTGGATCGACATGTACATCGACGGCAAGCCGGGTGTGATGATCACCGGGAAGCTCGTGTTCAACAACTTCCGCCGGGACTACCACGTCGCCAAGGAGCCTATCAAGTGGACGGGTGGGGAGCTGATCTTCGGCTGGGACAACAGCGGGAACATGCCGGCCTGCATCGTGCTGCAGGTGGTGGGTCCGCAGCGCTGCCAGATCTTGCGCGAGTACTTCCACGACAAGATGAACATCGTTGACTTCACAAATCACGTTGTCCAGCAGGTCAACAGGGACTTCCCGGGGGCGAAAGACGTGGTGCACTGGGGCGATCCAGCCGGCAACACGCAGTACGCCAAGAAGGAGGGGGGATTCACCAGTAACGCGGCACTCATGGCCGACTGTGGGGTGGAGGTGGGACCCAGTGAGCAGAACTTCCAGGCACGCATCGAGGCGGTCGATCAGATGCTCGCCCGCATCGATGGGGTGCTGATAGACCCGGGCTGCACCAGGCTGATCAACGGCTTCCTGGGGGGCTACTGCTACCCTCCGAACAAGAGCCTGATGGGGGAGTACCTACCCAATGTGCTCAAGAACAAGTATGCTCATCTTCAAGACGCGCTGCAATACGCGATGGTACGGCTATTCAAGGCGGACCTGCGCCCAGATGCGAGGGACCCGGTCTTGAACCTGGGCAATGGGCGAGATCGATACGACCCGCTGGGCGGTACGGGCTTCGACCCGTTCCAGTGGAAGTGAGGCGCTGAATGGCGATAGATACGATCCAAGAGAAGAAGGTCGCCGAGGAGATGTGTCGCCTCCTTGAGCTGTACCGCAGCCGCAGAAAGCCCCACGAGGACCGCTGGCAGGAGCTCGCCGAGTACCTGATCCCTGACCGCGAAATCCTCATGAAGGGTATCGACCACAAGGGCACGACGACACACTCGAACGTGTACGACGACATCGGCACCCACTGTCTGCAGGTGTGGGCGGATGGGATCATGGGCAACACGGCCTCCCCTGGGTTCAAGTGGATTCGCTTCATGATGGAGGACCGCGAGATCAACAAGGTTCCCGAGGTCAAGAGCTACCTGCAGGACTACGACGAGCAGATGTACGCGGAGTTCAAGAACGGGGCGCTGTACAAGGCGTTGGGCATGTTCCTGCGCGACCTGGGCAGCATCGGCACTGCTCACTGTTACGCCGGTGATCGGCTGGCCGGAAAGGCGCCGCTGTACAAGATGTTCCACCCGGTTGAGGTGTTCATCGGGGAAAACTGGGAGGGCGAGATCGACCTGTGGCTGATCGAGCAGTACATCACGGTGCGTAACCTCGTGAACTACTTCGGGGAGGACAAGGCTGGTGAGAATCGCGTCAAGCAGGCCAAGAACAAGCCCACCGAGGAAGTGCGCATCCTGTGGGCCGTGGTTCCGCGGGAAGAGCGCATCGACGGGCTTCTACATGCGAAGCACAAGAAGTACGCCTCCTTCCACATCGATATCGAGCAGCAGACGGTCCTCATGGAAAGCGGCTACGACGAGCCGCCGGTCGTATCGGCCAGGTGCATCCTGGACAGCGGAGAGGAGTACGGGAGATCTCCGGGAAGCAACGCGATCCGTGACGTGAAGATGGCGAACCTGATGAGCAAGACAAACCTCATCGGGGCGCAGCGGCTCGTGGACCCGCCCACGGATGCGCCTATCGAGCGGCGCGGGCAACTGTCGTGGAATCCGGGGGCGCACAACTACTACGAGCGCAGCCTGGGGCCGAACAACGCCTACCCGCTGCTCACGCATATCAACCTGCCCGCAGGCGTGGACATCCTGGAGAAGCTGGAGGAGCGGGTCAAGCGCCATTTCTTCTACGACTTCTTCCTGAGCTTGCTCCTGGAGCAGAAGGCGCAGACCGCCTACGAGGTGGCTGAGAAGATGGGCGAGCGGGCCGTAGTGCTGGCGCCGATTATCTTCCAGTACCTCACCGAGGGGCTGGACAAGTTCGTGTACAGGACTGCGGCGATCGCGGGTCGGGCCGGCAGACTTCCGCCGATCCCCGACGTGCTGCGGGAGGCCAAGGGATCGCTGGACGTGGAGTACCTGGGTCCGCTGGCGCAGGCGCAGCGCAGGCTGTTCAAGACCCAAGGGATTGTGGGATTCATGCAGACCGTTGCGGGCGTGCCTTCGCAGGAGGCGATTCTCGACCGGGCCAACTGGGACGAGATCGTGGAGGACCTGGCCGACGCGCACGGTGTCCCGGAGAAGGATGTGCGCACCGATCAGGAGGTCGAGCAGATCCGCGAACAGAGGGCCAAGGTGCAACAGGCCATGCAGCAGGCAGAACTGGCCAAGAGTGGGGCGCAGGCGGCGGCTGGGATGGCCAAGCGCCCGGAGGCGGGCAGTCCGCTTGAGCAGCTCATGGTGGGGGCTGCGGGGAGCGGTGCATGATCTGGGGGGGCAAGAAGTTCGACGAGGACGAGATCAACCTCATGTACGCGAGCGTGTTCAACGAGGGTATGGGGCCACTGGTGCTGGCGCATCTGCTCGCCTACGAGTGCATGCTGTGGGACGAGGTAGCGAACGAGGCGGAGCTGGTGGCTCTGCAGAACCTTGGCAAGCGGATACTGAAACGGCTCGGCGTCATCCGAGAGGACAGACTGGTGGAAATCACGCGGGGCCTGACGGGTGTTCGGCCCCCGGAAAAGCTGAGAGGAGAGTAGTCATGAACTACGACAATCAGGTGGCGGAGGTCATGCTGGAGACGGCCAAGCTGATCGACAAGCTGGAGCTGGAGACCGGCATCCCGAAGTCGGACAGGGACTTCCTGGCGGCCTACCAGGCGAAGCTCGTGGCCGACAAGAGCACGAGCAAGGATGAAGACGGGCGGTTCTGCCGCATCTTCACCAACTGGATGATGAACATCCACAAGATCACCAAGGTATCGGCATAGCGTGGCTGTGCTCTACCACGATTCTCGAAAGGAGACCCGTATGGAACGCAAGGACCTGGAACGGAATCCGTTCGACGAGATGCACCTGCAGTGGTTCGCCGAGGAGGGCGAGGCTGGGGGAGAATCGTCTGGCGGCAAGGAAGGCGGAGAACCCCCGGCGGAGGAGCTGAAAGCGGATGGTACTTTCCTGGCGCAGGCGCCGGACAAGTACAAGAAGGATCAGGCATTCCTCAAGGAACTGCTGCCTCTCAAGAGCTGGGGCGGGGTGCTGGAGTGGGCGTACGGCATGAAGCCGAAACTCCAGGACGCGCCTGAGAAGCCGGAAGGCTACGAGTTCGACGAAGTGAAGGTGCCCGAGTACCTGGCGGACGAGAAGCACAAGGCGTTCGCCGACAACCTGAGCGCCTACATCAAGAGCGAGCAGGAAAAGGTGAGGGCGTGGGCGCACGAGCTGGGGATCGGCAAGGCCGCCGCGAAGCGCATAGCCGCTGAACTTGCCGGCATGGTGTTCAACCAGGCCAAGGCAGCCCAGGAGGAGCAGGCCAAGCAGCGCGAGGTCGGCCTCAAGGCCCTGCGCGAAGAGTGGAAAGGAGACTTCGACAAGAATCAGGAGCTCTCCAAGCGAGCACTGCTGACGTTCGGCGGTCAGGAACTCGTGGACAAGGCCGAGAAGATGGGGCTCGGAGATGACCCGGACTTCATCAAGTTCCTGCACAAGGTGGGGGCCGCAATGGGCGAGGACCAGCTCGTTCCCGGAGCCACCGGAAAGAAGCAGCCCACCGCAGACGAGAAGAAGCGGCAGGCTCTCAAGGATCGCTATCCGCGCAGCCCGGAGATGCACGCGCTGGACGGAGGATCGGTGGGCAAGCCGAATGAGGCCACCCTCGCGGAGCTCGAGAAGCTCAAGCAGCGGTATCCGAAGATGGGCGGTGCCGCATGACGCTGGGGGAAGTAGAGTACATCGAGAAGGTCCGCGTGCGCGAGTACGAGGGATACTGCCCGAGCAACGTCATCCTGGACTTCCGTAAGGTGCTCAGGGCCTTGCGGGAGATGCTGGAGGCGCAATCGGAAGGGGAGACGGCCAGCACGGCGAAGAGCGCCGACATTGAGAACGACAGCGATCCATGAAGCTCAACATCGGTTGCGGCGTGGACGTGAAGGCAGGATGGGTGAACATCGACGTGCCGGTGGCGATCCCATCCCTGCCGCGGGTGGAGGGGGCAGAGCTGATCGGCTGTGACCTGGACAGCCGCACCGTGGTTCTGCCATTCGCAGACAACAGCGTTTCGGAGATCCTGGCCAGCCATGTCCTGGAGCACATCCGGGAAGTGCTCCCGCTGATGCAGGAACTGTATCGGGTGGCGAAACCGGACTGCGTGATGATGGCGGCAGTACCCTACGGAAGCAGCGACGGCACGTGGACGGACCCGACGCACGTTCGGGCGTTCTTCATGGACACCTGGCGGTACTTCGGGCAACCGATGTACAAGCATGCGGACTACGGCTACCGGGGTGACTGGAAGCCCATCGACGTAGGACTCGCCGTCTACGACTCCGAGTTCCCGCAGGGAATGTCCAGGGAAGAGGTACTACGCAAGGTGATCCACGAGCGCAACACCGTCATGGAGATGCGGTGTCTCATGCGGGCCGTGAAGCCGCCAAGGGAGCGCGGGGTGAATCAGGGCGAGGATGCCTGCCAGGTACGGATCATCAGGAGGACAGAACAAGAATGAAGGTGGTGTTTTGCCTGCCAGGTGCACCGACACTTCACGCTGCCATGAGCTGGGACAGCTTGCTGGTGGCGCTTCCAGGAATGGGGGTGCATGCCTACATCGTGCGTGGGTACAATTCCAGTGTTGTGCACTGCCGCAACGAGCTGCTCGAGGTTGGGGTGAAGGGATTGAGCCCCGACACGAAACCGTTTGCCGGCCTGGCTGACTTCGACTACGACTTCCTGATGTGGATCGACTCGGACAGCGTGTACACGCCGAGTGACTTCAAGAAGCTGCTCGACCTGAACGTGGACATCGCTACGGGGCTGGTGCCGGTGGACCCGCAGGGCAGGGGTGCGGTGGGACAATTCAACGACTGGAAGGCCATGCAGTACCTTGACCTGCGAAAGGTGCCGCAGGACAAGCCACCGTTCGAGGTGGGCTTCTGCGGGTTCGCCTTCTTGCTGGTCAAGAAAGGCGTCTTCGAGGCACTGGAATATCCGTGGTTCGATGAGGTATCATACACCATAGACAACCTGATTGTGCTTCCCGGAGAAGACTTCAGGTGGTGCATGAAGGTGCACGAGAAGGGATTCAAGATCGTGGCGCATCCGAGCGTTCGGATAGGCCACGAGAAGAGAGTCATCATGGAGACCCCAGGGCCGTTGGCCAGCGGGGCTCAAGGAGAGGCAACCAGAGGCAACGCATAGCTTACCTGCGATTCCGCTTCTACCGACCTGACTGGGGAGGGGATCTGGCGGCATCTACGGGAACACGGTTGTTGCAGACGGAAGCTCCTCGAACACGTTTGAGGAGTGTAAGCTATGGCAGATGTAGATCTGGGGGGCAAGGTAACCCTCCTGGATCTTGCCAACGAGACGCTGCCCGGCGGAGGGCGGTTTGTCGACGTGGCCAAGATCCTGAGCAAGGCGCTTCCTGTCTTTGCTGACGCGCACTGGGAGGAAGCGAATCAGTCGACCGGGCATATCTATGGGCGTGATGCGGCGCTGCCCAACGGAGATATGCGGTCGATCAACGACGGTATCGACGCGACCGCGGGGCGCACGGATCAGCTCACCGAGCCGATCTCCCTGTACGAAGACCGGGGCATCATCGATCAGGAGCTGGTGCTTCTGGCGGAGAAGGCCAAGCCGGGCGGAGGCATGGAGTTCCGGTCCCGGAAGGACGACCAGCACATTCGCGGAGGCGCGGTGTGGCTGGGCGACAAGATCCTGTACGGGGAGCGCACCGTTGCGTACCCCAATCGGATCGATGGGTTCGCGGCCAGGCGCCCGACAATCGCCACTGGGAACATCGCCAACTGCGGCGATGCGACCGGAGCGAGCGTCACCTCGGCGTACCTGATCAACTGGGGGCCGGACAAGGTGGCGTTCCTGTATCCGGCTGGCGGGAAGACCCAGATCATCAAGGAAGAGGACATGGGGCGGCAGCTCGTGACCGGGGCCAACAGCAAGCAGCTGTGGGCCTACGTGACCGAGTTCTACTACCGCTTCGGGATCGTCATCAACGATGAGCGGTACTTCCAGAGGCTGTGCAACATCGGCACGACCACGGCCAACCTCATCGACATCGACAAGCTGATCCAGCTGTACCACAACATGGACGAGGCCCCCGGCGGTGCGGAGGGCTCGATCCTGTACGTCAACAAGACGGGGTACATGCAACTGGAGCAGCAGGCGAAGAACCTGGGCGAGCACATCCTGCGCTGGGTCAAGCTGGACGCGGGGAGCTCGGTCCTCATGTTCAAGGGTAACGTGCCCGTCCGGAAGTGGGCATCGATCAAAGACACCGAAGCGGTGGTGAGCTAAGGAGGCGCAAGATGGACGATGCTTACCTGTATTTCACCGCAGCGACCGGTGATTCGCTGACCAACAGCAAGGCCCTGAGCAAGGTCCTGCTGGAGGACGAGGTGACGGAAGTGGGCCGCGGCCACCAGAAGTTCATCGAGGTGATGACTGACGGTGGGTTCACGAGCGGCACGGAGGTCGCCTCTCTGCACCTGAAGACGGGGACCACGAGCCCGGGCGACACGAAGCTGATGGAGGTCTTCTCGAATGTTGCGGCCTCGGTGCTGTCTGCCGAGACGACCCCCGCGCAGCGGTTGATCGCCAAGGTTCCACTTCCCTCCGAGGGTCTGAGCGACTACATCTCGCTGTACTTCTACGCGGAGACGGCGCTGACGGCTGGCGGGAAGCTGCTTGCCAGAATCGTCCTCTCCTAGGGGGCGGCGGAAGCCGGTGGAAAATCAAGGGGCCAGCCATGCGCTGGCCCCTTCTGTGTAGGGGTGCGCTATGAACCTGAATGAATCAAGGGTCCGCATCTACAACCTGGCGCTGACCAAGCTGGGCGTGACCGAGAGGTTGACGACCTACAGCGACGACACGGTGGAAGCCGGTGCATTCAACGCTGTGTGGGAGCAGGTGCTCCATGAGGTGCTGGAGCTCGGAGAATGGCGTTGCGCCAGGCGCCGGGTGACGCTGGAGCGCGACACCGATAGCATCGAGGGGGCAAGCCAGGAAGAGCCGGTCGTCATCACGGCAACGGCACACACCTTTCTGGAAGGTGATCTCGTGAAAATCACGGACGTGGCCGGGATGACCGAACTGAATGACAACACCTACATGGTGCGAAACGTCGATACCGACGACTTCGAGTTGTGGGATGAGAACGGAACGGTCGAGCTCGACGGGTCGGCGTTCGCGGCCTATGTGAGTGGCGGAACGATCTGGCGCGTTCCCAACTGGAACTACGCGTACATGTTCAAGCTGCCCGATGACTGCATGAAAGTCATCGAGATAGAGTCGGGAGAGACGGACTGGGTCGAAGAGAACAACTTCTTGCTGACCAACTACGAGAACGACAAGTTGTCCATTCTGTACATCGCGTACATCAGCGATCCCACCAAGTTCAGCCCGCTACTGGCCGACTGCGTGGCGACCAGGCTGGCCGGCGTGTGCTGCATGGCCCTGAGCAAGAGCCTGGAGAAACAGCGTGTGCTGGATGCGGAGTTCGCGGCGATCCTGTCGCTGGCGCGTGGCCAGGATGCGCGGTGGAGGTCCACTCCGGATGCGGCTTCCACCCTGATAACCGAGGTGTAGCATGGCGCAGGCCAGGAAGGTAGTGACGGACTTCACGGGCGGGGAAGTGTCCGACCGCCTGATGGCGCGGATCGATAGTCCGCTGTACGCGAAGACCTGCAGGACCCTGGAGAACTTCATCGTGCACGCATCCGGGGGTGCGGACCTGCGGCCAGGCACCTACTACTGCGGGGCGGCAAAGACAAACACGGGAAAGGTGCGCCTGATTCCGTTCGTTGCTACCAGCGGCCAGGGATACGTGCTGGAGTTGAGCGACTACCTCATGAGGGTGTGGAAGGATGGGGCGCTTGTCCAATCTGGCGGGGCCGATCTGGAGGTTGTTACCCCGTGGGCAGAAGATAATCTGAGCAGTCTTGACTGGGTGCAGTGCGAGAATGACGTATTTGTTGCCTGTTACGCGCTTGGACAAATATCGGTATTCCGCATGATTTCCGAGGATGTATGGACGTTCTCGGATGTGACTGCAGGTCCGGCTTTGGCTGTTGGCCACGCGACCACTCCGTATGTGACCATCTATAACTACGACAGTGATACCTTCAGCAAAGTTGCCAATCCTGGTGATTTGCCAGTG
>JALOOJ010000094.1 GCA_025454475.1 Anaerolineae bacterium
CGAGCCGCCGCCCCTGCCAGATGCCGGGGACCTCTAGAGGTCCCCGGCATCTGGGGTGTGAGCCTGCTTCCCCTCCTGCCTCTCAGGAGTATACTCTGGCCCGAGGAGCTGTGACCCGCGTGGGAGGTAATCCGAATGGCGTTGTTGGAGGAGCCCAAGGTAAGGGACCGCGTCGACCAGCTACTGTCGTTCGTACTGACGCTGATCTGCGTGGCGCTTGCCGTGTATGCTGTCATCCAGGTGCGTGTCGTCATTGCGCTGGCGAGCGAGCTGGCCGATTTCCGCCGAGCCCAGTTCAGACTGGCAACCATCTTTGGCGTGATCGTTCTGAGTCTGGCTTGGTTCGTCTACACGCTCTGGGTCGTCGACTCCCATCAGCAGGGCTATGTTCTCGCGCGCATCGCCCGCGCTCAGGGCAAAACTATGCCCGTGCGCTTCACCAACCAGCCCGTGATGCCCTGGCTCTGGCAGCATAACCTTCATCTGGCGGTCACACGCTTCCTCAAGAACGTGCTGGTCCCACTTGCCATCCTGGTCGTCGCTCGAATCATCAGCGAGATCCTGCAGGCGCTGATCGTTGGGAAGCCCTAGCACCGACACCCCAGGACAGTATCGTCATCCCGACGCCCAGACATGTTCTACGTCCTCTCCAAGCTACTGCCGCTCTTTGTCTATCCGACAGGATTGGTGTGCGTTCTGCTGATCGCAGCCGTGATTCTGCGCCATCGTCCACGTGCTTCAGCAGGCATAACCGTCGTAGCACTCCTGATCCTCGGCCTGGGCGCCAACCGGTTGGTCAGCATGACGTTGACGCGGGCCCTTGAGTGGCGGATTCCACCTCTGACCGAGGCTACACGGCCGTCGGCTGACGCCCTCATAGTGCTCGGCGGCGGCCTGCGCCAGCAACTCGCCCCACGCCCGTCGCACGAGGTCGGCGAAGCCGGAGATCGCGTACTCTACGCTGCACGACTCTACCATGCTGGGGTCGCTCCGGCACTGATCGTCAGCGGCGGCGAGGGACCGCTTCAGAATCCGGGCACCGTCTCAGAGGCAGAAGCTATGGCAGAAATGCTCGTGACACTCGGCGTACCGCGAGACGCTATAGTCCTCGAGGACACTGCGCGCAACACCTACGAGAATGCCTTGGAGAGCGCAGAGTTGCTTGGGTTCAGGGGCTGGACCCGCGTCGTGCTCGTGACCTCCGCGATGCATATGCCACGTGCCTATGCCGCCTTCACCCACCAAAACCTGGAAGTGATCGCGGCGCCCACCGACTATCTCCTCACCTACTCTGACTGGGATTTCTACACGCAGCGAGATCCTGGCGTGATGCTGATGAATCTGCTGCCTAAGGCTGAATACCTTGAGATCACCGAGAGAGCGATGAAAGAGATCATCGGGATCTTCGTCTATCATCTGCGCGGCTGGCTGTAAGGAGTCGACAATGACCGTAGTCCTGGGCATATCACTCGTCGTGCTTGGCCTGGCTCTGTGGATCGCAGCCGGGCTGCTCCCCGTGTTTAGGCTGCAGAGCCGCGGGCGCGGTTCGACGGATGCAACGCTCGACCTGACCTGGATGGGGGTCGTGAAGCTGCGCCGGAGGCTCATTGGCGGCATCACGGGAGCTCGACTTGGGCGCGATTCGGCACAGGTAGAGCTGGCTACTCGGGACGGTTGGGTGCCCCTCGCGCTCCCGAAAGTCAAGCCACAGCTCACCCCGGCCCAACTCACAGGCATCATCGATCATTACGCAAAGGAGACTGCGCCACCGAAGGTGCTTGCGCTGCCGCTCAGGGACCGCCTGAGCACGATGGTGGCCTTCGCCCTGCTTTTCCCGCTGGGCACCATCTGCGTGTTCGCCGGAGCCTTGCTGGCGACAAGAGCCTGATCCAGAACACCCACCGAGAAGCCAAATACCTATACCGGAGGCTTACAGTGACCCAGCTCGACGTCCCGTTCGCGACGCCCGTTACACCTAATTGGGAGGCATTCCGCGACTGCATTATGCGCACAGGGACACCCAAGCGTGTCCACCACATCGAGCTATTCCTCGACAGAGAGGTCCAGGAGGCGATCTGCCAACGCTACCACCTGCTCGACGGGCTCGACAGTGGCGACCCGGCGTTCCCGCTGCAACGGATGGTCCGCGCTCAGCGGTTCCTCGGCTACGATTACGTCCGCCAGGGCGTCGACGATCTCCCAATGCCGCTCAACCGCGCCGTCACCGAAGACACTGCCGCGTATCAGCGCGAGGGCGGACGATCCTACGTAGACGAGACAAGGGGCCCGATCACCTCGTGGGAAGAGTTCGAGCGATACCCCTGGCCCGACCCTGCGGAGGTCACGACCAATGCACTGACGTGGTACGACCGGCACCTGCCTGACGACATGTGCGTTATCGGCAGCGGTGGTTTTGCGCACTTCGCCGAGTACCTGACTTGGCTGATGGGCTACGAGACGCTCTGCTACGCCCTCTACGACCAGCGCGATCTGGTGCGTGCCATTGCCGACCGCCTGATGGGGCTCTACGTTCCTATGTTGGAGCGGATCCTCAGCTACGACCGGGTGAAGATAGTCTGGGGAAGCGACGACATGGGGTTCAAGACCGGCCCTATGATCGGCCCCAACGACCTTCGCGAGTTCGTGCTGCCGGGGCACAGAAAGATGGCGGAGATGGCGCACGCCGCGGGACGACCCTACCTGCTCCACTCGTGCGGCAACCTCTTCTCGATCTACGACGACCTCATCGACGACGTAAAGATCGACGCCAAACACTCCTTCGAAGACACCATCGAGGATGTTCGAGAACTCAAGCCGACCTACGGGCAGCGAATGGCGCTGTTGGGGGGAATCGACCTCGATTTCCTGTGCCGCGCCGACGAGGCCACGATCCGCGCACGCGTCCGCAATACGCTCGACATCTGCATGCCCGGCGGCGGATATTGCCTCGGCACCGGCAACAGCGTCGCCAACTACATCCCGTTGAACTCGTACCTGGCCATGGTCGATGAGGGACGCAACTACGTCCTCTGAGTGATCGGACCCGCGCGAGGGTGCATACGCTGTCGGGGGCAGCCACCTCGCTCTCAGCGCCCATGGGCTTAGTTCGGGCCTTGGGCGCTAACGTGTTGACGACCACTTGCGCCCCTTCGCACTCCGGTACATAATCGGCGGATAGCCCAGCCAGACCCGCCCACCCCTGCGGCGGAGACAGGGCGAAGGCTGGACAGAGGGGGTACCTATGGTCATCGGAATGGCACACGCATGTTTCGTCGTCTCAGACCTCGAGCGGGCACTCGCTTTCTACCGCGATCAGCTTGGGCTGCCTGAGGCTTTCAGCTTCATCAATGAGGCTGGACACCGTCACGGCGTCTATCTGCACCTGGGCGGGCGCAACTTCGTCGAGTTGTTCGAGGGGACCCTCGACGCGCCGGCAGCGAATCAGTCGTTCAAACACATCTGCCTCGAGGTCGATGACATCCTAGCGACGGCCGCCGCGCTGCGATCGAGCGGCGTCGAGGTCAGCGATCCCAAACTCGGCAGGGACCAGAGCTGGCAAGCCTGGATCGTGGATCCCGATGGCAACCGAATGGAGCTGCACCAGTACACGGCGGAAAGCTGGCAAGCGCCCAGTCTGGCGTAGCGGCCATGACCAGCACTCCCTGCACCGTTGTCGACAACCTGCTCCGCAACCGTGGGATGGAGCGAGTCGCGCTCCACGACTCGCCGTGGGCCGACACGATGGTTGCCTGGGTCCGACAGGGCTACCCCACACGTTGGGTACACAAAGACGTCGGCGAGAACCGCTGGCGCCCTGATGACGGGCGGGCCGAGGAAGTCACTCAGGACGGCGACTACCTGGAGCCCGTGCCCGCGTGGGAGCACTTCGGGTTCGACATGGTGGGCATCGGTCCCTGGTTTGACCCCATCCCCATACGCGGCTACGACGAGCTGCTCCAGGAGACCAACGAATGGGAAGTGCGGCGCGATGGCGCCGGCGCTGCCCTCAAGTACTGGAAGCACAAGTCAGGTACTCCCGAGCACATCGACTTCCTGATGAATTCGCGCGAGATCTGGGAGCGCGACTACCGCCCCCACGTGGTTGCCTGGGACCCGGACCGCGTCGATGTTGTCGCGATGCGCCGCAGCCGCGACCGCGTCGCGGGTCACGAGCGCTGGATCCACTACGGACACCTTTTCATCTGGGAGCTGGCGCGCAAGAGTATGGGCGACATCACACTCTACGAGAGCCTGCTCCTTGACCCGGGCTGGATGCACGACTACAACCGCGTCCACACAGACCTCTGGAAGCAGGCCTTCACGCGCATGTTCGATGAGGTGGGCCTTCCCAACGGCATCTGGCTGTATGAGGACCTGGGCTACAAGAACGGCCTTTTCGCGTCGCCCAGAGTCCTGGGCGAGATCGTCTTTCCCTACTACGCCGAGATGGTCGACTTCTTTCACAGCTATGATCTCCCGGTCGTCCTGCACACGTGCGGCAGCACCGTCGACGCGCTGCCCCTGATCATCGACGCAGGCTTCGACGCCCTGAACCCAATGGAGCGCAAGGCCAAGGGCAACGATCCCTTCGCCTTCGCGGAGCAAGTCGGCGACCGTCTCGCCTTTGTCGGTGGCCTGGATGCGCGCATCCTGGAGACCAACGATCCCGATACCATCCGGCGCGAGGTCACGGCCTACATCGAGGGCATGAAAGCCCGCGGCGCCCGCCTTATCTTCGCCACCGACCATAGCATCTCGCCCCGCACGACGTACGACAGCTATCGGGTGGCGGTCGATGCGTATCGGGGATGCATGTGGTACTAGCTGGAGGAGTCCCCTGATGTTTTGGAAGGAAGTCGTCGCAAGCCTCTATCCGTGGGATCTGCTCGATGAAGGTCTGGATCACGTCCTCGACGTGCTGGAGCGGGACACGCTGACCAACAGCACGTACCTCGTGGCGCTGATGCACGACGAGAAGCGCCCGCTGACCGATCTCTACTACCCGCACAACCCGCGCCGGAAGGTGTACTGGACTGAGGACTCGCGCGCCTATTGGCGCCCGGATCCCGACACCTACCGCGAGACCCGCATCAAACCACGGATCAGCGATCGCCCTGAGATCCAGGAACGCGACTGGCTTCAGGACCTGATTGAGGGCTCGCGTCGCCGTGGGATGACGGTCGGTGCGGAGCTGTCGCACACCTGGGTCGACAAAGTGCGGACGGAGGGCGAGCTATCAGATGTTGTGCAGCGCGGGATCAGCGGCGATCCCTTCGCCGGGCGCATCTGCCCTAACCATCCTGACATCCGAGCGTATGGTGTTGCCCTTTATCTGGATCTGGCAAATCACTACGATATCGACTTTATCCAGACTTGCCTGATTGGGTTCCATCCGGGGAACCACCAGCCTTGGGCGGCGTCCGGCGCGGGAGAAGCCATACGACTTGTCGGCATTGCGACCGGCGGCTGTTTCTGCGAGCACTGCCGCGCCGCCGCTGAACGTGAGGGCCTGGACTGGAACGCGGTTGTCGACCGCTTGCGTTGGCTCGCCGAGGGCTTCAATGCCTACAACCACCGACAGGCCTTCGATCTGCGGCTGCTCCGCGAGAGCAGTACCACCGCCACCGCCTTGCTTGCGGAGATCCCCGAGCTCTACGCGTTCCTGAAGTTTCGCACCGATTCGCTGACCCGGTTCTTCGGGCAGATCGCGGAGGCCGTACACGCGGTGCGCCCGCGCATGGATCTTCGGCTGAACCATTTTGCCAGCTACCCCGAACTCATGGGGCTCGACCTGAAGGCCGTGGGCGGGCTGCTCGATTCGGTTCGGAGCTCCGACTACGCCGAACAACTCGGTGATCCGGCCCGGATGGAGACCAAGCGCGCGTATCTGCACAGCATTCGGAGAGCTATTGGCCCGGACAAGTACTTCCTGTCGGCCATCTCGCCGCGCCCCAAGGCAACCCCGGCGCTCGTCAAGCAGGGGATCCTTATCTCAGCCCAATGCGGGGCCGACGCGTTGACCATCGGGCACTATGACGGCAGTTGGAACAACTGCCTGCGCGCCATCCGCGAAGGAATCGACGAAGCCGACATCGTTGTTGACCGCGATGCCCCTATGTACAGGAGTTGAACACGCATGCCCCAGCACCCGAAGCCTATCACCCGCCGCGGCTTTCTGCGCCTTACCGCACTCGGCGCGCTCAGTCTGGCCCTACCCAGAACCGTCCTCGCCGACCGTGATGATTACGAGTCTTTCGACCCTCCTCCCAGAGACTATGGGCGCGTCATTGCCTGGCAGCAGGCAGTGCGCTCGCTCCCTGATCCGGGCGCCAAGATCGTCGCATACGCCGGGCGCGATGAGGTGATCCCGCTCCAGGCTCAGTTGCCTGGGGTCGCGCCTTGGCCCAGCAATCCCACATGGTATATGACTGGCGGCGGGTTCGTCCACAGCGGCTACGTTCAGCCGGTGGAGACGACCCCCAACCTCGAGGTGATCGAGCGCGTCGAGCCGCCGGGGTTCTGGGCAGAGGTATGCTTGCCGTTTGCCGCGACCAGATGGAGCGTCGAGGGGACGGGAACCGGGCGCAAACTCTACTACGAGACCGTCTACCGCGTGGTCAATGCCGCGCAGGCGCAGGATGGCGCGTGGTACTATCAGCTCGAGCAAGGCATCACCTACAACACTCCCGGCCTCTGGGTGCCCGCATCCGCCATGCGCCGCCTGAGCCCCGAGGACCTGGCGCCGATCTCACCCGGGCGCCCCGACAAGCGCATGGAGATCAGCATCACCAACGAAACCCTCACCTGTTTCGAGGGCGAGACGCCCGTATTCACGACGCGCACGGCATCCGGCATCTACGGGCTCGGGACGCCGTTCGGGGAGTTCACCGTTCTGCACAAGCGCTTCGGATGGCGCATGGTGGGCGACGACTACGACCTACCCGGCGTGCCGTTCCCGGTCTACATCACCCGCTCGGCCGTTGCCATCCATGGGACCTACTGGCACAACGACTATGGCCGCCGCCACAGCCACGGCTGTCTCAACGTAGCCAGCCGCGATGCTCGTTGGATCTACCGCTGGGTAGACCCGATTGCCAACTACGCCGATGGCACCACAAAGGCTGAACCTGGCAAAGGCACACCCGTTACCGTGGTAGCCTGAAGGAGATCCAAGTGAACCAGTCCAGTCTGCTCCAGCCCGTCTTTCGCCCTCTCCCGCTTGGCGCAATCCAGCCGCAGGGATGGCTCACCCGCCAACTCCGCATTCAGGCCGATGGCATCAGCGGGCACCTCGATGAGTTCTGGCCCGATGTCAAGGATAGCCAGTGGTTCGGTGGCAGCGCGGAGGCGTGGGAGCGCGCGCCCTATTGGCTTGATGGCCTACTTCCGCTGGCCTATGTTCTTGATGATCCCGCGCTAAAGGCCAAGGTCACGCGGTACCTCAACTACATCATTGCGCACCAGCAGGAAGATGGTTGGCTCGGCCCCCGCACGATGGTAGCGGCCTCGGGTGCCCAGGCGCAGGCGCGCTACGATCTCTGGGGTCAGATCCTGGCCACAAAGGTCCTTGTCCAGTACCACGAGGCGTCCGGCGATACGCGCGCTGTCGCCACACTGGAGCGTGCGCTTCACGCTATGGACAGGACCATCGATGGGCGGCCGCTCTTCGACTGGGGCCAGATGCGCTGGTTCGAGGCGCTCATCGCCATTATCTGGCTGTACGAGCGTACGGGTGAGCACTGGCTCCTTGACCTGGCCGTCAAGCTGCAGGCTCAGGGCTTCGGCTGGCGGGGCTTTTTCCTGGCGCCGTCGGGATGGCCCGCTGCGGAGCCAACGCGGCGCGGCCGTTGGGGGCATATGAGCCACGTGGTCAACAACGCGATGGCCGTTAAGGCGCCAGCGCTAGAATGGCGCACCCGACCTACGCAGGGCACCGAGCTCTGCGCCGTGGTGGAGCTGGCTTATTCGCTTGAGATGCTCTTGTCAACCTTTGGCGAGGCCACTATCGGCGATCAGCTCGAGCGCGTGATCTTCAACGCGCTCCCCGCTACGTTCTCTCCCGACATGTGGTCACACCAATACGACCAACAGGCGAACCAGGTCCTGTGCACGAGTCACGAGCGCGCCTGGAGCAACAACGGACCCGACTCGAACCTCTTCGGCGTCGAGCCGAATTATGGCTGCTGTACGGCGAACCTCAGCCAGGGTTGGCCGAAGTTCGCGGCCCATCTATGGATGACGGCCCATCCTGGGATGACCTCGGCGGATCGACCAGGGATCGCCGCCGTGGCTTACGCGCCAAGCTCCGTGCATACACAGGTCAGCGACATCCCGGTTACGGTGACCCTGAAGACCGAGTACCCCTTCCGTTCTGACCTCGCGTTCACGGTCGAGACCGAGCGTCCCGCTAACTTCTCGCTCTGGCTCCGCATCCCCAACTGGGCTGAGGGTGCTGCCCTGGTGCTGCCCGACGGCGCGAAGGAGGCCCCATTGCCCGGAACGTTTCACGAGGTAAGACGCTCGTGGGAGGGCCGCGAGTCGCTCGAGTTGACGCTGCCAATGCGGCCCACCCTACGACGGGGCCACAACGACGCTGCGGCAATCATCCGAGGCCCCCTCGTCTATGCGCTCAAGATCGGCGAACGATGGAACCGAGTCCATGCCGACGCACCCTACCGTGAGGTACCACACGCCGACTGGGAGGTGCTGCCGACCACACCGTGGAACTACGCCCTCGCCGTGGATGAGGCAACCCTTGGTGATGATGTGTCCTTCGCTGAGCACCCATTGGGCGATTGGCCGTTTTCGCCGGACGGCGCGCCCGTGACCGCGACCGTGCGAGGCCGCCGGTTGCCGGGATGGGACCTCGATCACGGCTCGGCCGGCGACGCTCCACAGAGCCCCGTCTCAAGCACGGAGCCCGACGAGGCTTTGACGTTGATCCCCTATGGCTGCACCAACCTACGGATCACTGAGTTCCCCACACTGCACCGCTGACGGATGGCGGCGAGCAGGTTCGCAGCGGGTGGTCCCCTGTCTGCTGACAGGCGATATGTGGAGATTCACCAGAGGACAGTGCATCCGACGAGACCCGTGTGGGCATCGGCGCACCAAGGAGATCCAGCATGATGAAACGCCGTGAATGGCGCGAGGCCATCACCGAGCTGCCCGTATTCGACACGCACACCCACCTGAACATGCCCGGTGTGCCGATTCCCGCGCAGACGTTCTGGGACATCGCGCACTACTTCTGGTTCCAACAGGAGCTCTGGTCCGTTGGCTATCCGCTCGATGCTCCCGCACTCCCCGAGGTAGCGCGGCGGGAGGCGTTCGCAGCGGCCTTCAACGCTGCACGCAACACGCATTGGCACCTCGTCGTGCGCAGCATCTGCCACGACCTCTATGGGCTCGCGCTCACCGATGAGTCAGGGCTCACCACGTCTGATCGCATTGTCGCGCTGGATGCCGCGATCCGCGAGCGCGCTGCTCAGCCCACTTGGGCCCAGTCCGTCGTCGATCGGCTCGCCATCCGGCGCATCGCCGTCAACACCCTGGCAGAGGCCGACTTCGTCGAGCTGCCCGGCATTGGCGCCGCGGTGCCAACCTGGAATGGCCATGGCGCCTGGCTGGCGCGGCTATTGGGGTCGTCTGAGCCACAGGTCGAACTCGAGGCGGCACGTGAGGCCGCCCGCCGTGATGTCGCCGCCCTAAGGGCGATTGGGATCCGCGGGATGCGGGTAGCAGCAGAACCCTTTGAGGCCGGCGGCAAGGCCGCCGTCGCGCTGATTGACAACTACCCCAACCGGCACGTGGCACCGTGGCAGGCCGAAGCTGCTCTCTCCCACATCCTCTTCGATGCCTTGAGCGAGCACGGGATGTTTGCCCAGCTCTTCCTGGGGATCGAGCGCGACGTCAGCCCGCGCACTTCGATGGCGGTGGACGTGCCCCGCCGCATCACTGACCTCTATCCGCTCTTCGAGCGCTATTCGTGCGGACTGGAGCTCGTTGTCGGTTCACCGACCGACAACATGGCTGCTGCGCAGGCCGCCCGCATCTACCCCAATGTTTATGTTGGCGGGCTCTGGTGGTACAACTTCCGTGCCAGCACCTACGCCGATGCGATGCAGGCACGGGTCGAGGCCGTCCCGGCGTCGAAGAGCGCCATCGTCGCATCCGATGCTCGGTGCATCGAGTGGTGTTACGGCAAGATCCTGCTAGTCAAATGGCTCCTGGCCGATTTCATGCATCGGCAGGTGAGGCAGGGGTGGCTGACGAAGGACGACGCACTCTGGGTGGCGCGAGAGTGGCTGCATGACGCTGCTGCGCGGCGCTACGTGTCCACCGTCGCCTAATGCTCAAACCATCGGGTTCGTAGTAACCGTTCCAGCGGTCCTGACGGCGAAGGCCGCATCTACGAACCTCAACTGCATGCCCGGCAATCCGCTAGGTTGGGCGCTAACGCCGACCGTGGCGCAACGCCGACCAGACCAGGCCCTAGCGGCGGCTCAGGAGAAGCCTGCGCCACCACGGCAGCTTCGTGGGCCGCCGGTGCGCTGTGGTGGTGGCTGGTACCGAGGCCGGTCGCTGTGCGGGCAATGGTTCGGGCGGTGCATCGCCCATGCCCACTGCAGCATACAGAAGCCCACAGTCCCACAACTGTCGCGCTGCCTCCGCCGACAATGTGTCGCCTGGCGTGCAGAGAACGACGTAGGACTCAGGATCATAGGCCGCGTACC
The DNA here is from genome assembly GCA_025454475.1 of Anaerolineae bacterium. Lineage (GTDB taxonomy): Bacteria > Chloroflexota > Anaerolineae > B4-G1 > SLSP01 > PWVB01. The sequence continues at coordinate 10,737 of JALOOJ010000094.1, forward strand.
GCGCAATAAGCCGCACCGGCGGCGGGCCAGCAAGCATCCAGCGCAACGGCATCGTCGAGACGCGAGCAAAAGTATCCGGTCGCTCCTCCAACGCAAGCGCCCATCCGAATCTCTCAGGTGCCGACACCTGGGCCTTCGGATTCACGCGGGCCAAGAGCCCATCCAACGTGAGCGAGGGCACCTCAAGCTCGAACAGGACGGACGCGGCGGTGGCAAGCTCCTGATCGTGCGGCCGTTTGGCAAGCTCCCGCAGGAACCACAGACCGTCGAGTTCCACGAATCTGCTGTCGGCCTTTATCGCACCAAGCAGTCGTCCAACCACCACGTCGCCGAAACGCCAGAGCACGTCGTCGATACACGAACCAACGTCGTCGCTCTCGCTCTGAGCCGTCATCAACGACTCGGCAGAGGGCCCTGTCTGACCCGCGACGACGGTTGCCTTAGGCGCAGCTGGGCCTATAGCGTAGACCTGCGGAGTGCTCCGTCCATCGATGCGCACCAGGGCGTGATCGCTGCCCACCTGCATGACATCACCCAGCCGTGGAGCAAATCCCCGGATGCGATCGAGATCAGGCACAACAAAGATTGCGCGATCGCCGGCGGCCCACGAGGCCGCCGCGTCCCATTTCCGAACGACGGGGTCAGCCACCTTGGTGTCCGGTGCGGCGGCGCTGTCAAGGCGGGGGCCCTGGTTCAGTCGCGACGCTACCACAACGCGCACCAGATTTGTCAGATCGCTTGCGCGCCCGGCCTCGTCCGCTCGTGTCGCGATTGCGGCACAGAGCAGGTCAAGGTCGGCGCGGGTCACCGCAAACAACCGCGACCAGTACCGCTGGTAGAAAGCCCCGTAGGCCCGATAGTGTCCCATCTGGGGAGACATGGCCAGAGGATGCCCGCCCAGTGAAGGTGAACGGTGAACGCCGAGGGTGTCCACAGCTACAGCGCTCCTACTGGCGAGGTCAGCCACTCACGAGAGAGCACAAAGTAGGTACGTCCTCCTGCCGCTGGGAGAAGCCGGCGCGCCAATGCCAGATACGCGTGGTGTATGCCAGTTCCGGCATCGTCGTTGCCGGTGAGCCGTTCCCCGACATAACGCTGAACCGCCTCGTCTGCAGTCGCAAACCAGGGCGGGTTGCCGGTGACCAGATCGAAGCCCGCGCCCTCGTCCCAACCGGCGCTCGCCCACGCCATGCGGATTTCGGGAAACTCAAGCTCCCAGTGGAAGAAACCTTCGGCCTCTGCCTGTGCCTGAAGCCAGGTGGGCGCAAGCGCCGATATTCGCTCGAGCCGTGGTCCTCCTCGTTCATCGATCACAGCCCGCAACGCAGAAGCCGCCTCGATATCGCCGAGCGCCGCGCTGACAACCAGGTCGAAAGCCAGCCGCAAGGGCTCGAGTGCCGCGTCAGCCTTCGCGGCTTGGCCTGCGCTCCACTGCACATCCAGTGACGTCGTGTCAACGCGTTCGGTCAGCGGGTACAACTCCATCGCGCCGGCAACAATCTCCTGGGGTAGATCTGGCACCCCCAGATCGTCTACGACCTGAGACAGATCAGCACCGAGCAAGGCATTCCCTACACGTAAATGATGCTCCAGATAACTGAAGGGCATCCCGGGGACCAATGTATGCAACCAGAGCGCGGACTTGGCCACTTCGACAGCCGCGCGATCGGGAGCAATGCCGAATAGCGAACGTTCCACGATCAGGCGAGACAGGATCGTTGCGTCATCCAGCGCGGTGGCCGTAGCCAGCAGACCTTGCCGCTCAAGCTCATCGGCGATGTCCCGCCGCAAGTCGTCAATCAGCTTGTACACGGGATTCCAGTTGCGCGGCACGTCGCGATGCGCCGCGTGATACGCTTGCAGCACGGCCACAACGCCGTCAGTCAGCGCATCGGCGACGCCCACCAGGAATGCCCCGGGGCCCATCGCCGGGTCGCACACCCGTATCGCCAGTAGCGCCGACCGCGCCTCACGTGCTGCCGACTCCCATTCGGCGTAGAGCGTCGCCCGTCGACGTCGGTCCAGCGCGCGGCGCAAGCTGCGACGCAGACTCACAACGCGCCCCATGACCTCCTCAAAGGTCCGTGCCCGCGCCTCGAGGATCGGTGCGACAGCCTGTTGCGCCGACGTCGCGACGACATAGTCGGGCAAGACCTCGCTTGCGCGATATGCTGCACCCTCGCGCGTAAGCACGACCTCACCCGTCTCAGCGTCCACCACCGTGATGCACGTGCCGACCATCTCGCCACAGACGGCGACCAAATCACGCGCATCCAGCGCGCCATAGTCCACAGACCGGTACAGCGCATCAAGGGCGCGTCCTAGCGCCTCGTCACTGAGATGCGTGCGCTCCAGAAAAGCATGGTCCTCCTGGTCGATCGGATCGAAGAGCTGCCGGCCATATCCTGGTAGCCCCTTCTCAGGATCGCCCTTGCTCAAACGAAGCAGCAAGGCAATCACCAGATCGTACCGAGGCGTCGTATACACGCCGGGGCTCAGAGGCAAGGCTCGCCCAAGCCGCTCGGCAGCCCAGTGCGCTTGTGCAGTCAGACTGTGGGGGTGGTATGCGGGATCGTCAGTCGGGAATAGACCGCGAGCCTCAGCGATTAGCGCCAACAATAGCCGCGTCGCCAATAGCACGCTGGCCCGATGCACGAGCCGCAGCGATGCAGGTGTCTCCTGATCGACCCCCTGCCTCTGACGTCGATAAGTGACGAAACCGCCAGCGATCGCGGGCAGGGCCTCACCCAGCAATCGCTCGCGCAGCAGCTCCCGAGCCCGAACCTCATCTCTCGGAATGCGCAATCGGAGTCGCTCGACGAGGCACCGCCCATCGGTCCCCGTCGTGTAGGAAGCTTGGCGGAATAGGAGCCACCAGCGCTGAAACGCCTGCCATTGCTCGAGACCCGGGCGTACAGGCGTTCCGACGCCCGTCATCGCTAACCCGGAGAAGATGTCCGAGAGATCGAGCTCGTAGAAGGTCCGCGCAACGCTGTTGGAATCGCTGGAGAACAGTCGCCACGCTCGACCATTGGTCAGGATTCCCCAGCGTACCCCGACCCGGCGCATCTCGCCGATGAGCTGATGACCTGGCGCAACCGGGAGACATCGCTGCTCCGGCTCGATACAGGCACGATCGGCCAATGGCCTTATCTCCTCAGTCCGCACCGCCAGGTCCAAGGATTGGTCCCAGGCCATCACCTCGGCCAGGACGGGAGCGCGCCGCGCGAAGGGCCGGGCTATGCCATCATCCATAAACAGCTCTGCGGCTGCCGTATCGTCTACGCATAGGGCATAGACGTTCTCGGAGGCAGCCGAAAGCGCACTAACAGGGACACTGGACCAACCGAGAGCGCGCAACAGAGGTTGTACGAAACCTCGCACCAGCTGGGTTACGTTCCAGATCGCACCTGATTGCGCTGCGTGTGCCCAGAGCGCGTGCACCGTCTCGAACTGGCGACCGACCGCCTCCTCTGCTTGCCGCGTCTCAGGAAATGCGGCGATGGCTTCCTCGAATGGATCACCTGCAAAGAGCGTCTCACCGGAGCGAGGTGCCTCGCGCGATCTGCTCTCGGCTGGGCCGTCGACCTCCGGAACTGTCACCCGCGAGACCGCTATCTGGTCGAAGAATGCATCCAGCAGCAACGCCACGGCAGCATCCAGCACGTCAGGGCTCATCGGTGGGAAGAATTCCCTCAGACAGCCGAACTCGCCATTGCGATAGTAGAGTGTGATGAAGCGTGGGTCAGAGGCCAGTACCTGGCGCACCTCGCGGGCAACTTGCTGCCCTTGCTCAGTGAGCGCTTGTTCGACGGCACCTTCGGACACCACATCGGGCGTAGCTTCCTTGGGCGCTCCCGGGATCTCGGCAGCCAGCATCAGCTTCTCGCGTTGCTGCTTGTACCCTTCCGGTGAGAGTTGGACCGTAAGGACTTTGAAAGCGCCCTGTATGCCGTTGCTACCCTCTCCGACGGCCATTACGGTGCCCAACCGTCCATCAAGCAACCGGATGTGCTCACCCACCCGATAGCCGCAGCCAGGTGTGTAGATCCGGTAAGCGCTGTCGTCTACCCAGTGCGCACGTACCGCGTAGCGCACAAGTTCCTGAAGGGGAACCGGCTGGTTGGCTCGACGGATGTAGTCAGCCAACCGATCAGAGTCCACCCAAGTCATAGAGGGAGTCTGACTAGGCCGCTTGAGCCCTTCAGGGTATCTGTGCCCATCAGGGACTTTGAGTTCCCTGGACGGTATGCGCAGTGACACGGAGATCGACCTCCCTACACGTAATCCAGTATACGCCAGTCGCCATCCTGCTGTGTTAACGCCCCGTTACTGAGCGATTACGGCATCCTCCGCTCCACAACCGAACCCAACAGACCCACTTGCCACAGGCGCTGCACCATCTCCGGCGCCAGCGCCTCCCCAGGCTCACAGAGCAAGGCATACGATTCTGGGTCGAAGGCGGCGTAGCGTGCCAAGAGGTCACCCGGTGGCGGCCCAGCCAGGACCCACCGCGGTCTGGCGTCGGAATCGACGTTTCTGAAGAGATCGGGCCTCTCGTACAGCCTCAGGACCAGACCGAACAGGCCGCTATCTCCCGCGGGGACCGGAGGCGGCACCCATCGCAACAGCTCAGCCGCCGTCAACGGACGATCGACGGCATACAACATAGCGTGTGCCAAGCCCTCCAGTTGCGTGGTCGAAGGCAGCGCGGCCAGATTGCGCAGGTACCATCGCCCCTCCAGATCGCAGAAGCGATCATCACTCCGCAAGGCGCACAGAAGAGCGGTCACAACGCCCTCGCCGTAACGCCAGAGCACGCCGTCTATGCGCGAATCGTCATCGGCGCTATCGTCCAGAGCGCTGACGAGATCCTCGACCGACTGGCGCCACTCGACCACGCCCACGGCATCGCCGAAGGCCGGGGCTGCACCGTAGACACGGGCGTTCGGCTCCCCATCGAGCCTCACGACAACACACTTGCCGCGCACTTGCGTCACCTCGCCGACCCGGGGGGTGAGGGACCTTACTCGCTCACCGACGATGGGCACAGCGAACAACGCCCGATCACCCACATGCCATGCATCGGCAGGGTCCCACAAGCGAACCCGATCGCGCTCGACCACCCCAGGGACGGTAGGCGCGTCGCGCGGAGGACCTGAACGGAGCCTCTCCTGGATCAGGTGTCGCGCTAACGTCGTCAGGTCCTCCGCAGAACGCGTCGTCCTGATGCGAGCAATGATGCGACTCAGATCGTGCCCGCGTACCAGAAATGCATCCGATCCGTACCTCAATGGGACCTTGATTGTGCCACGCACCATGGATGGCCCCCTCAATGCTGCCCAGCGTTCCGGTTCCGACCGGCTCGGACGACCGGCGTCACAACGAATGCCACACGCCCGCCGGGTCGGCGAACAAGCTGGCGCGCCCTCGCCATAAATGGACCATCTTCGCCGCGCTCGGAGGCGCCAGCCGACGAGACCGCCGGCGGGCTGCCGATGATCGCGTCGAATCCAGGTCGCTCAGTACCACCGCCGGTCGGCTTCAGAAACACCTCGGGGAACGCTACATCCCAATGAAGGAATCCAAGTGCCGCCGCGAGCTCGCGCGCTTGGTCGACGATGGCCAAGTCGCCCGGTTCCAGCGCGATCGCGCCTTGGAGCGCTGGTACTGCATCGTCGCCCAGCCGGTTCAGAAGGCCACGGGCGCCGGGGTTTCCCAGTTCCTCGCTGACCCAGAGGTCCAGGAGCAACTCTAGCGGTGTGGTGTCACTGGCGCCGTCCAGGGCACCGGGTCGGTTCAGGGTGGGCATCGCGGCATCGCCCTCCGCTGCCAATGAGGGTGGCAGGGCAACGTCCGACGGCAACAGCCCAGCCACCAGGCTTGGCGCTAGAGCCTCATCCTGGACATCCGCCAGCCGGGCGCCCAGCAGGCTATCACCCCGGCGGAGATGGTGCACGACGTCGACGAAAGGTGCTCCGGCTGCATAGGCGCGCGTGGCGACGCTCGTCCTGGCAAGAGCAACCGCGGTCTGATTCAGGTCGACGCCGTAGATGGCGCGCTCGGCAACCAGCCGCGAGAGTACAACGTCATCCTCCAGGCTCTCCGGGGGAATGACTACACCTTGAGCCCCGGCTGCCGCAAGGATTCTGTCCCGCGTCTCAGCGATAGCTCGCGCCACAGGGTTCCACGCCCAGGGCACCCAGGGATGCGCACGATGGTACGCTGCAAGCGTCTCAGCGATCCCATCGACGAGCATATCGATCGCCCCGATCAGAAGCGTCCCAGTTCCCATCGCTGGGTCAAGGACCTTGATACCCAACAGAGCATCACGGGCCGCCTGCTCTGCCGCGGCGAGGGCCACCCGCTCACCAATTCGATCCGTTGTGACTGGCTCCGGCAGCCGCACTCCGGTTCTGACGGGCTCGGACTCTCCCCGATGTAGGATGGCGATCCTGTCCATCGCCGTGGCGAAGCGAGCCGAGCGTGGGGCAAGGGCGGCTTTGACTGCCGCCTCAATGAGCGAGACGCCCACGAAATCTGGGAGCGGCAGACTGCTCGACGTCTGCGGGGCGCCGCTGTTGCTGACTAGCACAACCTGACCCGCTGCAGGCTCGACCACCCACAGTAGGCTCTCGATGAGGCCTTCAGCTACGGCGCTCAGATGACGCATAGAGATCACCGAGTAATCCACAGGCTCGCCATTGGCAGTCCCAAGAGCCGCGAGGGTCCGCGCGACTACACGATCGCTAAGCCGGTGGCGCTCCAGAAAGCTGTACTCCGAGTTGGCTGGGCTGAACACCTCCCCGCCACCCTCGGCCAACCCAAGAAGAGGGTGCCCGTGATCGATGTGGCGGAATAGCGTAAGTAGCCCATCATAGCGGGGCGTGAAGTGGGTTGCCGCGCTGGGCAGCGGGCCATCCGCCACGCAGTCTCGCGCCCATCGCACCATGGTGGTCAAGCTCTGCCCTCGATAGTCCGGGTTACCCATCGGCAGCACGGCATGCTGCTCGGCGTGCAACACAAAGAGCAAGCGGTACACGAGACCGAGGCTTGCGCGTACGATCTCCTCCAGCGTTTCATCGGTCTCAGTACCAGCACCGCGCTCGACGGCTCGGTAGACTACGAAACCTCCGGCGATCTCGGGCAGGACAGTATCAAGCAGCCGCCGTCGCACGTCGTGAACGACCGCCCGGGCGTACGCCGAAGACTCCCGCTTCAGGCCATCGATGATGGAACGGCCATAGGCATCGGGCTCGGAAGCCTCCGGCCCAAAAACAGCAGCCCATTGCCGGAAACGTTGCCATGGCACTCCGGCAGTTTGAGGGGGATCCATCGCACCCTCAGCTCCACTCGACGATCCGAAGATCCCAGACAAGTCAACGGCGTGGAACGTACCAAGCGTGCTTCCAACATCGGGATCGCCCCATGCCGAGCTGTAGAGTCGCCATTCCCTGCCGTTTGTCAGGATGCCCCAGGGGACACCTTCCGACAGCAGATGCCCCACAAGTCGCAACGCGGGGCTACCCTGAGATCCAGAAGTACTTGCATCATAGGGAGTCGCATCCCGACCCAGAGGCTGCTCCCAGTCCTCAACCACCAGCACGGCAAGCGCATCCGAAGTCACAGGAACGCCGCTCTGCGTCCGAGAGCGGGCTCGGTCGCGGCTGGCGACATCGGCGAACAATGCAAATTCGCTGCCTCCCGAAGGCGATGAGACGCCCGGGAGCGGTGCATAGACCCACCCCAGTGAGGAAATCGCTGGCGCCACGAACCGAGACCACGTCTGCCCTTTACCAAAGCCACCGAACGCACCAGCAAAGCAGGACCTCATGACCTCATAGACGGATCGCAGTTGTGCATCAGGGCCCTCGTGTTCCACGCCCCAACGCGCAGACCCCGCGTTCAGGCGCGCATCTTCCGGTGCCTCTGGGATGCGGGCAGCCCTGGACACTGGGGACACGCCCGCTAACGCAATGGCAGCGCCAGCACCCATCGAATTGTCCGCAACCTCCGGGGAAAACACATCAGCACGAAACAGCGTCGACGCGCGGACCGGCGTCTGGCTGACCTGGGTTCGGGGCACCGACAGAGCAACATCGCGTTCAGGAACCGACACTAGACCGGCAAGAACTGGATGGAGGCCCACAGCGGTTCGGAGCTCCCCACCATGCTCGCGCTGGAATGCTGCGAGCGCCTCACCTGAGTTCTCAGGGGTGTCTGAGATGGATGGAGCTCCACTGACCTCAGACACGGCACGCAGGATCACCTCACCCGTGCGCAACTCCAGGACGGAGAAGGAGCCCTGACCGGGGTTGCCACGAGGATGGACTGCCACAACCTCGGCGACCTGGTCGTGGTAGTGTATTCTCTCGCCTGCCGCATAGGTGGCCCCGGGAGCATAGCATCTGACTCGGGCCCCGCGCTCCAGCACGATCTGGGCAGCCCGTCGCACCAGTTGGTCGAGATCGACCGAACCGCCGCCCGTTCTGACGGCCCACGCCAAGAGGGATTCTAGGTCAGCCGGCTCGAGCTGCATAGCGCTCCGGGGATGATAGTCGCATGCAGGAAGTATAGCACCGCAGCGTCTTGCGGACAAACATCGTGCGCGACGAGCGCCCCTCGCCTGTACCGTTCAGGACAGGGGAAGGAATCACTCCTCGGCGTCGTCCGGTGACACGCCGAACCTGCCCACGAACCGCACCTGGCCGTCCTCAACACGTAACACGATCATTGATCTGATCGGGTTATGCACGGCATCAAACGACATGGGCCCAGCTATCCCATCGAAACGCAGCGTCTCGAGTGTCCGCGCCACCAGCGCAGGATCCTCAACCCCAGCCTCGGCGATCGCGGTGAAAAGCAGGTTCGCCGCATCATAGCTCAGCGTTGCCAGCGCATCGGGCGGGGCAGAGAATCGCTCCTGAAAACGCGTGACCCACGTGCGCACCACACCCGACGGCTCATCGCCGAAATAGTGTGCCGTGAATACGGCGCCGCTCATCACAGCCAGGTCAAGCGCCGGCGAATCCCACCCATCACTGCCCAGCACTGGTGCTAGCACGCCAAAGCTCCTGGCCTGCGAGACCAACAGGTTAGCCACGGCCGCATAGCCGGGCAGGTACAGAAGGTCCGGTTCCTTGTCACGCACGCCCTCCAGCTCTTCGAAAAACAGGTCCGCATTCGGATCGTAGGTCTCGGTTGCCACGATTTCGCCGCCGGCCTCCCCGAAAGCAGCGGTGAAGCTGTCCGCCAACGTCTGGCCGTAGGAGCTCCCTGCGGCATAGAGAACTGCAGCACGCTCGGCGCCCATCTGCTCGCGTGCGTACTGGGCGGCTACCTTGCCCTGAGCCTCATCGGTCAGCGGCACACGGAAGACTTGGGGACGGACCTCACCATCCGCATCGAGCGTCAACCCAGCCTCGACCGAACCGGGGCTGATCTGTAGCGCCCCTCGAGCGTTCACACCCAGGACGCCTTCGTCGCCAAACACACCTCGGCCGGCGGCACTCACGTCGCTTACTACCTGAGCTACGCCCTCGGACGCCGTCGCACAGACAGCCCCAATCAGGAACATAGCCCCTTTGTCCAGAGCTGCTTGCGCAGCCGCACGTCCCTGAAGGTAGTCACATTGGCTATCCTCGATGATCACCTGAACAGGCTGTTCGAAGACGCCAAGCTGTCCGGTTCCGACCGGCTCCGACGGCCCCCATTTCGGACACTGTTGCCCAGCGCTGCGTAGTCACCAGAGAACGGGGCGATCACCCCAATCCTCAGAGCTACGACCTCCTGCTCTGGACTGCCTCCACAGCCCGTCAGCAGCACACCCAACAGCAAACACGCGAGCCACCTCACGGCCTCACCCCTTCCAGTAGCAAAGTGCCGGGGACTTCGGGCGTCGGAACGCCTTGAGTCCCCGGCACTCGGTATCTGACCTCGACCTGTGACACACAATAGGCAACGGCAGATTAGCCGCCGAGATAGGCGGCGCGCACTTGTGGATTGGCACCCAACTCCTGCGCTGAACCCTCCAACTGGATGGCCCCTGTTTCCAGCACGTAGCCGCGATCAGCCACCGACAGCGCCATCTGGGCGTTCTGTTCAACAAGCAGGATCGTGACCCCCTCACGACTGATCTCCTTGATGATGTCGAAGATCTCCTCGACCAGGATCGGCGCAAGCCCCATTGAGGGCTCATCCATCAGCAGAAGCCGCGGCTTTGCCATCAACGCGCGCCCCACCGCGAGCATCTGCTGCTCGCCACCCGATAGCGTTCCGCCGGTCTGCGCTATCCGCTCCCGCAGCCGTGGGAACAGACGGAACACATTCTCCATCGACGCCTCGATCTCATCCTTGTCCGACCGCGTGAATGCCCCCATCTCCAGGTTCTCACGCACCGTCAGCGGCGAGAAGATGCGTCGCCCCTCCGGCACGTGGATCAGGCGCTTGCGAACGATATTGCTGGCCTCTACGCCGGTAATGTCCTCTCCGGCGTAGAGGATCTCCCCGCGGTCAACAGGTAGGAGCGCCGAGATGGTACGGAGAGTGGTGGACTTTCCAGCGCCATTCGCGCCGATCAGTGTGACCACCTCACCCTCATCAACATGAAACGTTACCCCGTGAAGGGCACGAATCGCGCCGTAGGATACATGCAGATCCCTGACCTCAAGTAGTGCCGCCATACGTTATCCCTTCATTCCCTGGCACACCGGCGCTATACGTGCGCCTGGCGGCCCAGGTAGGCTTCTACGACCTGGGGATTTGAGCGAACCTCCGATGGATCACCGCGGGCGATGACCTCGCCGAAATCCATCACTGTGATCCACTCGCAGATGTTCATCACCAGGCGCATCCGGTGCTCAACCAACAGCACGGTCAAGTCGAACCGATCTCGAATGAAATGGATGAGCTCCATCAGCTCATCAATCTCCTGCGGGTTCATCCCGGCGGCAGGTTCGTCTAGAATCAACAGGCGCGGCTGCGCCGCTAGAGCACGCGCGATCTCCAGGCGGCGTTGAAGTCCATAGGGCAACCCACCCGCGATCTCATTCTGGCGGGACGCAAGGCCGAAAATCTGTAGGAAGTCCTGTGCTCGCTCCGTCATCTCTGCTTCCTTCGCGTGAAAGCGCCGGGTCTGCAGCACGGAGTCCAGCAGGCTGTAGCCTGCATGGGGGTGATACGCGATCCTGACGTTGTCAAGCACCGTCAACTGCGAGAACAAGCGAATATTCTGGAACGTTCGGGCGATCCCCATCTGGATGATCTGGTGCGAGGGCAGCCCAACTAGCTCGACATCGCGGAAGCGGATGCTCCCCTCACTGGCGTTGTACACGCCAGTGACCAGGTTAAACACCGTGGTCTTGCCAGCACCATTCGGCCCGATGAGCCCAGCCAGCTCGCCGTGGTGGAGAACCAAGTCGAAATCGTGCACTGCGCGCAGGCTGCCGAAGAAGTGCGTCACATTGTCGATGTCAAGGACCACCGGGCGCTCGGTCACAGTCGCGGATAGCGTGTCGGGTCGTCCTCTCATGCCACCACCTCCCCGTTGGCGCCAACATCGCCCGAAGAGGATTCAGTATCCCCGGTATCACCAACGGTGGCGACACCAGGCCGAAGTTGTGGTAGCTTCTTACGCAGGAAAGGCATCTCGTAGCGACCCATCAGGCCTTCCGGACGCAACAGCATCATCAGCAGCAGAACCAACGGGTAGACCACAAAGCGCCAGGTCTCGAAACCTGCGGGCAGATAGAGGCGCAGCACGCCCTCAAGCAGGAAGATCCACACAAATCCAGCCAGGATCGTCCCCGTCATGCTCCCAAGCCCGCCAAAGACGACGATGATCAGCGGGTTGAAGGACTGGATGAAGTTGAAGTTCTGGGGATGCAGAAACGCCAGATCGTGCGCCCGTATTCCGCCAGCGAGGCCCGCAAAGACGCTGCCAATCACAAATGCCAGTACCTTAGACGTGGCGACGTCGATGCCCACCAGTTGGGCAGCCCGCTCATCCTCACGCACCGAGACGATGGCGCGCCCGGTGCTCGAGTGCAGCAGGTTACGCATTACCACCACCACCAGTACCAGCGACGCGAAAACCCAAGGCCACGTCGTCCACATCGGGATACCGATCATACCTCGGGCGCCCTTCATCTCGGGAAAAGGCAAGATCGTGTCGGTATTATCCAGCAGCACCTTGATGATGACGGTGAACCCCAACGTTGCGATACCAAAGTAGTCGGATCCGAGCTCGAGCACCGGAATGCCAAAGAGGAAGCTCGCGATCCCGGCGAATGCCGCTCCCCCGAGCAGTGCAAGAAAGAACACGATTCTGTCCGAGACATCCGAAGGCAGCCCCTCAAGCACTCCCGTCACGACAGGGCCAAGCGACGGCACCAGGAACCGCACAGTGATGGCGAGCGCCACAATCGTGGCAATCACAAAGAACGTGAAGCGCGTCATCACGTTCACGCGAAAGAACGCCCCCAGCAACCTGGACACGCCGATGTAGAACAGCAGCACCAGGAGAGAGCCGAACAGAACGACGACAATGCCTGACGGGTCGGAATGAGTCCAGCGCCACGTCACATCGGCGGCCGTATAGGACCCGATAGCATAGAACCCATACTGCCCAAGCGAGAACTGCCCGCAGAAACCGTAGATCAGGTTCAGGCCCAGCGCGACCATGGTTATCGCCGCGCCCCAGAAGATGATACCACGCCAGAAGTTGTTCAGGACGTCGAATTGGAGAAGCGCCTGTACCAGTGCGAAGAACAGCAGCCCTCCACCGACGAATAACACGCCCGGTTTCTTCAGAAGCTTCTGAGGCTGGCCTCGCCCCGAGAGGCGAACCCGTTCCGAAGGGCGTTGTTCGACCATAGAGACCTCCTACACCTTTTCCGCCGGCGGCTCACCGAAGATGCCCTGGGGCCACACGAGCAGCACGATGATCAGCAATGAGAACGCGATGGCGTCGCGCATCGGCGTTGAGATGAATCCTGCAGCCAACACCTCCGTCTGGCCCATGATCAGCGACCCCACAAACGCACCCGGGATGCTGCCGATCCCGCCCACAACCGCCGCTACGAAAGCTTTGAGGCCGGGGATAATGCCCATCAGGTGATGTACTTGTTTGTAAGCGGTCGCATAGAGGACTCCGCCAGCGCCGGCAAGGCCACCGCCCAGAGCAAAGGTCGCAGTGATGACGCCGTCCACGTTGATGCCCATCAGCCGTGCCGCGGGCTTGTCATAGGCTGCGGCTCGCATTGCCTTGCCAAGTCGCGTGTTGTTCACGATGTACTGCAACACTACCTGCAACAGAATCGAGGCGCTCATAATGACGAGCGTGACGTTGGAGGCGGAGAGATCCCATACCTTGCCCCCGGTCTCGATGCGAATCCCGGCAAGCGTCAGCACAACCGCCAGGAATCCACCGAACTGGAGTCCAAACGAAAGCAACGGATGGCGCAAAATCAGCTTGGCCCGTGCATCCCCGCGCTTTCCGCGCACAAAGAAGATCCCGTAAATGACCAGCGCAACTACGAAGATCGTCCACATCGCCGCCATCAAGACAGGTGACACCTTCCCTGCCGAGTACACTGCCACCTCAAACGGCCGTGGGTAGGTGATGTAGTTGTTGGTGTAGGCAAAGGGCAGCGCGCCGAAGTACTCCAGGAAGAACGAGACGCCGACCGCCGTGATCAGCGCCGCGATGCGTGGCTTGTTCCGCAGCGGGCGGTATGCGAACCGCTCCACAACCACAGCCAACGCCGCAGAGATGACCATTGATGCCAGGATTACGGTGAACGTCCCCACGACTGTTGCCAGCCCCTCGGGCATTCCGGGCGCGACCCAGGTTAACCAGCGGTGGAGCTCCAACGTGCCAATGGTGTAGAAACTCGTGAATGCCCCCACCATGAACACATCCCCGTGGGCGAAGTTGATCAACTTGACGATGCCATAGATCATCGTGTAGCCCAGAGCAATAAGCGCGTAGATGAACCCCAACTGCAGCCCATTCATGACCTGCTGGATGAAGACACTGGGGTTCTGCAGCAAAGCCCGACCCAACACGTAGAGCACAAACAACCCCAAGACGACAAAGATCCCCTGGCTGATGCGATTGAGGATCATACCGTCCCTACGCCGCAGCGAAGCGCCATTGGCCTGCACGTCCACGCCTCGCACGCTTACTGTATGCTCCATAGCTCCACCTTCCTCACCTGCACCTTGACAGACACCTATGTACTCTTCTGGGTACAAGAGAGAAGCCGGGGCCCGCGCCACCGTGGCGCGAATGCCCTGGCTTCTCCGATTCCTCAGCTAGTTATACCTAGGCGCGCGTCCGGTCACGGAGCGACGGTATCTGTATAGATGACCTGGCCACCCGAGACCTGGAGCATGACGGCGGACTTCACCGGGTTGTGGCTAGCATCATACGTGATCTCGCCAGAGACAACTGGGAAGGTTCCCGACGCCATGGTTTCAGCGACCTTGATAGGATCGACACTGTTGGCCTGATCCATCGACTGCAGCAGAATCGTCGCGGCATCATAGGCCAATGCGGCCAGCGCGTCCGGTCGGGCTCCATACTTTGCCTCGTACTTGCTCACGAAGTCCTGCACGATCGCCCGCGTGTCATCCGCTGAGAAGTGGTTTGTGAAGTAGCCGCCCTCGACCACGCTAACGTCAAGGTCAGCCGAATCCCAACCATCGCCGCCCATCAACACGGCGGTGATCCCCTTCTCCTGGGCCTGTCCCGCGATCAGGTTAACGGTATTGTAGTAATCCGGCAGGTACAGCACATCAGGATTCGCGTCCTTGACCTTCGTCAGAATCGCCGAAAAGTCCTGATCGTCACCAGTGTAGCTCTCCGTCACGACGACTTGGCCACCGGCGGCCTCAAACTCCTTGATGAAGACCTCGGCCAGGCCACGGACGTAGTCATTGCCCTGGTCCAGGAAGACCGCGGCCGTCTGGGCGCCCAGCGTCTCAATGGCGAACTTCGCTCCCACCAACCCCTGGAACGGGTCGATGAAGCAGGCGCGGAAGATAGTGGACTTGGTGGTGCCGTCCTCGGCAACCGTCACGCTGGGGTTCGTCGAGGTCGGGCTGATCTGCAGCACGCCCTTGGACGTCGCGATTTCCGACACAGGAATCGAGGCGCTCGAGCAGACCTCACCGATGATGAACTTCACGCCATCCTGATCGATGACCTTGTTCGCGGCGCTGACCGCAGCCTCAGCATTGCACTGGCTGTCCTCAACCACGACCTCGATCGTCGCACCATCAACACCACCCTTGGCGTTCCACTCCTCAATGGCCAGCATCGCGCCATCGCGGGTGGACTGACCAAAGGTCGCCACGTCGCCGCTCAAAGGCGCCAAGATCGCGATCTTGACGGCCTTGCTACCGGCGCCGCCACAACCACTCAGCGCCACCAGTGCCAACACCACCATGGCCACAACAGCAGTTCTAATACGCATCTGACTCTCCTCCTAAATGATCTGGGACCAAAAACATGGGGCACTGCCTTCCTTGCTTGTTCGCTCTAACGGTGATGGTCGCGTAACGCACCCCCTCTCCGGCCCGCGGCAATCACGGGCCAACAGCAAGACATTGCAGTAACAGTGCTATTCTACCGGGGATTGCGTCAAGTGTCAAATTGACGTTCGACGCATGTCGAATATAATGTTGGGTAACCAACGCAACCGCACGTGACAGGTGCGATGAAGGAGTTGTGCATGCGCAACGTGAAGCTACCCATCGCAGTGCTGCTGGCGCTGCAGGTGCTCGCCGTGATCCTTTACCCTCTGAGCTACTTCAGGCTTGCACCCCAGGCGGCTGTGTTGCCGCCAGCGCTCCTGTTTCTACTGGCGCTGGCAGTCGTCGGCCTCAACACGAATGTACTGTCCATCGCTGGGACACGAAACCTCTTGATCTTCGTCCAGGGGCTCAACACTGTCGTGCGCTTGATGACGCTGCTCCCCAATCTTAAGACCCCCGCCGGTGAGTGGGCTTGGGGCCTTATGGTCGCCCAGGTCATCGCTATGGGCCTGTCATGGTACTCTATGGGCGCTCTCGAGCACCGTCCGCTCAATGAGCTACGCTTCAGGAAAACGATCGACGCCAACGGTTGACAAAACGCCCGTATGGGCTAGAATACCCTGTCGTTGCCAGCTCCAAGTGGCCGCCTCGTCGCGGCCTCTTTGGTTGTCGGGCATCGATCGTAAGCTGAATGCTCGGTGCGCTAAGCTGCCTTTTGCGCCACACGGGCGACTCAGCGGGCGCTCATTCGCGGGCGTTGGTACGCTAATGGTATACGGAGGAGATAGTAATGAAAGCGATTGAACTCCGCGCTCAGCCACGAACGCTGACCGGAAAGCATGTCAAGCTCTTACGGCGCCAGGACGTAGTCCCTGGTGTCGTGTATGGTCACAACATCGACCCCGTCCCGGTCCAGTTCAACACCAAGGAGCTTGCGCATGCGCTCAAACGAGCCGGGTCCAGTGCTACCGTTCAGCTCGCGGTTGAGGGCACGGCCTCTCCCTACCTCGTGATTTTCCGAGATGTACAGCACCACCCCATTCGGCGGGGGATTACGCATGTGGATCTGCAGGCGCTGAGCCTAACCGAGACCGTACGCGTCCCTGTCAACGTTGTCGTCGTCGGCAAGTCACCTGCGGTTGAGGTGCTGGGAGGCGTCCTGCTGCAGACGCTGATGGAGTTGGAGATCGAGGCCTTACCGATGGACCTTGTGCCCGTCATCGAAGTCGACATCTCGGGTCTGGCGGAGATAGGAGACTCGATATCCGTGGCCGATCTAGACATCCCGGAGACTATCACCGTGCTCAACGCCCCTGACGCCACGATTGTCCAGGTGACCTTCCAGGCCGCGGAGGAGGCCCCCACCGCCGCCGTGGAGGCTGTGGTTGAGCCCGTTGCTGCCGTTGTCGCGCCCGAGGACGAGCGCAAGCCCTAACACCTGTAGGTCGACAACAGGCGAGGTGGTTCACCTCGCCTGTTGTCATTCCTGGACTCTGCGCTTCCTGAAGCCTACACTATACGTGTACCGTCCGGTGACACTGACGAAAATGCCGGAAATCGAAGCGGTCCGGAGCCAGATGGCCCCGGACCGCAATCGTCGCAGGAGACGTTGGGAGTCAACCCCAGGTTACTCTTCCTCGATCTTGGCTTGCGCAATGACCTGCTCCGCCAGGTGCGACGGCACCACATCGTAACGCACAAACTCCATCGTGTAGATACCGCGGGCTTGGGTGATGGCGCGCAGGTTCGTGGAATAGAGCTGCATCTCGGCCAATGGCGCTTCTGCGGAGATCACCGCCCTCTTCCCTTCCTGGCCCATCCCCTGTACGCGCCCGCGGCGCGTGTTGAGATCCGACATCACGGCGCCAGCGTAGTCCTCAGGCACCGTGATCACATACAGGTATATTGGCTCAAGCAGCACGGGTCTGGCCGCACGGAAGGCCTCCTTGAAGCCCTCACGCCCTGCGATCTGGAAGGCAATGTCCTTCGAGTCGACGGGGTGCTCCTTGCCATCCGTGATCGCGACACGCACGTCCACAATGTTGTAGCCTGCCAGGACGCCTTGTACCATCACCCCACGAATGCCCTTCTCAATGGAGGGCATGAAGGATGACGAGATCCGGCCACCGACCACTTCCCAGACATACTCAAATCCCGCATCGCGAGGCTGCGGTTCGACTCGCATATGCACCTCAGCGAATTGGCCCGCGCCGCCCGACTGCTTCTTGTGGCGATACTGCGCCGTGCCCACGGCAGTGACGGTCTCTTTGTAAGGGACCTTGGGGACACGAGCCTCGAGGGCCACGTTGAAGCGGGACTTCATGCGGCGTACAGCCGTATCGACGTGCGCATCCCCCATGCCGGAGAGGATGGTCTCAACGGTCGAGGGGTCCTGGCGCCAATGGAACGTCGGATCCTCTTCACAGAGGCGCGACAACGTCTGCCCCATCTTCGCCGTGTCTGCCTTGGTGACCGGTGAAATCGCCACACTATACAGGGGTGTTGGGAACTGCGGCCCGCGGAGCGTCAGAACGCGCGACTTGAGCGTCAGCGTGTCTCCGGTCTGTGCCTCCGCCAGCTTCGTCACGGCGCCGATATCGCCGGCGTGCAGCGCATCAACCGGGAGCTGCTCGGCGCCACGCATGCTGATCAGCTGGCTGAACCGCTCCGACTCGCCTGTACGGGCGTTGACCAAGGTCTCGCCAGGGTTAAGCTGTCCTCCGAACACTTTGAAGTAGCTGATCTTGCCCACATAGGGATCAGCGGTCGTCTTGAACACAAGTATCGCCAAGGGCGAGCTGTCGCCGATGACAAGCGTCTCCTCCCCCTGGGACCCCCTGGCTACGAATGTCTTGCCCACCGGCGATGGCGCCACATTGGCAATGACATCCAGGAGCGCGCCCAGCCCGATCAACTCAGAGCCGCCAGCGCCCGCGAGAACCGGGACCCATGTACCCTGAGCGATGACCGTCCGCAAGCCATTGGTCACTTCATCAGGGGTGATCTCCTCGTCCTCAAAGTACTTGTTCATCAGATCCTCGTCCGCCTCGACGGCTGCCTCGACGATCTGCGTATGGAGCTCCGCCACGCGATCTGCCAGATCAGCGGGCACATCAGCGGGCCTGCTGTCGGGACCCATGTAGGCTTTGCGCTCAAGGATATTGATGACGCCTGCGTATTCCGCCTGCGCACCGATGGGTAGCATCAGCGGGAGGAATTTGGCGTCAAAAGCCTCGCCAAGCGATGCCAGGGCCTTGTCGAAGTTCGCGTTCTCGCGGTCCATCTTGTTGATCAGCACCGCGCGGGGCAGATCCTCTTCGTCGGCATAGCCCCAAGTCAGTTCTGTACCAACCTCGACGCCAGCAGCAGCGTCGACCACGACGAGCGCCATGTCCGCGGCCCGCAATCCGCTTTTCACCTCACCCACAAAGTCTGTGTACCCCGGGGTGTCTATGAGGTTGATCTTCGTGTTCTTCCACTCCACCGGTGCCGTCGCAGTGCTCAACGAGATCTGACGGCGGGTCTCCTCAGCATCAAAGTCCGTCGTGGTCGTCCCCTCCTCCACCTTCCCGCGCCGGACAATCGCCTTGCTCAGGAAGAGCATCGCCTCGACCAGTGTCGTCTTGCCTGATGACCCATGGCCCACCAGGGCGATGTTGCGGATGTTCTCCGTGGTATACGCTTTCATCTACACTCCCTCCGGAAAATGGTACCGTTATGCGACGCGCCCGAGGGCGCGCTCTCTACGTTAGCATACAAAGACGGCCGTAGGGCCGTCTTTGGACAGGAATAACGGAACAACATTGTAAAGGATAACGGCTGAAAGTCAAAAGCTGCCGGCCGATTCGTGGCGCGCTTCACTCCTCGGGCAGCAGGAACTCCTGGAACACAAGGTTTCCCAGCAATCGGCCTCGCCTCGTCAGCCGCACGCGCTCGCCATTCCACTCTAGCAGATCGTATTCAGCAAAGCGGTCAATGACGTGCCCGTAGAGTTCGTGTAGATGATGTCCGGATGCCTCGTGAAAACGGGCGTCAGACACGCCCTCGGCCAGCCTCAATCCCATCATCATCAGTTCGCCGTCAAGCGTGGTCTGCAACAGGGGGGTATCACTATAGCCGTGTAGATGGCCATCCCATATTGCGCTGATGTAGGCTTGGGGATGGGGCAGGTTGCTCCACCGGCGTCCACGAAACCACGAGTGAGCCCCCGCCCCAAGCCCAACCCAGGGCTCGTTGCGCCAGTAGATCAGGTTATGGGCCGATACAGCCGGTGAGATCGCCTCCGTTTCGCCACCGGGCGGGAGCGCCCAGATCTCCGGCGCTGGGCTGCTACCGCGCGCCCAATTGGAGATCTCGTACTGCCAGAAGCAAGCACCGTGCAGCAACTCGGAAGCGGCTTCATACATATCAGCTGACAAGTCAGGATCTGGCGCAGGCACGTCACCCATCGCGAGCGTCTCAGCCAGCGGCGTGCCCGGCTCCAGCGTCAGGGCATATAGCGATAGGTGATCCGGTCGAAGATCCAGACAACGACACACTGTCTCCTGCCATTGCTCCAGGGTCTGCCCGGGCAAACCATACATCAGGTCAAGGCTGATGTTGTCGAAACCTGCGCTGCGGGCTGCTTCATAGCTTCCCACGGCGTCGCGCCACGTGTGAATGCGCCCAAGGAGCAGCAATTCGGCGCTGTGCGACGACTGTACGCCGAGGCTGAGGCGGGTAACACCCGCCTCGCGTAGGCCATCCAGATACGACGGGCTGAGGGTGCCCGGGTTCGCCTCGAGTGTCACCTCGGCACCCCACGGCAGCCGAAACTCGCGCCGGACGGCCTCCACCAGGCTCTCGAGATCCTCAAGCGCCAGCAACGACGGCGTGCCCCCCCCAAAGTACAATGTGCGCGCACGCGCGCTTATCGCGCGCTCTGCCCGCAGCCTTGCTTCCTGCACGATGGCCGCAACGTATTCGTCCTCCAATGAGAGCAAGCCAGTGTAGGTGTTGAAGTCGCAGTATGTGCACCGCTGCACGCAGAACGGCACGTGTACGTATAGTCCCACCTGAGACGATGGATGCCCCTGGGTGTACTTGGTCATTCCTGTGCCTCTTCGACTATCTCGGAGGCGAACGATGCGCCGCGGTATGGGACCTGGTCCTCGATTAGGCGGAGCTTGGCGTTGCGCCCAAGGCGCTTGAGGGCTACTTCGGCCGCTAGAGCGTCGGCGCGACTGCCTATACGCCAGGCTGCCGCAAGCGTCACGGGGCTATGCGCCCGAGTGTATCGCGCTCCTCGACCGGCATTGTGCTCAGACACCCTGCGCACGACATCGCTCGTGACGCCGGTGTAAAGCGATCCATCCCCGCAACGCACGATGTAGACATACCAGTCCACGCCCAGCTCCTGGATCCAGCAACTTGTGGCGGCCTACAAGGTTAGAACACGAGTATACCCCGCGCCGCAACAACGGCAATGTGAGGTACGGCGGCTCGCGCCCGTCAGCATCGAGGGGCCGGCCCGGATCGTGACGTGGGTCGCAGCCTATGTACCGGGAGAGGCGAGTGAATCCCTGTCGATGCTCCCCCGGCCCGCCACAGCGATCCCTCGTCCCCAACCGGTCACCATTATGTAGCTCGATTGGCCTTGACACTCCTCCCAGAAATAGATAGAATATGGTTAGCGCCGCCGCACAACAGAGACAAGGAGCTGTTATGACCGTACGCACCGCCAGCCTGTTCTTGCTCAAGGGCGTGGCCTTCGTCGCTCTGCTCTGCATTCCGCTCAGCGGATGGACCGTTCTGGCAGCCCCACTGGAGCAAGCTGACGGTCTGGAGGCGATCCTCGACGTCGCACCTACACCGACCGTCAGCCACATAGTCTTCCTCCCTCTGATCGAGAGGCATACCTGGGTCCCAATGTCCATCCGAAACGGCGGATTCGAGGAAGCCTGGGAGACGGAGTCATCACACCAAGCGCTGAAGGTGAACACGGACGAGGGATCTGTCACAACAGTCGCCATCGACAACATCCTCACACCACCGGGGTGGCTCACCTGGTTCCGCGAAGGAGCAGCATATGAGGAACTTGGCCAAGACGGAGGACTTGAGGTTATCTCCTGGCGTCAGCCCGAGGTAAAAAGCGTGAATCACCATAACCCGGATCGTATGAACAGCGGTTTGCGGGGGCAGCTGCTATTCACGGTCTGGAGAGTCCACGATGCCGGCTTCCTCCAGCACGTCGACGTGTCGCCTGGCCAACCGGTCCGCCTGAGCGGATGGGCCCACGCGTGGTCCAACAACGAGGGCGCACCAACGCCGGACAACCCTGATGATCCCTACTGGAGCGAGGGCAGCCAAGTGGGCTTCAACCACTTCTCCGCGCTTGAGGGCGCAGAGGGTCTGGATGGCGGCGACCAGAACTTCACTTTCATGCTCGGGATCGATCCGACGGGCGGCAACAACCCCTTTGCGGACACCGTGGTCTGGGGATCAGGTATGCACGTCTACAATGGTTTCAGGGAGGTGCCCGCCGTCACAGCCACAGCGCAAGGCACATCCATCACGATCTTCCTACGCTCGCGGACGCTCTGGCGGTACAAGCACAACGATGCGTACTGGGACGACATTACACTGCAGGTAGCGCAGTAACCTCGGACAGCGCCCTCCACTCAGCGCTGAATCTGGCACAGCCGCAACCAAGGCTCCGGGGACTGCGCGCAGTCCCCGGAGCCTTGCCTTGTGCTATACTGCCCGTGCTGAGTCCAGGGAGGTGTCAATGGCTTACCAGCTCGCAGGCATGCAATACGTCACCACGGAATGGTCCTATGTCTCCAACGTCATCTACAACGATCCGTTCAACGACGTTGAGCTCGATGTTCTGCTGACCCACAGTGACGGTGAGGTGTGGCGTGTCCCAGCGTATTGGGCGGGAGGCCAGACGTGGGTGGTCCGCTTCGCCCCCCCAAGACCCGGCGTCTACAGCGTAACCACCCGTTGCTCCGATGACACCAATGCAGCGTTGTCCGGTCAGACAGCCACACTGCCGGCCACTCCCTATGTAGGCGACGATCGGCTACTTCAGCACGGGCCCCTACGCGTGCGCCAGGGAAGCCGGCTTCTGGAATTCGCTGACGGAACCCCGTTCTACTGGTTGGGCGACACCTGGTGGATGGGATTCTGCCGTCGCCTCTCTTGGCCCGGCGACTTCCAGAGGCTCGTCGCGGATCGGGTGGCGAAGGGATTCACACTGATACAGATCGTCGCTGGTCTCTATCCCGACATGCCGGCGCTCGACCCGCGCGGCGCGAATGAGGCGGGCCTTCCTTGGGAAGAAGGGTTCGCCCGGATTCGCCCACCGTACTTCGACATGGCCGACCTGCGCCTTCAGTGGCTCGTGCGCAGCGGCCTGGTGCCGTGTGTTGTCGGCTGCTGGGGTTACTATCTGCCCTTGATGGGCATCGACCGGATCAGGGCTCACTGGCGCTATCTCATCGCTCGCTGGGGAAGCTATCCCGTCATCTGGTGTCTCGCCGGCGAGGGCGCGATGCCCTATTATCTATCCCCGAACCCCGACAAGGACCGTCAGTCACAGATCGAGGGATGGACGGAAGTCGCGAGCTATGTGCGTGCCACCGATCCCTACCACCGCCCCATAACGATCCATCCAACGCAGATAGGGCGCGACCAGGTCACGGACGATAACGTGCTGGACTTCGATATGCTTCAGACCGGCCACGGCGGGTACGGCAGCGTCCCGAATACGGTCGCAAAGGTGATTACTGAGCGCGACCGACAGCCGGCGATGCCCGTGGTCGTCGGGGAAGTGAACTACGAAGGCATCCTCCACGGTACGCAAGCCGAGACGCAGCGACTCACGTATTGGTCTGCGGTACTCTCAGGCGCTGCAGGCTTCACGTACGGCGCCAACGGCCTATGGCAGGTCAACAGGCGCGAGGAACCTTACGGCACCTCCCCCCACGGTGCAAGCTGGGGAGATATGCCATGGGATGAAGCAGTAGAGCTCGAGGGTAGTCGTCAGCTCGGCCTCGCCAAGAGCCTGCTCACGGAGTACGACTGGTGGCGGTTCGAGCCGCACCCCGAGTGGGTGGAGCCCGCAGGCTCAGCCGAGAACGTCGCAGCCCCGTTCGCCGCGGGGATACCGCGAAAGGTGCGTGTCATCTACCTTTACCAACCCCTGATGCCCTGGACTCACGCCAAGGTCTGCGTGCGCGGCCTGGAACGAGATCTGAGCTATCGTGCTTTCTACTGGAACCCTCGAAACGGCGTGCGCCGCGATATTGGCGTCGTCGATTCGGACGATGCAGGTGCGTGGCCGATCCCCATCCAGCCGACAATGAGCGACTGGGTGCTCGTCCTTGAGGCACTGGAATATGGTGATCAGACCCGGCCAGTTGGCCGAGTCGACGAGATCACCGTGAGACCCGTTCCTGTCGACATGGGCCCCATCGTGCAAGAGGTAGCGAGGCGTCTATCTGACCTGATCCATGCGCAGGGGGCCGAGATGGTGGTTCCTACGCACTGGCCCCAGGCGCTGGGCCATCGACCGTGGATCGAGGAGGCATGGACCATGCACATCAGCAAGGCCATCAGGGACGGCGGACCCGCACCCAGAGTTCAGGTGGGTGCCGCTCCAGTGGCCGGAGGCAAGATCTGTTTCTGGGTGCGCTGTGCCGGCAACACGTACAGCTTCGAGCTGCCGGCCGCCCTTATGACCTAGAGCACACCGGAGCCGGCACCCACCGGATCGTGGGAAGGCGCCGACCCCGGCGATCGGAATCGCTGCTTGGAACAGACCACCGGGCTTAGGCTTCGCCGCCCTCCGTGGGCTGTTGTACCGCCAGCTTCTGCTTCTTCCGCTTGCCGCGCCCGAACACAAGGCGGAGCAGCCGGACCAGGCCATAGATCACGAGCCCGATGAAGCCCATCACGGGTACCATCACGATGATGATCCAGATTAACGCGTCGACCAGGAATCGGAGAACGCCGACTAGCGCCTCCACTGCACGCTTCGCCGTACCCTGGGGCCGCCACCCGGCAATCTCCACAGGCCGCGAAAGCTCGTCCGGCACAAGGGACACGGTGATCGTGGCCATGGCCGACTGGCGCTCCAGGTAGCGCATGCGTCCCTTGGTCTCTTCGATCTGGATCTGCGTCGCGCTCAGCTCGGAGTAGATCGCCAGCACCGCTTCAGTGTCCTCCGCCTCCTCCATCAGCTCCTCGAGGCGCGCCTCCTTGACCTCGAGTGCCTTAAGGCGCGACTCCAGATCCACATACTCCTGGGTCACGTCTTGGCTGCTAATAGAGTCCTGAGTGATCTCCATAGCCAACGCCCGTAGGGCATCCATCGCCGACTGAAAGGCTTCCGCCGGTACACGAAGTGTCAGGTCGATACGCCGCAGGCCGCCTGCATAGGAGTAGCTGTTGGCCCCCGACACGTACCCGCCGGCGTTCTCGGCGATCGCCACTACGGCGTCCTGACCCACCTCGGTGTCAGTGAGAACCAGGATCAGGTTCCCGTTGTAGATGACCATACGCGGGACATCGTCGGACAGCACGTCGTCAGCA
>JALOOJ010000256.1 GCA_025454475.1 Anaerolineae bacterium
TAGAGCAAAGGCAGCATCACGTTCCTGACCGCGGTCAGCCGGTCGAGTAGGTTGTACGCCTGAAACACGAACCCGATCTTGCGGTTGCGCACGCCTGCGAGCCGATCCTTGCTGAAGCTGCTCACGTCCTCGCCGTCGAGCGTGTAGGTGCCGCTCGATGGCTTATCGAGGCACCCCAGGATGTTCATCAACGTCGACTTCCCCGAGCCTGACGGCCCCATCACGGCGACGAACTCGCCGTCACGCACCCGGACATCCACTCCACGGAGCGCGTGCACGGCAATGGTTCCCATCCCGTAGGTCTTGGCCAGACCCTCGGTCCTGATGAGCTCGTGTGTCCCATTCGTGTTACTCGCCCCGTGGATGCCCGTCGGGAGGGGTGCCATACCGGGGATGTCTGCGGCTTGCGGCACTGCCCTGTGCTGTCTCATACTAAGGCCTCCCGCCACCACCAGGTATCGACCCTCCTCCGGGCATCGGGCCACCCTCGATCGCGAACATCATGCCGCCTGCCGGGAACTCCGTATCGGTGGTCACCTCGGTCGGCGATGCCGTCGCCTCGCCCAGGCTGACTACCTCACCCGCTGCCAGGCCGGACTTGATCTCGACGTTCACGTAGTTCGATAGCCCTACCTCGACGAGACGCATTTCCAGCGTGCCATCGGACAGAACCACAAAGACCGCACGCTGATCCTCGCCGATGGCGCGGAGGGCTTCCACCGGCACGATGACGGCATTCACCGCCTCGCCGGCCACGATGTCAACGTCCGCGTTCATCTCTCCGAGCAACGTCACGGCGTGCGCGGTCGCGTCCAGCGTGGCCCAGGCCTGGACAGCGGGAGTGCTGCCCACCGTGACCATCACCGGGTCGACCTGGTAGACTTCGCCGCCGAAAGTGAGGTCGGGAAGTGCGCTAAAGACTATCTCGACCGGATAGCCCACGGCAACGCTGCTCATATCCGATTCGTCGACCCAGAACTGCACAACGGGTGTGTTTAGGTCGGACAGCACGATCGCGGTGCCGCTCGCGGTCTCGCCGACTTCGATAGCCACCTCGACGATCGTGCCGGAGAACGGGGCGATGAGTACCATGCCATCAAGGGTCTTCTGCGCCGTCGCCAGGTTCATCTCGGCTTGTTCCAGCGCCAACTCGGCCCGGTGCCACGCCACGGCCTGACCCTGGTCGCCCAGCTCAAGTCTAGCCTGCTGGAGCGTCAGCTCGGCTTCCTTCACCGCTCGTCCTGCCGCCGCGATCTCTTCGGCGGTGGGCGCTTCCTCCAGCTCGGCCACCGCTTCCCTGGCGTTGAGCACCTGTGCCCAGGAGCTCTGGACGTCGGCGGCCGAGTTGTCGATCGTGGCGAGGTCGTAGTCCGCTTGTGCGAGCTCGAGGTTCTGCTGCGCTCGCACTAATGAGGCTGCTGCGTTCTCCCTTGCGTCCTCGATCCCTCTCTCCCAATCGCGCTCCGGGTTCATCGCCTCCGCATAGGCCTGTTGCGCACTCGCCAGAGCGGAGATCGCCTGATCCAGGCTGATGCGCACGGAGGCATTCTGTTGATCGACCATGCCTGCTTTGGTCGAGGTGTTCCTGTAGGACGCCTGGGCGGTCGCCAAGCTGGCCTTCGCGAGCGTGAGTTCGACGGAGTCCGGGTCCCAGTTGACCAGTCCATCGAGGGTCTCTTCTGCAGCGACGAGGGCCGCCTCCGCCTCGGCGACGCTTAACTCGGCTTTTCCTGTGGCCAGCGCCAGGTCGATCTCGGCGTCCATCACGGCCTGTTTGGCTTCGGCCACGGCCTGCCGCGCCACTGTGTCGTCGGCCCGCGCCAGGATGTCCCCTTGCGCCACGTGGTCCCCGACGGCTACCAAGACTTCCTCGACCTCACTGCTGGCGCCGAACGCCAGGTTGGCCGTCTGAGAGGGGAGCAAAGTGCCCGATCCGGTCGCAGTGATCGAGATCGTGCCCAATGTCGCGGTCGACGTCAGCATTGTTGACACGCCTTCCGCGGCCCTTTGAGGCGCCAGCCAGAACCTGAAGGAGGCGTACCCGCCTCCTCCTAGCACTACAAGCGCTGCGAGTGCCATCCAGAACGCCCTCTTTCGTAGCATAAACGCCCCTCCTCTATGAATAAGACGGTTCAGGTCCCTGCGCTGTACGTAGCCCGCAGGAACTTGGGAAGCCCCCATGCGGGCACTAGCTGTGACCCACAGAGATCGTACTGGTAGCCGCTGAGAGCTATCCCAGAAAACACTGAGAGATGCCTGAGAGAGTGCGCGCACCCTCTCAGGCATCTCTCAGTCCGCTCCCAGCCTGCTCTCAGAGAGCACGGTATAATGGAGATCGGACCGATGGGAGCAGAGAGTGGAGGCCATTCCCCATGGCGAAGGTGTTGGTTGTCGACGACGACGAGCGACTGCTCAAGATGCTGAAGCGAACCCTCACCTATGAAGGGTTCGATGTGACGACGGCTGCCGATGGGCAAGAAGCCCTGACGCGCATCGGTGAGCAGCCGGCGGATGTCATCATCTTGGACTGGATGATGCCCAAGCTTGATGGAATCGGAGTGTTGGAGGCGCTGGGGCACCAGCGCGATCAGACTCCCGTGTTGATGCTGACCGCGCGGGACGCGGTTCAGTATCGGGTTGAAGGGTTGGAGCGTGGGGCCGACGACTATCTGATCAAGCCTTTCGAGCCGATCGAGCTCGTTGCGCGGGTGCGCGCGCTGTTGCGCCGTGCCGGTGCGGACATGCAGGTTCCGTTGACGTTTGACGACTTGGTGTTGGACCCCTCAAGCCGCGAGGTGCGCCGCGGCTCCCGGCGCTTTGAGCTGACGCCCACGGAATTTGACCTGCTGCATCTGTTCATGCGCCACCCTCACCAGGTCCTGGAGCGCGGTCAGATTCTGTCACAGGTGTGGGGGTTCAACTTCGTCGGTGATGACAACATCATCGAGGTCTATGTGGGGTATCTGCGCAAGAAGACTGAGGCTGAAGGCGAACTACGCCTTATCCATACGGTCCGCGGCATCGGCTACGTTCTGAGGGAATCGGCCTAGTGTCCATTCGGTTGCGTCTGACGCTTCTCTACAGCACGATCCTCGCGCTCACCTTGATCGTGTTCAGTGCCGTGCTATATGTCACGCAGGCCCAGTACACGTTGACCATCATCAAGCGCGATCTGGCGTCAAACGCCGGACAGCTGGTTCTGGCGTGGGCGCGGTTTCACAGCGATTGGCGCACGCGTGTGGCGCCGGTGCGCCCATTCCCCCCAGATTCAGCCTACAGCGATCAGGCGCAACAGGTGCTGCAGCCGCTTCTTAGGGAAGAGATCTCGCGCGACGCGGTCCATATGCTGGATGCAGATGGCAACCCGCTTGCCCTTCCAATGAACGAGGAGAGTGACCCTCTACCTATCAGCACCGAGGGCCTCGCGGAGCTGCAGACCGGCCAGTCGTGGATGGAGATCTCCGAGGGCGAGGAGTCAAGGTGGTTGATCTTTAACCTCCCTGTCATTGTGGAAGTCGAAACCGTTGCGGGGATCGATAGCAGCGTCGTCGGCATCGTGCAGCTTGCGCGTCCCCTCGCCGATCGCGATCGGTCCCTGCGCTCTATGGGCATTACCCTAGTTGTGGGAAGTCTGTCGACCTCGGTCATCGCGTTTGGTGTCGGCTGGGCGCTTGCCGGCACGACCCTCCGTCCTATCCAAAGGATCACCGAGACCGCGCTGGAGATCGGTCAATCGCAGGACTTCTCCTCCAGGGTTACGCACAAGGGGCCAAACGATGAACTGGGACGGTTGGCAACGACCTTCAACG
This sequence comes from Anaerolineae bacterium, assembly GCA_025454475.1. GTDB lineage: Bacteria > Chloroflexota > Anaerolineae > B4-G1 > SLSP01 > PWVB01. The sequence continues at coordinate 3,810 of JALOOJ010000256.1, forward strand.
GCATGTTGGCGCGCTTGCAGAGCGCCTATCAGCAGCTCGCCCGTGCTTTGGAGGTGCAGCGCGACTTCGTCGCCGATGTCTCGCACGAGTTACGGACGCCGCTCACGACGATCCGTGGCAATCTGGTGCTCCTGCGTCGTGAGCCACCGCTACCGCAGCCCGAGCAAGGTGAGATTCTCGACGACCTTATGGCCGAAAGTGAGCGTCTCACCCGGCTGGTGGCCGATCTGTTGACCCTGGCACGCGCCGACGCAGGGCACCAACTGCCGGTGGAACCAACGTTGGTTGATCCGATCGTGAGCGATCTGTGCCGGCAGGCGCGCGTGTTGGCTCCGGACCGCGACATTGTTTGCTCACTGCCTGGTCCTGATGCCCAGCTCGCGGGCGTATGGCCGCAGTCCGATCTGGAGGGCAATGCTGCTCAGGGCACAGGCATCGTGGCTATGGCCAACAGCGATGGGCTTCGGCAACTGCTCCTGATCCTGGTGGATAACGCTGTGAAGCACGGCGAGGGCGCCGTCGGCATCACGCTGGACCAGAGCGACCACCAAGTCACGTTCAGCGTGCAGGACAGTGGCCCGGGCATGTCCGAGGAGCTCCAGGCACGCGCCTTCGACCGCTTCTACCGCGGTGATACCTCACGGTCCACGCCGGGCTTCGGCCTTGGGCTGGCCATCGCGCGCACGCTGACCGAGGCACAGCAAGGCAAGCTTACGATCGAGAGTCGGATTGGCGTTGGCACCACCGTGACGGTGCGG
>JALOOJ010000095.1 GCA_025454475.1 Anaerolineae bacterium
CACCAAGGTCTTTGAGAATCCCATCACCAACTACACACGCAGCCAACAACGTATGCGCACCATCAGGGTCATCCTGAACCGCGGGCAGGACACCGCTTCCGCGATGGCCCTACTCGTCGAGGCTATCCGTGGGGTGCCAGGTGTGCTAAAGTCACCCGCGCCCAGCGTGTGGGCCGACGATCTGAACATCATCGCCATCACCGTGAACGTACGCTTCTGGGTGGATACGAAGGCCTCGGACCTCCTACAGGTGCATTCGGACGCCGTTATTGCGCTGGAGGCCGCCGCGATGCGCGCGACGACGGAATCCAGTCAGACCGGGGTATCCGCCGCGCCATCATCCGCCTCAGCCTAATCAGCGGTTCGAACTCCTGCTATAATCCGCATCGTCGCGAGTTGTCAGCCGTTCCTGAGGCGGGGACGGATGCGGTTGGGGCGAGCACCGTGTTCTTTCCAGCTCTAACCCTCATGAGGTGTAACGATGAAAGCTCTGGTAGTCTACGATTCGGTCTTTGGCAACACGGAGGAGATCGCGCAGGTCATGGGTCAGGCGCTAGGCGCCGAGGCGGTCAGGGTTGGCGCGGTCACAACCGAGCATCTCACGGGCGTGGAACTCCTGGTCGTCGGGTCACCCACCCGCGCGTTCAGAGCGACACCCGCGACGATGGCGTGGATCAAGGCGCTGCCCGCCAACGCACTCAGCGGCGTCAAAGTCGCTGGGTTTGATACGCGGATCTCGCCCGAGGACACCGGGTCCGCGATCCTGAAGACCATGGTGAAGCTCTTCGGCTACGCCGCGAAGCCCATCCTTGGCGCCCTCACGAAGAAAGGCGGGCAGATGAGTGCGCCCGATGAGGGCTTCATCGTCAAGGCGTCCGAAGGCCCGCTGAAGGACGGCGAACTGGAGCGCGCGGCCGCCTGGGCCGCGAAGCTGGCCGCATAGGAGACCAGGCTATCCGCGAAGGTCGCAGCGGACGCCAAGGGACGAGAGGCAACTCAGCCTCACTTGGTGTTCTCGGCGCCCTTCGCGTCTTGGCGATGAAGACTCCGCGCGGCCTCGATGACCTCAGCCGCCAGGTCGTAACGGTTGAACGCGGGCATCACGTAGGCGCCTTGCACCCACGGGCGTACTGCCTCAATGAGCTCGCCCGCGATACGTACGCCTTCGCGTGGCGCATCGTCACCAGCCGCCTCCAGCCGCGCCACGACCTCCGGCGGAATCGTGATCCCTGGCACTTCGTTATCAAGGAACCGCGCGTGTCGCACGCCGTAGAGCGGCAGGATACCCACCAACACCGGCACGCGCAGTGCTCCGTAGCGCCCGGAATATGCATCGAGCACCTGGCGGGCCGCTACCGCGTCGTACGCCGGCTGCGTCAGCAGAAAGTCCACCCCCGCCTGCACCTTTCGCCGGAGCACCCGAATCTCATGTGCGAGATCGTCCGGCGCCAGGTTCAGCGCCCCGCCGACGAAGTACGCCGTAGGCTGCCCGATGTCCGCACCCGCGTGATCCACACCGGCGTTAAAGCCCTGCGTAATCAGTTTGATCAGACCCGAGGGCACGACGTCGTAGTTGTCCATCGCGTCCGGGTAGTCACCGATCGCGGTAGGGTCGCCCATCACGACGAAGACATTACGCACACCTAGAGCGTGCGCAGCCAACAGATCGCCCTGCACGCGCAGCAGATTGCGCCCGCGCGTCGGGAAGTGCAACGTCGTCTCGATCTCCACCCGTTCCTGTATCAGTGAGCATACCGCCCACGGGCTCATTCGCATCCGCGCCATCGGGCTGTCCGCCACATTGATCACGTCCGCGCCCGCCTCACGCAGCAGCGTCGCCCCTGCCAGGAGCCTGTGCGTCGCGAGCCCAGCTGGTCCGGCGCGATGTCAACGCCGACAGCGTGCACGACACTGGGTTCACTGAGTATGCGGGTCTCCACGGGCTCGCCGGCCCGGATCGCCGCGCGCATCGCAGCGATATGAGCCGGAGTCGTGCCGCAGCACCCGCCGACAACGCTTGCGCCCGCCTTGCGGAACGCCCACGTGTACTCACCGAAGTACTCCGGCGTTGCCGGGTAGCGGATGCGCCCGGCGACCTGCTCCGGGAATCCCGCATTGGGTTTCACCCAGAATCGCGCATCTGGCGCCGCTGCACGCATCTGCTCAAGGATGCGCAGGAGCTGCACCGGCCCGCCCGAGCAGTTCACACCGATGACGTCGACGCCCTCCTCAGACAGACGCCGCGCCACCACCGCCGGGGCGTCGCCCAACAGCGTGCGATCGTCGCGCGTGAAGGTCATAGAAGCAACGACCGGGAGGTCCGTCGCCTCGCGTGCGGCCTGCACCGCTGCCAGGCTCTCCTCCAGGTCGGTCAGTGTCTCGACCACGATGAGGTCGGGCTGGCCCTCGACCAACGCGCCAATCTGCTGGAGGAACGCTTCGCGCGCCTGAGCACTCTGAACGCGGCCATACGGCGCGAGCCGAACACCCAGCGGACCCACGTCACCCGCCACGAGTACGTCGCGGAATACTGCCAGCACCACCCGGCGCGCCAATGCCACCCCGGCGCGGTTGATCTCGCCCACCCGGTCCTCAAGCCCGTGCTCTGCCAGCTTGAACCGGTTCGCGCCGAAGGTGTTCGTCAGGATGATGTCAGACCCGGCGTCAAGGTAGGCTCGATGCACCTCAGCTACGGCCGCCGGGTCCGAAAGGTTCAGCGCGTCGAAACACGTGCTGAACGCCACGCCTCTGGCGTTCAGCATGGTGCCCATGGCCCCGTCCGCGAGCAATGGCGCCCGAGCATCATCGAGTCGCCTGAGAAACGCGTTCTCGATCGTCACCCTCTACCCCAGCTCCGCCCGGACCTTCGCCACCGCCTCCACCATCGCCCGCAGCGACGGCAGGACTTCGGCCCACGTCCGCGTCTTCAGACCACAGTCGGGATTCACCCAAATGCGTTCCGGCGCCAGATGCGCCAGGAATGAGCGCACCTTTGCCTCAACGAACGCCGCCGCAGGTACCACCGGGCTGTGGATATCGTAGACGCCGGGTCCGACCTCACGCGGGTAGCCGTAGATCGCCAGATCGCGCAGCGTGGCATCATCGCTGCGAGCGTTCTCAATCGATATGACGTCCGCGTCCAGCCGGTCGATCGCCTCAAGGATCTCACCGAACTCGGAATAGCACATGTGTGTGTGAACCTGCGTCTCAGGCAGCGCCTTGCACGTCGCGAGGCGGAAAGCGTCCGTCGCCCAGGCCAGATAGATGCCCCACCGATCACGCTTAAGCGGCAGTCCCTCACGCAACGCGGGCTCATCGACCTGAACCGCCTTCGCCCCTGCTGCCTCCAGGTCGGCGATCTCGTCGCGCAGCGCCAGCCCGAGCTGGTAGGCGATTTCCTGGCGCGGGATGTCGGCCCGCGGATACGACCAGTTGATGATTGTCACCGGACCAGTGAGCATGCCCTTGACAGGCTTTGATGTGAACGACTGCCCCACGGCAAACTCACGCACGGTCATCGGCGCGGGCCGTGAGATATCTGCGTAGATGATAGGCGGCCTGACACACCGGCTGCCAAAGCTCTGCACCCACCCGTGTTGCGTGAATGCGAAACCGGTCAGCTTCTGGGCGAAGAACTCTACCATGTCAGTCCGCTCGAACTCACCATGAACAAGCATGTCCAGCCCCAACCCATCCTGCACGCCAATCGCATAGGCAGTCAGCGCGTCGATACCGGCCTCGTACTCAGCAAGGGTGATCTCACCCTTCGTGTACCGGGAGCGTAGTTGGCGCACCTCGCGTGTCTGCGGGAAGGAGCCGATCGTCGTCATCGGCAGAAGCGGCAGGGCGACCTGCTTCGGCCGGCGCTCCACGTAGGACAACGCGCGCCGGAAGTCCCCAGCCGTTAGCCCTGCGACGCGTGCGCGCACGGCCTCGTCGGCGGGTGCGAACCTCTCAAAGGCGGCCCACGCCGCGCGCGCGCCCGACAGATCGCCCGTGGCGAGCGCCGTTAGCTCGCCCAGCTTCTCATCCGCGAACGCCAGCACCCCGCGCAGCGGGTCGGGCAGGGCCGTCTCTCGCGAGGCGCTGTGCGGCACGAACTGCAGCGACGAGGAGATGCTCAGCCTCAGCGCGCCCGGAGTCTGCAGCGAAGGAACCGCCCGGAGGCGACGAAGCGTGTCCTCGACCTCGTTGGGGCGCAGCCGCCAGACGCTACGACCATCGATCACGCCCGCGGCAAGCACCTTGCCTGTGGGCCAGCCCTGCGCCTCGACAAGCGCCAGCGAGTTGCCGCGCGTGAAGTCCAGCGTGATCGCGTCGACTGGAAGCTGCACGACCCAGGGATAAGCGTCGCCCAGATCGTCGTAATAGGTAACCAGATTCAGCGAGGCGCCGGCGTCCGCCAACCCGGCATAGATGCGCTCCACCTCGTCCCGCGCCTCGTCAGCGCCGCTCAATACGAACGCGGGTTCGTGCATCTGAACTTCGGTCACCCCTAGCGAGGCCAACGACGCCAGGAGCTCCCGGTACAGTGGCAGCAGTTTGCCAAGGGCAACCCCGAGCGGTATCGACAGATGCGCCAGTCGCAGCAACGTATAGGGCCCGAGCACCACTGGCACTGCCCGCTCGCCCAACGTGGCGCGCGCCCGCTCCACAAGCTCCAGGAAGCCCGCGAAGTCCGCCTCCGGCACCACGCCCGCGCCGATCTCCGGGACGAGGTAGTGGTAGTTGGTGTCAAACCACTTCGTCATCTCCAGCGCGGCGATGCCCGGCACGCCTCGGGCCATCGCAAACAGGCGATCGAGGCCTTGCAGAGCCCCGAACCGCGCCGGGATCAAGCCGAAACGCACGGCCCAGTCCAGGACGTGGTCGTACAGGCTCTCCCCGCCCACGGCGATCCGGTCGATGCCGGCCTCGCGCTGTGTCATCCAGCCATCCTCGACAACGCTGTGAAACGCCGCCATCAGACCCGCCGAATCAAGCTTGCCCGCCCAATAGCTCTCCAACGCTCGCTTCAACTCGCGATCCCGACCGATACGCGGGTAGCCCAACGTCTGCGTCCGCACCATATCCAAGGTAGCCCTGTCCATATCCCCTCCCAGTACAGGCGACCCATCCCTGGGTCGCAGGAGATTACGTGATGATCATCTGCAAAATCGGAGTGTACCCGAAGCCGCCCGAGTGTCAAACCCCGGAGCGCCTGATACCGGGGCGGGGCTATTCTGCGGCCTTCTGAGGCGCGTCGCCGACACTGCCTTCGAGTGGGGTCCGTGAGCGCAGCGAGCGCGACCCGACGGCAGAAACCGTTCCTGTGCGGCGACAGGCGCCCAAGGTCACCGATATGCCCCCGGGCGCAACACAATGCTGTTTGCGCGTCCCTTGCAGCCATTCGTTTACTGGCATATACTCAGACTATGCCCTCACAGGATGATGCGCGAAGCTCGGAACGCAAGCCAGGGGTGTTGATCGTGGACGATCTACCCTCCAATCGGCGTATGCTCGCGCGAACGCTGAGTACGCTCGACGTCGACGTCCTGGAGGCTGAGTCGGGTGATGAAGCCCTGGTCCTCGCCGCTCAGGAGAGCCAGCTCTTCGTCGCCCTGCTTGACGTCCGGATGCCCGGGATGGACGGCTACAGCCTGGCGGAAGCACTTCGCCAGATCCCCAAGACAGCGTCTCTCCCCATCATCTTCGTCAGCGCCCACGATTCGGACACGTATCACCACCATCGCGCCTACGAGACAGGCGCAGTCGACTTCCTCAACAAGCCAGTCTCTCCGCGGATCCTGCTTAGCAAGGTCAAGGTCTTCCTCGATCTGTACCGCCAGCGCGCTGAGCTGGAGGGCTTAGTCGAACGGCTGGACGCTGTCAACCACGCCCTCTCGCGGCAGACGATGCGCCTGGAAACGAGCGCCGAGGTGATCCACCAGATTGCCTCGATCCTGGACGTAAACCGGCTGCTGTACGAACTCGTGAGCCTGATCCGAGAGCGCTTCGGCTATGCCTACCTGGGGATCTGGACCCTGCGTCATGCACCGCAGGGCGATACCATCGTGCTGCACGCCGGACAATACGGCACCGCCGCACCAGTGCTCGAGCCCGGTTCGGTCATTCCCTTGAACGCCCCCCTAAGTATCATCGCGCATGTGTGCCGTACGGGCACGCCCTACCTGACCAACGATACGTGCCGCGATCCGCATTATCTGCCCGTTGACCGACTTGGTGCCATCCAGTCCGAGGTGACGCTGCCTTTGCGTTTCGGCGACGCGCTGATCGGCGCCCTCGATATCCAGAGCGAGACAGCCTGCGCATTTGCGCCCGAGGACGTGACGGCCCTCACAACCCTCGCCGATCAGATCGCCGTGGCGATCCGCAACGCCCGGCTCTACGCCGAGGTCACACATCTGAACGAGGACCTCGAGGCAATCGTCGACGAGCGGACTCAACAGCTCGCAACTGCCTACCGCAACCTAGAGCTTCTGGACCGCAACAAGTCCGACTTCATCACCGTGGTCTCCCACGAGCTCAGGACCCCACTGACTCTTATCAACGGGTACAGCCAGATGCTCGCGGGAGACCCGTTCATTGCGGACGACCCTCTGCGACACCAGGAAGTGCAGGGGATCGTGACCGGCGCCGATAGGCTAGGCGGCATCATCAACACGATGCTCGACATCGTCAAGATCGATGCCAGCGCGCTCAGGCTCAACCTTCGCCCCGTTACGCTCGAGCTTGTGGTTGGCACGGCCGTCTCCCGGCTGCAGCGCGCGCTCGTGGAACGCGGGCTGTCGCTGACGACCGAGAGCCTCGAGGCGGTTCCAGAGATCACGGCCGACCCCGATGCGTTGAGCAAGGTGTTTCATGAGCTGCTGAGCAATGCGATCAAGTACACGCCAGACGGTGGTCGCATCACGGTGAGCGCCCGCCTGATCGAAGCCGAAGCGTCGAACCCGTCAGCGTATGTTGAGGTTGTAGTTAGCGACACGGGAATCGGTATCGGGCCGGAATCGCTTGAGCTGATCTTCACCAAGTTCTACTCGACCGGCGACATCACGCTCCACTCCTCGGGCAAAACGAAGTTCAAGGGCGGCGGGCCTGGACTCGGGCTCACCGTCGCTCGCGGCATCGTCGAGGCCCACGGCGGTCGGATCTGGGCCGAGAGCCCCGGCCATGACGAGGTGGCCCTGCCCGGCAGTTCCTTCCACGTCATGCTCCCCTTCCGGCTGTAGTGCAGCCTTTCCGACGGCCCACGTCCCGGTAGTGTCACGTTCCGCTGTAATGTAGCCGTTCCGACGGCCCACGTCCCGGTAGCGTCGCGCTCCATTCTAATGTAGCCGTTCCGACGGCCCGCGTTCCGGCTGCGCATGGTGTACCAGATGAAGCCCCGCTTCTGGGCGACATAGGCTCCAGCAGCCGGAGTCTTGGCAAATCGGCGAGTTGTGGCATACTGCCCGCCGTGCAGACGATCACGATCGACACGAACGATGACCGGTACACGCTTCGCGAGACACTGCGCCGCGTCGATGACCACCAAGTACTGGTCTCACTACCCTGGAACGTAGACCACGGGTGGACCCAGCCACTGGACTATGAGGTGCTTCTTCGGGCCGCCCAGGAGCGTCGCCAGGAGATCGCCTTCGCCATCGCCGATCCCCTGCAACGTACCGTGGCTCGCAAGGCCGGTGCGCCGGTGTTCAGGTCCGAAGCCGATGCCGAGGCGCACTTGGCGCGTGACGGACGCTTCCCACCCATCAAGGGCAGGGCACGTCCCCAACAACCGGTGCTTCCCTGGTGGGCACCCATCCCACAGCGACCCAAGTCGGTGGCACAGAAGCGACCGCCGCTATGGCTGCTCGCCGTGGAGGGCATTCTGCTTCTCGCCGTGGTGGGCGTCGTCGGCGCTGCTCTTCTACTCACCGTACCGTCAGCCAAGATTGTCCTCAGTCCCCAGAGCCTGAGCTATTCGCGCATTGTGCCCATCTCCGTCTCCGATGACCTCGAATCGGTTGACCTGGAGCTCGGGCTGGTCCCGTCGACCCGCGTCGGCAACGAGTTCGAGGGTTACGCCGAGGTCATCACCAGCGGTCGCGGATACGACCTGACGGGACGCGCGACCGGACAGGTCCTGCTCACCAACCTCCTGGGCCAGGCTTACGCAGTGCCCGCGGCCACCGTCGTGCGCACCTCGGCAGGCTCCTATCCCGTGCGCTACCAACTCACCGGCGGGGTGACCGTCCCGGCATTCGGGCAGGCCTTCGCGCCCGTCGAGGCCCTTGTTGAGGGACCCCGCGGCAACGTCGATGCGTACCAGATCAACCTGGTTGAGGGCGTCGTCGGCTTTGCCATCCGCGTTACCAACCCCGAGCCGATCTCCGGCGCGGAGAGCAAGACAGTTCGCACGGTCTCCCAGGAGGATCGCGACCGGGCCTGGGACTTGGCTGCGCAGCAGGTGATGGCCAAGGCCTACAACGGCCTCCAGGAGATTGCAGCTAAGGTGCCTGGACAGTTCATGCCGCGCCAGTCGCTGATCATCCAGGCCGCCCCACGAGCCGCATACACGCATCTGGTGGGCGAACAGACAGACGTCCTCGGGCTGTCGCTGCGGTTGCTGATTACGGGTCAGGCCGTGAACGCTCGGGACGTACAGGAGGTGGCCTACTACCAACTGCTGACGCAGCTTCCCGATGGATACACGCTGAGCGACGCGCAGTACAGCATCGGCGAGGCTGCCGAGGAGGACGTCGGACCAGGCCAATTCACCTTCTATGTCGCGGCTGAGGGCTTCGCGACGGCCAAGATCGACCTTGAGGCTGCCAAGGAACTCAGTCTCGGCGAGCGCATCGAGGACGTCGCCGCGCAGCTCCAGGCAACGATGCTGCTGGCCGCGCCGCCCGAGGTGACCGTGTCGCCGGCCTGGTTTCCCTATGTGCCCCGCCTCCCCATCCGTACGCAGATCGAGGTCCGCCCGGCAGGGCTCACACCCTGATGACGACCCTCATGCCCACTCCTCCAGTCGAACCGGGCACGGCCGCTTTGGGCACGTACTTCGCTACACTGTACAGCCGTTATGCGCCACCTCGCCCTTGATCCCGGCGATAGGCGCATTGGCGTGGCGATCAGCGACGTCTCTGGTCTGGTTGCGCGCCCCCTGGAGGTCTTTTCTCGGCGCTCGCGAGCGCACGACCACGACCATATCCGGGCGCTGATCTCGGAACACAAGATCGAGCGCCTCGTCATCGGCCTACCTCTTAACATGGATGGCAGCGAGGGGCATCAGGCCGGATGGGTTCGCGACTACGCTGCGGCACTCCAGGCGACGATCGATATACCCACTGTACTCTGGGACGAGCGCCTCACGACCCACGAGGCTGAGGGCATCGCCCGAGCGCAGGGGCGAGCGATCGCCAAGGACTGGATCGATGCCGTCGCCGCCGCCGTGATCCTGCAGAGCTATCTAGATACGCAGGCCCTGCCCGCGATGCCTCCCCCCCTGCCCGATGGAGAAAGGAACCCAAGCATATGAACCGAGGGGTCAAGATCCTGTTTCTGCTCCTAGCAGCTTTCCTGGTGCTGGGCTGTGAGTTGGAGACGCTTTACCTCAACGCTTACATCGAGGCAAACCAAGAAGCTCTGGATACCCCGATGGGGACTGACGAGACACCAATCACATTCACCGTCGCGCCCGGACAGAGCATTGCCGAGATCGCGGGCAATCTGAAAGCAAAACGCCTGATCGCCGACACTGAGCTCTTCCGTCGGTACGTGCAGGCCAAGGGGATCGACCAGAGCATCCAGGCGGGCACCTACGAACTCAGCCAAGCGATGACACTCCCGCAGATCGCGCGAGCGCTTGAGTCGGGGGCCACCGCCGAGCAGCAAGTGGCGATTCCTGAGGGTAAGCGGATCGAGGAAGTCGCGGAGCTCGTGGCCGAACAGACGACCATCGCGGCCGCCGACTTCCTGGCCCTGGTCCAGACAGGCTGGTCGAGCACCACGCTTGTGGCGAATCACGACTTCCTCGCACAGGTCCCGCTGACCGCGACCCTGGAGGGCTTTCTCTTCCCCGACACCTACCGGGTGCCGTTCGGCGCGACGGCCCAGGACGTGGTCGATCGTATGCTGCAGAACTTCGGCGCCAAGGTCACCCCTGAGCTGCGCCAGGCCTTCAGTACGCAGGGCCTCTCACTCTACGAGGGTATCACGCTCGCAGCCATCGTCGAGCGCGAGGCCGTGCTCGATGTCGAACGTCCCGTGATCGCGGGCGTTTTCTACAACCGCCTCCGCGATGGCTGGCCCCTGTCGACCGACCCGACAGTTCAATACGCGTTGGGATACCGTCCCGATGAGGGCAGTTGGTGGAAGCGCTTCCTCACCTTCGATGACCTGGAAGTCGCGTCGCCCTACAACACCTACCGCAACCTTGGCCTGCCGCCCGGTCCCATCGCCAGCCCAGGCCTCAGTGCGATTGCGGCTGCGGCCCAGCCCGCCGAGACGCAGTTCTACTTCTTCATGGTCGACTGCGCCAAGCAGGACGGCAGCCACGTGTTCGCGGCGACCAACGACGAGCACCTGGCGAACTACGCGCGTTGTGGGGGAGTGGTCCCGGAGCCCTAGCTGCGGCCTGGCACTCTAGCTTCATTGCGCGCCAGACGAGTTGGGTGACCCGTCCTACCTCTACCGTGACGAACAGGCCCGGATGCGGACGAGTCGTCCGCGGTCCCAGCCTGCACCTAGCTGCTCTGCGGACCGCGGGCGATCGCCGATGGCCTTCAGGTTACCCTCCCGCTCCGTCTCCGCCCAGACGCTACGGCGCCACCGTCGCCGGAGGCGTCGGGGTCGGCCTCCAGTAGGCGGTATTCGTCGCAGTGCACGGGTTGTAGTTGGCACCCAGCACCACCCGAAAGTCCACCTCGCCGTCCTCCATTGGCTGCGCAACGACGTCACCCGCCTGCAGACGGTACATGCTGTTCAGCTTCCACAACGGCGATCCCTTTGATGTTGTGGTATGGTCGATCACCTGGGTGCGCGCGACAGGGTCGATGCGCGTCACCGACTCGACCACGAATCCCTCCAGACCCAGCCGGTAGGCCGCGACGTCACCCCACGCCTGATTCCAGGTGCCGTTCGACACCGCGACGCGGTAGGCTCGCTGAGAGGCACGGCTGCTTGCCAGAGGGCGCATCGCATCCTGCACCAGCGCCTGTACCGCGTCGAGCTTTGGCACCAGGACGGCGCCGCCGTTGGGCGCGGTCCACGACGTCAGCACATCGGTCCCCCGGATAAAGGTGTTATGGATGTCGCGTGTGTCCAGGCGCACGCCGACTGAGGCAAGCGACACGACCTGCGGCAACGTCAGGTCCGTCTCGACGCTCTCTCGATAGGCGCCCCAGAGCTCAGGGACCCGCAGGAGCATATCAGCACTGCGCGCCTGGCTCAGTATTGCCATGAGCACCTGCTGCTGCCGCCGATGCCGGTCGAAGTCCGACGTGTTCCACCGTGAGCGAACGTACCAGAGCGCCTGCTTGCCGCTGAGATGATGCAGTCCAGCCTCCAAGTCGATGTCGGATTGCCCGGTAGGTGACTCAACGTCGGGGTAGGTGTCGTGGAAGGGACATTCCACAATGACATCGATCCCACCGACGGCATCGACAATCGTGCGATAGCTGCTGAAATCGACCAACGCATAGTAGTGAACGGGCACACCGAAGTTGTACTCCACGGTGGCCTTCGCCAGAGCCGGCCCTCCGCCGGGGTAACCCACCCTCTCGGCCCGCACGTACGCCGTGTTGATCTTGTCGAGTCCCCAGCCCGGAATCCACGCGTAATAGTCCCGCGGAATCGACAACAGCCCCACCGCTGGCACGTCAGGAAAGACCGACGCGATCATCATCACGTCGGTGCGTGCTACCCCCTGCCCCGCCAGCCGGTCCATACCCAGCAGCAGGATGTTGACCGTACCGTCCGGCTGGGTGACATAGGGCATCGGCGAGGGCTGAGGCATCGTGGAGAACACGATCGGAGTGCCCGAGAGCTCGGGGAACGGGGCACTCGGCGGAACCGCGAGCGCACTGGGTGTCTGGGTTGGCGTCTGCGTTGGCGTCGCCGTAGGCTCAGGCGTCGGTCGTGGTGTGCGCGTAGGAGTCGCCGATGGCTCCGGCGTCTTTGTCCACGTGGGCGGTGGGGCTGAGGGCGAGGGTGGCACAGCCGACGGCGAAGGTGTCGCCGTGACCACGACCGCCGTCTCCATCGGCGTCGGCGTAACCACCACTGTCGCGCCCGAAGGGCTTGCAGCCCAGGAGACGATCCCCACGGCCGCCAGCATCACCGCACCAACGATCACCAACCACTTGCTGATCTGCATCAACCGCTGCACCATATGCGCCCATCCCCCCACGTGTGCCTTGCTAGGTCCAAACGAGAATCATACCCCCCAAGCCGAGTTTGGCAAACGCGAGTGGGTGGTGAAGCGAGAAGGCGCAGTGACGCGAAGGCTGAGCCGGTGAGCGTCTGCTGCGGCGCCTGGTTGGCTGGTCTCACCCCTGTAGCTCTGTCGTCCCTTATCACTCTAGGCTCCAGCCTTGCCGCCTCTCCGCCATCGCTTGCAGCTCCAGCATTCGCCGGTACCATCCGCACCATGACCACCAGCAACAGGGGCAGACTTGGCCGGCGTGGCGAAGCGCTCGCGGCGGAGGCGCTTGGGCAACACGGCTTCCGGGTGATCGAGCGGAACTGGCGCTGCGCTATGGGCGAGGTCGATCTGATCGTCGAGCGTGGGGAACACATCCACTTCGTCGAGGTGCGCACGCGCCGGGCGGCGCCTGCTTTCAGCCCAGAGCTCAGTCTCACACGCCGCAAAGCCGAGCGGATGACCCTTGTCGCGCTCAGCTACCTCGGGTCACACCCCGCTCCGGACCAGGCCACCTGGCACGTGAGCTTCGTCGCGGTGGCGATGGACGAGAGGGGCACACTGCAGCGCATCACCCTCTACACCAGCCTCGAGGCTGAACCAGTCGAACTACTCCCGCCGCGAACTCGCTAGCTCATACATCGACACGGATCTACACCGATCTCTGGGCGATCCTTGGCAGTCTGTGGCGTCCCGTGGAAGCCTACGACTCATTCACGGCTGATAGGTGTAGAGCTGCTCCTGGACGATAGCACGCTCGTTCAGACTCGATGCCGTCAACGTCGCCGACACCCCAAGGGCTTGATAGATCGCGATGCGGAAGACCGCCCGCGCAGGCTCGTCCCACGACGGCAGCGCATAGCGCGTCATAAGGTACGCCTCCTGACTGTCTCCCTTGATCCACGGATCCATCAACTGAACATCGCTTGTGTGCCAGGCGACCGCACGGACCCAGTGCTGTTGGTTCGAACCCCCCGGGGTGAAATCGACGTGAATCGCGACAAAGTGGTCTACCTTCTCCAGCGCCTTCTCGATCTTGGCGACCGGCGCCGCCGAGGATCGCGCATCGATGTACTCGACAAGCTTCACGCCCAATGGACCCAGGGCGTTGAACACGAAGAGATTGCGTTCCCTGGTCGACGTGCGCGCCGCGACATACCCACGGTTCCGCGCTAGCCAGCGGTTCAGCCGTGGCGGATCAGGCGGCAAACCGTCGATCGTCACGCCGGCATCCGCCATCCCCGAAGCGACTGCGCAGAGCAAGCACCCGTTGGCCCCGATCGTCGTGCTGCTCTCGCCCAGCATGATGCGCTGCCAGCGATCGTCCAGTTGCGAGTACATCGTCATTCCCATCCCTACATCCTCCGTTCAGTGCTTCCGTGTCGCCGCGACCCATCATAGATCAAGGTGGCGAGAAAGCGAATCAGCGAGCGAGAAGGCAGGTCGGATGCAGACGGTTGCTACACTCCGTGGCGTCAACCATCAAGAACTCTGCAGCTTGCCAGCATCACGCGCCAGTGTACACTCCGCCTGTGACACAACACCAACGCACATTCCCCCTGATCGTCATTGTTGGTCCGACTGCGGTCGGCAAGACCGCGCTGGGTGTGCACCTCGCTGAGCAGTTCGGCGGAGAGGTGATTTCCGCCGACTCGCGCCAGTTCTACCGCGAAATGACGATCGGCACGGCCAAGCCCACCAGTGAGGACATGCGGCGAGTGCGTCACCACCTCGTGGACATTGCGAACCCAGACGAGACCGTCGGCCTGGCCCATTTCCTGCGGCTCGCCAGAGAGGCCATCGACGATGTCGCCGCTCGTAGGGCCGTCCCGTTCATCGTTGGCGGCACCGGGCAGTATGTGCAAGCGCTGCTTCAGGGCTGGCAGGTCCCTGAGGTTCCGCCCGATCCGGAGTTGCGCGCAGACCTCGAGACACAGGCCGCGTCGGATCCCGACGCGCTCTGGCGGCGCTTGCTTGCGCTCGATTCCCATGCCATCGACTTCGTCGACCCGCGTAACATCCGTCGTGTCGTACGTGCGCTCGAGGTCACGATCAAGTCCGGGCAGCCCTTCTCGGCGCTGCGCCGCCGCATCTCGCCCCCCTATGATCCTCTGACGCTCTGTCTCACGATGGATCGGGCTGCGCTCTATGCAAGAGCGGACGCACGCGTCGACGCTATGGTCGCTGCCGGGCTGGAGCAGGAGGTCAGGGCGCTCCTCGACCGCGGATACACGTGGGAGCTTCCGGCGATGTCGGGCCTGGGCTACAGCCAGTTCCGGCCCTACATCGAGGGGTCCGCATCACTGTCTGATGTAGTCGAGCGCATCAAGCTCGACACTCACGATTTCGTACGCCGGCAGTACGCGTGGTTCCGCGCCGCCGACCCGGAGGTCCTCTGGCTCGACGCTGCCGATCCGGCAACTCCCGCCCGCGCGGCAGAGGCTGTCGCCGCCGCCCTCGGCGCCCCTGCCTGACCCGCTCCCCTCGCGATGCCGGGCATTTGGGCGTCGGAACGCCAGCGCAGTCACCGGCGGCTATGGTTCAGAGGGCAGGGACAAGCCCTGCCCCTACAGAAGATGCACCAGACCCCTGTTGCGGCGTTCCCGTGGGGGGCCCTTTGCCCCTCCCCCTCACCCAATCAAGGGGCGGCCGGTGCCCTCGTGTTCGACCGGCAATAGCCCTGCGTTGGGGGCTCCCTTGACACACACCGGGCACATAGTATCATCTTCGCACCCGACTGCGGTGGCTGCCGACACAGCATCCACAATCTGTAGGGGTTCCATCCCCGGTTCCCCTGAATCTGCCAGCCTGGAGGCACTGTGACCGGAACGTATCGTGTGGAGGTCTATTGGGTTCGCGGGACCGATGGTCGCGCCATTCAGGTTCTGGAACAGATCGCGCGCCTAGGTATCACGGGCGTGCAGACGCTGGCTATCAGCGACCTCACCTTTGTCCGAGGCGAGCTTGGGCCGGACCAGGTTGACCGCATAGCACGCGAGCTGCTGGTCGACCCGGTGGTGGAGGAGTATCGGGCCAGCCCAATAACCACGAAGCCCGCGGGCAACCCCTCTGCCGCAGCCTCCCAGCAACACGTTATCGAGGTCGGCTTCCATCCGGGCGTGACCGATCCGGTGGCGGGCCACGTGCGCCGTCGCGCTGCGATGCTTTGCAGTGAGGGTCTTGACACCTTCACCACCGGTACTCGATATGTGCTGGAGGGTGACCTCCAGCCTGAGGACCTACACCGCATCGCGCGGGAGCTGCTCTGCAACGAGGTCATCCAGTCCTACACCGTGGGCGAGATGGTGCCGGCGTTCGTGCCCGACGCCGCGCCAAGTGACGATGTCGCGGTGGTCGCGATCCGCGATCTCGATGATAGTAGCCTCCTGCGTCTGAGCACATCGCGTGTGCTGTTTCTTTCACTTCCGGAGCTCCAGGCAATCCAGTCAGCGTTTCGTACGCTGGGTAGAGACCCGACCGACGTCGAGCTGGAGATCCTGGCCCAGACCTGGTCCGAGCACTGTTTGCACAAGACCTTCAAAGCCACAATCGACTACCGTTGCGAGGGCGGCATGCCGCGCATCGGGGCAGGCTCGCCCCACACCGAGACGATCCCCGGCCTGATTGGCACCTATCTGCGTGCGGCCACCGAGCGCCTCGCCAGGCCCTGGGTGCGCTCCGCTTTCGTCGACAACGCGGGCATCATCGACTTCGACGACGACTACGAGATCTCCTTCAAGGTGGAGACACACAACCACCCATCCGCCCTGGAACCCTTCGGCGGCGCCAACACGGGGATCGGTGGTGTGATCCGGGATGTCATTGGCGTCTCCGCCCGCCCGATAGCGGCGACCGATGTCCTGTGCTTTGCCCCTCTGGATATGGCCGATAGCGGCGTTCCCAGCGGCACGTTGCATCCACGCCGTATCGCCCAGGGCGTCGTGGCGGGCATCGAGGACTACGGCAACAAGATGGGCATTCCCACCGTCAACGGGGCGATCCTCTATGATCCGGGCTATGTGGCCAACCCGCTCGTCTACTGCGGCTGCGTCGGCATCGCGCCCAAGGGCGGACACAGAACCGACCCGCAGCCCGGCGACTGCATCGTAGCGCTTGGCGGGCGTACCGGGCGCGACGGCATGCATGGCGCCACATTCTCGTCAGCGGAGCTGACCCACGACACGGGCACGACCGTCGGCAGCGTGGTCCAGATCGGCGACCCGATAACCGAGAAGGCTGTGCTCGATGCCATCCTTCAGGCACGTGACGAGGGGCTGTACAGCGCGATCACCGATTGCGGCGCCGGAGGCTTCTCCTCCGCCGTGGGCGAAATCGGGAAGGATGTCGGCGTCGATGTTGACCTCTGCAGCGTCCCCTTGAAATACCCGGGCCTTCGCCCGTGGGAGATCTGGCTGTCGGAGGCTCAGGAACGCATGGTGCTTGCCGTGCCCGAGGACGCCGTAGCCCGACTTGCCGAGATCTGTGCGACCTATGATGTCGAGTGGACGGTGATTGGTCGTTTCTCGGGAGACGGTCGGCTCCGAGTTCGCTACGGCGAAAAGCTCATCGCCGACCTCCCCATGGCGTTCGTCCACGAAGGCTGGCCCCGACTCACCCTGGACGCGACCTGGAC
>JALOOJ010000257.1 GCA_025454475.1 Anaerolineae bacterium
CGCCGGCGGTGCTGTTGTAGACAGGATAGGCAAGCCGCCCCGTCGTGAAGCCGGCGATGGCCTGCGGCGTCTGGAGGGGATTGGTGCCGCTAATCGGGACGGGTGTCGCGATCAGACACGTCTGCGCAGCGCTCGCCCGAGCCTGTTCCACCGAAGTATCAACGAACATCCGCAGCGCCTGCGTGTATTGAACTTCCGCCGGGCACATATCGCCCCGACCGGCGAGGACGTCACCAGCCTCGACATAGGCGCGATAGAGACGCTGAGTGACATCGCGGAAGTCCGGCGCTGTGGCATAGAGCGCTTCGAAGCGCGTGATGCAGAGCTCCCAATCCACGCCCCAGTAGTTGAGAGCATCGAGGTACTTGGCGGTCAGGTTGCGTTCGGCG
This sequence comes from Anaerolineae bacterium, assembly GCA_025454475.1. Classification (GTDB taxonomy): domain Bacteria; phylum Chloroflexota; class Anaerolineae; order B4-G1; family SLSP01; genus PWVB01. Next base: position 390 of record JALOOJ010000257.1, read on the forward strand.
ACCACCTCGGCATCCAGGGGACGAAGTGCTATGGCCTGGTCCAGATAGGAGATCCCGATCTCGAGCTGATCCTGCGTCAGGTAATCCTGCCCGGCTCGGTAGAGGCTCTCGAAGAGCATTTCCTCGACAGCTTCCTGATTGAAGGAGGGGTCGAGCGAGCGGAGCTGGGTCAAGGTGCGGGCGGTCGCCACCCAGTCTTCCCCATCATAGGACGTCCGGGCCTGTTCCAGAAGCAGATCGGCGAGCGATTGGGCGGCTTCGAGCGTGGGGGTGGGCTTGACTTCGAGGCGAATGCGGGCCTCATTGAGTCCCTGTTCGGCGAGTGCGTGGCTGGGCTCTTGTTCGAGGACATATGCGAACTCCGCGGCTGCGCGCTCAGCGCGACCCTCATTGAGGGCCACAATGCCGGCCTGGTAGTGTTCCTCGAGTGCGGCTTCCCTACGGGCCACACGGTCGCGCTCACCGGCGTAGATGCCAGCATAGGCGGCGGCAGCCAGTACGCCGACGAAGACCATAACCGCCAACAGCACCGACAAGAACCTACCCCAGAAACGTCTGCGACCAGACGGGTGAGGAACTGCGCTGCTCCGGTTCGGCCTAAGCCGCCGGCGCGCAGTGCGCTTATTCACGAGGGTTGCGCCGCAATGCGGGCAGACGATCGTTGCACCGTGCAGGGGCTCACCGCACTGCGGGCACTGGTCCATGCCGCTCAATCCCAGTGGAATTCGTCGAGTGCGAGCCCGCCGACAAACTCACGTAGGATGGAGTTCTCCGGCACCAGCGCCGTGTCCAGGGGTTGGAACCACTCCAGGAACTTGAGCAAGCGCTTCGCCTCGACAGCCTGGCGCGAGTCCTGGTCGACCTGCAGGAGCAGCGGCTCAGCGAAAGGCTTGAGTACAGCCAACTCGTAGACGAGCGCAGAGTTGAACATGACGTCGGCGTATTCCTGATAGGGGAAGATATGCAACTTCTCCCCGCGGCGTACACTTTCCCAACGGCGGAGGGTGTCGGTGGCGGAGTACCCTCGCGTGCGCGCATCGCGCGTGATGCGACGGATGAGGCGCGAGTCGGTGGTGGGCACACGGTTATGGCGATCGAGGTTGAGCTGGGTGAGGGCCGAGGCGTAGATACGGAAGATGCTCGCGTCGGGCAGGGCATAGACCAGACGTGGGTTGAGGCCGTGTATCCCCTCGACGATGATCACGCGGTCTTGGGGGATCTGGATGGACTTGCCTGCCTCGCGCCGTCCGGTCCTGAAGTTGAAGTGCGGCATTTGCACCACTTCGCCGTTCATCAGCGCCATGAGATGGGTGTTGAACAGCGCAAGATCGAGCGCTTCAAGCGCCTCGAAGTCGTACTCGCCGGACGCATCCTTGGGGGTGTCCTCGCGGTTCACGAAGTAGTTGTCAAGCTCGAGCGCGAAGGGCCGAATCCCGTGGGCCAGAAGTTGCACGGCGAGCCGTTTCGAGAAGGTGGTCTTCCCCGATGACGAGGGGCCGGCGATCAGGACCAAGCGCACGCGGTCGTTGTGGTTGGCAATCTGCCCGGCGATGTCAGCGATGCCCTGCTCGTGCAGAGCCTCCGAGACCAGAACGACTTCGCGGGCCCTGTCGTGACTGATCGCCCCGTTCATCTCACCGACATTCCCGATGCCGAGGAGGCGCAGCCAGCTTCCGTATTCACGGAAGACGTGATTGAGCTGGGGGTACTGGATGGGCTCCTGCAGCGTTGAAGGCTCAATGCGGCGCGGGTACTGCAGGACGAAGCCCCCCTCCCATCTTAGTAGGCCAAAGACCTTGAGGTAGCCGGTGGACGGAACCATATAGCCGTGGAAGTAGTCGCGGTAGCCATCAAGGTTATACAGCCGCACGAAGGGGTTGCAGCGACGATCGCGGTTCTCGAAGAGCGCGACCTTGTCGGCCTCACCGTGCTGGCGAAAAACTTCGAGGGCGCTGTCAAGCGGGACATTGTCTTCGCGGACGATGCGCATGTCCGCCGCGACGAGCCGGCGCATCTCCGCAGCCACCTGCTCGAGCTCGGCCTCTGTGAGCGGCCCGCGGTTGCTGACCTCGCAGAAGTAGCCGCCGAACGGGAGCGAGTGGTCGACGTAGATCTGGATACCCGGGAAGACTCGGTGAGCGGCGACGACCATCAGGAAGGTGAGTGAGCGCCGGTAGATTCGCTCCCCATCGGACTGTGACAGATCAATGGGTTCGACAGCCGCATCGCGCGTGATCGGGTAGGTCAACTCGCGAAGCTTGCCATCGACCAGGGCCGCGATGATCGGCACTTCGGGATGAGGATAGGCAGCATCCAGAAACAAACCCGCGGAGGTGCCGACGGGTCCCTCGAACGTCGTCGCATCGGGCAGCGTGATCAGGACTGTGTCTCGTGGCCGGCATGGCAGTACACGTTCGTTTGTGATCATCCCTGTCTCACTCATATCTTACGTACCGGCCAAGGCCTTGGGCGATAGCCGCGGTCAGTATACCGTCATCAAGGTGATTGTAAAGCTATCTCACGCTTGCAGAATGCCACACGCGAGGCTACACTCTGCGTTGCCGGTATGGGGACGCCTTCGCGAAGGGGAGGTCCAATGAAGCGATTCGCCGTGCTACAGCTTTCCGGCTGCGCGGGCTGTGAGGTGTCGTTGATTAACGCGGATGAGTGGGTCAACCGGTTCGAGCTCGTCTATATGCCCCTCGTTATCTCCGTTTACGATGTTCCAGAGGTGGATGTCCTCCTGATCAGTGGCGGCGTGCGCACCGATGAGGACCTTTACAAGCTGCGACAGGCGGTCAGGCGGGCAAGACAGGTGGTTGCGGTCGGAACGTGCGCGATCTCGGGTGGGGTGGCCAATCTGGGCGACCGAGACGAGGTGCGTGAGCTGTTCCTGGCGGGCGCTCAACGCTATCACGTGCCGCGGCTGTTGCCGAAGTCGCACCCGGTAGACTCGTACGTGCACGTGGATCTGTACTTACCGGGGTGCCCGCCTACGTCCGAGCTGTTCATGGCCGTGCTGGACGAAGGCCGGGAGTTCAAGGCGAGCAAGATCGTGTGTCAGGAATGTGGTCGCACCAAGCTGCGCGACATGCGACCCACAAGCCTCGTAGGCTTCCAGCGTGGGCATGTCCTTCCCGATATCTGTCTCATTAACCAGGGCTATCTCTGTGTGGGATCATCCACCCGAGGGGGATGTCGCGCGCCCTGCCCTCGCGCGGGGCATCCGTGTGTGGGTTGCCGCGGACCCTCGGATGTCTTCATTGAGCAGGAGTCTGCGGTCTGGCTCAAGAGCATCAAACGTGTCTTTGCTTCGATGACGGAGATCGCGGAGCAGGAGATCGACGAAGCGCTGCGGTCGCCCCAGTTGGCGCTCTTTCTGTTCCAGTTCGCCGACTATGCCGGCGGTGAGCGGGCCGTGAGACCCAAAGAGAGGGTGCTGTGAGATGGCGACACTGACATTCCCGCTAAGCCGGATCGAGGGGCACGCGCAGGTGGTCATCGAGGTGCGGAACGGCGAGGTCATCTCGGCGCACTTCCAGGCCACGGAATACCGTGGATTCGAGCATCTGGTGCAAGGGGGACCGGCCGAACAGATGCCGGTGATAGTGCCGCGTATCTGCGGGGTGTGCTCGACGGCGCACCACGTCGCCGCGGTGAAGACGCTGGAGGACATCTATGGCATCACGCCGCCTCCGGTCGCCATCGAGATTCGTGAGCTGTTGATGTTGGGTCAGTTGATCCAGAACCAGGCGACGTCGCTCTTTATCTTCACGATGCCGGACCGGTTCGGTGTGGCCAGCATCTATGATGTCGAGCAGAACCTCGGTGCAGACGATGCCACAGCGAGCATCGCCACGAGAGCGCTGCAGGTTCGTCAGGTGGGTACGCACCTGATCACTGTAGCCGGCGGGCAGTTCATCCACCCCGTGAAGGCGGTCGTAGGAGGTGTCACTTCGGGGATCTCGGCCGAGGCTGCGGCCCAGATGCGTGCTGAGCTCTCTCAGATGCTGCCGGTGGCCTGCGAGCTTTTCGATACGTACTGGAAGGCATCGCTGGCGATGGGAGCCCGGATCGGCACGTGGGGCGACGATGCACCCGCCTGCTATATCTCGGCGATTGGCGCCGATGAGCCCCGCTACTATGGGGACAAGGTGCGACAAGGTGCGGGTGCTGGGCTGTAACGGCGGAGACGTCTGCGCGGTCTTCGATGCCCGATCCTATCAGGCCCATCTGACCATGGAGGAAACCGAGTACAGCTACGCTCAACGGTCCAGCTATCTCGGCAACGTGATCCGGGCCAACAGCCTGGCGCGGGTCAACCTGGTTGAACGATTGGGCACGCCGAGGGCTGACGGCTATCTCAAGGACTTCCGTGATGCGTTCGGGCGCCCGGCACACGCAATCCTGTTGTTTGACCTGGCCCGGGGGATCGATCCTACACGCCGTGCGATGGCGAGGGTTACGGGCTTGTGGAGGCGCCACGGGGCCCCCTGATTCACCACTATCGGGTTGAGCAAGGGAAAATCGCCAGGGCGGAGTTCATTATCCCTACAGTTCACAACATGATGGCTATAGAGCGTGCACTGCGGGTTGCGGCTGAGCGTTACGTGAGCGCCGATAGTGTGGCGCTGGAGCTCGAGCGCGCGGTGGGGCGCGTTGTGCGGGCGTTTGATCCGTGCATCGCGTGTGCGACGCATTAGCGGAAGGGGCGACAGGTTGGGGGGATTCTGTTGGCGGTGGCCCTGGTGTCGGCCCTGCTGGTTGGTCAGAGCGTGATGGCGCAGAACTCCGGCGCGGTGACACATATGGTTCAGGCGGGCGAGAACCTATTCCGAATCGCGATCTACTATGGCACCACCGTGGACGCGATTCTCGCTGCCAACGG
>JALOOJ010000008.1 GCA_025454475.1 Anaerolineae bacterium
GACGTTGAAGATCGTCGTGACTGGCCCCTTCTCCTCAGGCAAAACCGAGTTCATCCAGGCCATCAGCGAGATCGACGTCGTCTCAACAGACCGCAGGATCACCCGCCGGTCGGAGCGGATCAAAGACCAGACGACGGTCGCTATGGACTTTGGCCGGATCACGATCGATGAAGAGATTATCCTCTACCTGTTCGGAACACCGGGGCAACGTCGCTTCGACTTTATGTGGGAGATCCTGTCGGAGGGGATGCTCGGATTCGTCGTGATGGTTGATAGCACTCGTCCGGAGACCTTTCGCGAGGCTCGTCGCATCCTCGATACGTTCCGCAGCTATTCGCCGGTGCCGTATCTTGTAGCAGCCAACAAGCAAGACCTTGTGGATGCTTGGCCAGCCGATGATCTGCGCATCGTGCTGCGAGTCGATTCGGATGTCAGGGTTGTGCCATGTGTGGCGAAGGACAAGGAATCCGTCAAGGAGGTCCTGCTGGAGTTGCTGTACGCGATCCTGGAACTGGTCGAGCCAGAGGAAGTCTAGCCCATGAGTTCAATGGTCACCGAAAAGGGCATTGTGCACTTCGAGGCCATCGGCAAGGGCGAGCCAGTGGTCCTTTTGCATTGCTGGCTTGGCTCATGGAACTATTGGCTGTCGACCATGGAGTTCCTGGCAGAGCACGCGTACAAGACGTATGCTCTGGATTTTTGGGGCTTTGGCGAGTCCGCCAAACAGGGCACCTTCACCGTTGTCGAATATGTGGCGATGGTCGATGAGTTCATGGAGCGGATGGGACTGGCCTCGGCACGGGTCATGGGCCACTCGATGGGGGGCACCGTGTCGCTCGCGTTGGTGCTTGCCCATCCCGAACGTGTGTCAAAGGTCGCAGTTGTGGGCTCGCCGATTGTGGGTTCGGGACTCAGCCTGCTGCTCAAGGCTGCCGGCTATCAGTGGATCGCGAAAGCGTTGTATGGTGTTCCGGGCCTTCTGCCGGCGCTGCTCAGGACGCTCTCTGTGACCTACGCGCGGGACTGGCGCACACTGTGGGAGATGCTGCGCAAGGATCTCTCGCGGACGACAGTTGAATCGTTCTCACGCAGCATCGGCGACCTCCGGACCACCGACCTGCGCCCAAGACTCCACGGATGTGGCGTGCCGGTGATGGGGATTTATGGTCGTAGAGATAACATCGTCAACCCCGAACAGGGCAGCCTGCTAAGTGAGGGGATTAGCGACCATGTCGTGCACTATTTCGAGGGTTCGGGCCACTTTCCGATGCTCGATGAGACCCAGCGTTTCCACGAGGCGATTCTCGAATTTCTGGCGGGGACGTGAGCGTTGACCTTCTCGGTCGTCCTGCGAGCTTCCCCAACAAGATCTCGCGGATTCTGCTTCTGGCTGTGCGGGATGTCCTGGGACCAAACGGCAGCACCGCGGTTCTGACGACGGCGAAGCTTCCGCACTACGCCACCGCGTTGCCTGTTGCCGACTTCCAGCCGGGACTGACCTTTGTCGAGGTCGGGCGGCTCTTCGAGGCACTCGAAAGTGTCTACGGTGTGCAGGCCAGTGATCGATTAGCGAAACAGGCTGGCAGAGAGAGCTTCAGATATTGGATCGAGGGATTCGGAGGGCTCGTCGGCTTTGCTGACGTGTTACTGCGGTTCCTTCCGTTGTCAGCCCGGGCCAGGATCGGAGTTGAGGTCGTGGCTGAGATCTTCAATCGCTACACGGATCAGAGCGTCGCGCTGGGTGAGAGCCGGGAGCGCTATCTCTTCACGCTTGAGACGTGTGGGTTCTGCACCGGGCGCCGAGCTGAGATTCCCGCGTGTGGCTATGTGCATGGAACCCTGGATGAGTTGTTGTTCTGGATAAGCCGAGGACGCCGATTTGCCATTGAGGAGACGGCGTGCATTGCGTTGGGAGACCCGGTTTGCACCTTCTCGATCGACAAGGCGCCGCGCAGCCCGGCTGTGGCGAAATGATCCATGCGTAAGGTTATCCTGCGAGATACGCGCAAGATCCCTCCATTCAACGAGCCGGCGCGGGAGCTGAGCGTTCTGGCGAAGCCGCTCTGGCTGCACCAGCGCGACTTGTTGGCGCGGTATACCACCGAGGAGCGCGAGGTCAACTCGCCGGAGGAGATCAAACCTGATCGCGCGGAGATGCTGGTCTACCGCGACAATCTCTATTTCGACGCCGTGTTCATCGATGAGTTCGTCCGGCGGGCGCGGGCTCTGGGCAAAGCGTGCCAGGTTGCCTTTGCGCTGGACGACCGCGCCATCTTGGGCCACGCGATCTATCTTCAGGAGGGTATCCGCAAGCAGGGTCAACATTATGTCGCCGACTTGTGGTATTACCCGCGCGGCGTTGAGCCGTACGTGAGCCCCCTGGTGATTGATACCGAGCCGCGTGAGGTTGGGTTCTACCACGTGCCCACTCATATGTCGAACCCGTACGGCGATCTGGTCTACGACTTGCCGACAAAGCCGTTTCTGTCGGTGGAGCACTGGCTCCACGTCCTGCACGCCAATGTGGACTTCGGGATCTTTGCGGTTGGTGCGCGTTTCGAGCGGGACGCCGAACGGGATGTTGGGCTGAACCTGCGACTCCTGTGGCGAGGCATGTTCGAGCGCAAGCAGGTTTTGAGTTCTTCATTCTTGGTAAAAGTCGGCAAGAACTGCAGCATTGACCCGACTGCGACGATTCAGGGCCCCACCGTCATCGGTAACAACGTGTCTGTTGGCGCCGGGGCGGTTGTCGGTAATTGCCACATCGGCGATAATGTGACGATTGACCAGGGCTGCCAACTGATGCTCAGCGTGGTGGGCAACGGCTCGTTTCTGCCGTTTCGCGCGGCGCTCTATCGCTCGGTGTTGATGGAGGACTGCGTCGTAGCACAGAACTCCTGCCTGCAGATGACAGTAGTTGGGCGGGGGTCTTTTGTGGGCGCAGGAAACACGTTCACCGATTTCAACTTGGTGGACCGGCCTTTGCGGTCGTACTACAAAGGAGCGCTTCAGGACACTGGGATGACGGCCGTGGGGGGCGCTGTTGGACACAATGTACGCATCGGGTCCGGGCTGATCATCTTTCCAGCGAGGATGATCGACTCCGACGTGATTCTCTTCGCGACTCCCGAAAGGCGCGTGATTCGGAAGAACGTCCTCTGGGAGGACAGCGATCATCTGGGGCTTGATGGGGGGCAGACCCTCCATCCCCGGTTGTACCCGCGAGATTGATGAAGGTTCGATTTCCAGAGCAGGAGGTATGGGATGAGCGCAGGTCGCATCCTTGTGGTCGAAGATGATGCAGATATCTCCAATATGCTACAGCTCTATTTCAAGTCTCAGGGGTATGATGTCTATGTTGCCCTGCGGGGAGCAGCCGCGCTCGATCTGACCCGGCATAAGATGCCCAACGTGATCGTGTTGGACATCATGCTGCCCGACATCGACGGCTATGAGGTCTGCCGCCGATTGCGCACGAACTTGCGTACGAGCCATATCCCTATCATCTTCCTGACGCAGAAGGATGAGCGGACCGACCGTATCCGTGGTCTCGAGCTCGGGGCTGATGATTACATCACCAAGCCCTTCGATGTCGAGGAGCTCCGTCTGCGCGTTCGGAATACCATCAAGAGCGCTGAGGTTGCTAGTCTGACCAACCCGACGACGGGGCTGGCGAGCGGACGGCTGATCGAGCAGCAACTCCGCGAGCTCCTGAGAGTCGATGGGTGGGGGGTGCTCTATATCGGCATCAAGGGACTCCAGGCCTTTAATGAGGCCTACGGCTTTGTTGCCGGCCAGGAGGTGCTGCGTTTCACTGGGATGTTGTTGAACGCGGCTGTCGACGAGATCGGGACTGCCAGTGACTTCACCGGCCATATCGGGGGGGACGAGTTCATCGTCATCACCAGAGGTGCAAAGGTTGAGTCGCTTCGAGATGCAATTCGCGATCGGTTCGACAATGATGTCGGCACGCACTATGACTTCATGACCCGTATGCAGGGGTATCTGTTGACAAAGGACGAGGCCGGCAACGAGGTCCGGACGTCGCTAATGCGACTGGCCATCGGCTTCCTCAAGGCCGAGGACGGTCCGTTTACCGATATTCGCGAAATCACGGAGGCTGCTGCCGAGGCCCGGCGCCGGGACAGTGTCTAGCCTCCGCAGTCTGGCTCCTGCGACATTGAGCCCCGAAGAGGAGTAGCCGTATGGCCAAGATCCTGATCGCTGAAGATGAGCGTGATATCCGGGACCTGATCACATTCACGCTTCAGTTTGCCGGTCACGAGGTTGTGTCGGCTCGGAACGGGGCTGAGGCGGTCGATCAGGCGCTGGCTGCCCTGCCCGACCTCATCTTGCTTGACGTGCGCATGCCTACAATGACCGGCTACGAGGCGTGTGAAGCGCTCAAGGCTCAGCCCGAGACGAAGGACATTCCCGTCATCTTCCTGTCCGCCAAGGGGCAGGACGTCGAGATCCGCCAGGGACTGGAGGCCGGAGCCGCGGACTACATTCTCAAACCCTTTGCGCCCGATGAGCTTGCCGCACAAGTGCAGCGGGTACTGGAAAGTAGGGGCCAGGCGTAAGCACCCCCTTGGAGCCTTTGCGATGAGCGCCGTTGTTCTCGATGATAGCCTCGTGCACTATGAGGCGCTCGGCCGTGGCAGGCCGCTCCTGTTTCTGCACGGCTGGCTGGGTTCGTGGCGGTACTGGGTGCCGACCATGATCGAGTTTTCGTCATCACACCGAGCGTATGCCCTGGATTTCTGGGGTTTCGGCGACTCGGACAAAGCTGCATCGCGGTACAGCATACCCGCGTATATTGACCAGGTCGCTGGGTTTCTGGATTATCTGGGGATTGATCGTGTGCCGATTGTGGGACATGGGCTCGGGGGTGTGGTGGGCCTCAGTCTGGCGTTGGCCCAGCCCGAGCGTGTCGATCAGGTGTTGGCTGTCAGTGTGCCGTTGACGTCTGCGAGCATTGGGCGCGCGCTGAGTGGCTTCGGCGGTGGAGAGAACCCTGCCAAGGCCATCTTGGGCCGCCGTCTCAAGTCGTATGAAGAGGTGGATATCGAGGCGGCAAAGACTGACGGTGATGCGGTGGTCGAGAGCGTGCGCTCAGCCGCCGATCTGGACATTCCGGCGCTTCTCCGTGGGCTAACGCTACCTGTGCTTGTGGTTGCCGGACAGGACGATGTCATTGTCCTGCCGCCCGATGAAAGTGCCGTGCCGGACCTGAGCGCCAATGTCCACTCGATTGTCTTCGATGGAGTGCAGCACTACCCGATGTTGGAGCAACCAAACAAGTTCGCCCGGCTGCTTCGCGACTTCTTCACCTATCGCGCTGACTGGGACAGGATGCAGCTAAAGGATGAATGGAAGCGTCGCATGCGCTAGTGCAAGCCACCTGCGGCGTTCAAAGGTGCTTCCCGAGCTTCGTTGGGGGTCGTAACGAATGAAAAAGAGCGCGGAATCTGATCCCTGGGCGATGGGTTTGACCATGCGAGCCCTGGTCCTGGTCGCAGTTTTTGCGGCCCTCCTGGTCCCGGCCGGACTGGTGCCCATTGTCGCGGTAGCGACTGGCACGGAAGGAGTGGCTGAGCCGGGCGGGAGTCTCGTCGTCATCCCATTGAGCACTGCGACACCCGTTGCGACGCCAGTGACCGAGTTCACGCCGACGCCGACAGTGCCGCGCGTAGGGATAATTGCCGGGCATACGGGGAGCGACAGTGGCGCGGTCTGCGATGACGGCCTGCAGGAGGTTACTATCAACACTGATGTCGCGCGCCAGGTTGTGACGATGCTGACCGCCCGGGGATGGCTTGTCACTCAGCTGGAAGAGTTCGATTCGCGATTGACGGGCTACCAGGCGGACGCGTTAGTGTCGATCCACGCGGATTCGTGTACGCTTGTGGATCGCTCGGGATTCAAAGTTGCCCGCGCCGAGCTGAGCTCGATCCCGGATGCGGAGGATCGACTGATTGGCTGCCTTAGCCGGTTGTATGCTGAGCGGACAGGCCTGCCGTTTGACCCATTCACGATCACCTATGACATGCGGCGGTACCACGCACTCTATGAGATTGACCCTAACACGCCGGCAGCGATTATCGAGATCGGGTTTATGTCCGGTGATAGAGAACTGCTGACTGAGCGATCCGAGATTGTCGCGCGTGGGATCGCCGACGGCTTGGTGTGTTTTATAGAAGGCGAGTCCCGTTGATTTGCGGGTTCTCTGAGGTAGAATAGGGATCAGAACTCCTCTGTTGTAGTGCTTACGCTCGTACTCGAAAGGAGTCGTACGCGATGTCTTACCAGAAGGTGATCATTGTTGGGAATCTGGGACGCGACCCCGAGATGCGTTATATGCCTGACGGGACGCCTGTTACGTCCTTCAGTGTGGCGACGAACCGCAAGTGGACGAACACAGATGGCTCCCAAGGTGAGGAGACAGTCTGGTTCCGCGTGTCTGTCTGGCGCCGTCAGGCGGAAACGGTTGCTCAGTATCTGACCAAGGGACGGCAGGTCATGATCGAGGGGCGACTGACCGCGGACAAGGCGACGGGTGGCCCCCGTATATGGACGGCTCAGGATGGCACACCACGCGCCAGTTACGAGCTGACCGCAGATCGCGTTGTCTTTCTCAGTGGTCGAGGTGACGCAACACCGGGTGGTGGAGAGGGCGTGGATGGCCCGATCATCGAGGACGACGACGTTATCCCATTCTAGGCTGCAGTCCACGACGAGGTTCCGAAAACAGAGGGGAGAAATCCCCTCTGTTGTGTTCTGATGGAGGCGAGAGATGTCGCAGCAGAAACCGAGGTCTATCAACATCGAGCTGCCCGCTGACCTGGACCCGACCTACGCCAATTTCGCCGTGATCTCGCACACACCGTCCGAAGTGATCATCGACCTGGCGCAGATGCTACCCAACCAACCAAAGGTGCGGGTTCGATCGCGGGTGGTGATGACCCCGCTCAACGCGAAGTTGATGCTGCGAGCGCTGGAGGACAATCTGTCCAAGTTTGAGTCCGCCTTTGGGGAGATCGCGGTTCCCGGTCAGGGCGATGACCTGATCCGATCGTTCTTTGGCGGCAAGCTGCCGCCAGAAACGGAGTAAGGGCGTATGAATGAGACGTTCCAGACTTGGTTGGATGAGCTTGCCGCGTTGGCGGAGTCGGACCTCGCGGCGCAAAACCAGATCCGTGATGAGGCGTTGGCACAGAGCCGGGATCTGATCCGGCTTTGCTCCAACGCGATTCGCGCGGGTCACAGGGACGCGTGGGATGAGGCGGAGACACTACTGGCTGAAGCCGATCGTGTGGGGCAGGAGATGCAGACGTTGCTGGCACCCTACCCGGAATTGGTCTACGCTGGGTACACGCAGGATGCGCTCAAGGAACTCGTAGAGGCTCGTGTGACGCTGGCCCTGATCTCTAACCGCGCGTTACCCTCGGTTGAGAACGCCGGCATTCCGCTCAACACCTATCTCAACGGCGTCTGCGAGGCCGCGAGTGAGCTCCGGCGGCGTTGCCTCGATATGCTGCGCCACGAGAAGTCCGATGAGGCTGAGCGATTGCTGGCGGCGATGGATGCAGCATACGAGGTCCTGATGTCGTTCAGTTACCCCGATGTGATCACCAGGGGGCTGCGGCACAAGGTGGACCAATTGCGAGGCGTACTCGAGCGAACCCGCGGCGATCTGACGAACAATCTGCAAATGGAGCGGCTCCTGAAGGCACTCAAGGCCGTCCAGCCCTAGGGGGCTGTCGCTTCACATCCGCGTTCGGCGAACTGTCTTGTTCGCCTCTGGGCGACGAGATGCCTTGCGACGGAGCGAGCGCGCCACACTGGGTGGTGCCTGGTCGAGGGTGAACACGGCGGTTCGCCCACGCAGAGGGCGCTTTGGCTTGACAAGGCACCTACTTCGGTTAAGATGCCGTTGTGTTGGCGCGCAAAGCTTGTACCCGCCTGCAGGGTATAGGCTTTTTTCTTGTATGGCAGGTTGTCACGACCCGGTCGTGTGACTCGGTTTGCCCTTGGAGGATGCTCGATATGCGTGATGGGTCTGAACTGTTGATTTCCCCTTACGGCGGGAGCCTAGTGAACCTGGCGGCTCTGGAGCCGGAGCGCGAGGCGCTGATGGCTGAGGCCAACCAGTATCCCACTTTCCAGATCTCAGATCGCAACCTGTGTGACCTGGAGTTGCTGGCGACCGGCGGGTTCTCACCCCTGGACCGCTTTATGGGCCAGGCGGACTATCAGCGTGTGCTGACGGAGATGCGCATGGCCGATGGGACCCTCTTTCCGATCCCGGTGACCCTGACGATCAACAAGGAAGATCTGCCGACGCGCGGGGAGTGGATCACGCTCTGCGACTCGCGGAACTATATCATCGCGATGATGCGCCTGGAGGAGGTTTTCCGCTGGGACCCGACACGTGAAGCGCGCCTGGTGCTCGGCTCGACGGATCACCGTCATCCGCTGGTCTCGGAGATGGCGCGCTGGGGCGATCTGTGCATCTCGGGAGATCTGCGGGTCATCAATCTGCCGAAGTACTATGATTTCACGGATCTGCGCAGGACGCCCGCGCAGGTTCGCAGTCTTTTGGCTCAGCTCGGGAATCATAAGGTGGTTGCGTTTCAGACGCGTAACCCGATGCATCGAGTTCACGAGGCTCTGACCAAGCGTGCCGCGGAGCGTGTTGGGGGCAGCCTGCTGATCCACCCGGTGGTGGGACTGACCAAGCCCGGGGACGTGGATCACTTCACGCGGGTGCGAGTCTACAAGACGTTGGTCGATCACTACTACGGGGACTATCCGACGGTCCTGAGTCTGCTGCCGCTGGCGATGCGGATGGCAGGCCCGCGTGAGGCTCTCTGGCATGCGGTTATCCGCCGTAACTACGGCGCGACGCATTTCATCGTGGGCCGCGATCACGCAGGGCCGGGGAAGGACAGCTCAGGTCAGCCGTTTTATGGGCCCTATGAGGCGCAGGATATGCTGAGCCAGTATGCGGAGGAGATCGGGGTGAGCCCTGTGGCTTTCCGCGAGCTGGTCTATCTGGAGGATAGGGACGACTATGTTGCTGAGGAGGAAGCTCCGCCAGACGCCAAGGCGCTCTTCCTTTCGGGGACGGAGGTGCGTGAGGAATACCTGGAGAAGGGCAAGGTGTTGCCGGGATGGTTCACGCGTCCTGAGGCGGCGGAGATTCTGCGTGAGACCTATCCGCCGCGGCACAAGCAAGGGTTCTGTGTCTGGTTCACCGGTCTGAGCGGCGCCGGCAAGTCGACGATCGCCAACGCGCTGGTGCCGATGTTGCTTGAGCGCGGACGGCAGGCGACGATGCTGGATGGGGATGTGGTGCGGACACATCTGTCGAAGGGATTGGGATTCAGCCAGGAGGACCGCGACACCAACATCCTGCGGATTGGGTTTGTGGCGGGAGAGATTGCGCGCCAGAACGGCACGGTCATCTGCGCCGCGATCAGTCCCTATCGCAACACGCGTAATGAGGCACGGAAGATGGTGGGTGAGGATCGTTTCGTCGAGGTGTATGTCGATACGCCGATTGAGGTCTGTGAGTCTCGGGATGTCAAAGGCATGTACGCGCGGGCGCGCCGAGGCGAGATCAAGGGTTTCACGGGGATCGATGACCCGTACGAAGAACCGCTAAACCCAGAGCTGGCATTGCAGACCGTGGGACGGACTCCCGAGGAAAACGCGCGCGCGATCGTGGACTACCTGGAAGCGCAAGGGTTTCTGAACCACGTCTAGCAGCACATCCTATCTGAGGAGTCATCATAGCGTGTCTGAAGACCTACTGCTTGAGCAACTCCGAACCAGCCTCAAAGCACGGACAGGATGTCGTGAAGATGACATCAGGGTGGTGCGCTCGCCGCTGCGCGTCTCTCCCTTGGGGGCTCACGTCGATCATCAGGACGGGTTGGTTACGGGAATGGCGCTCGATCAGGCCATCTATCTCGCGTTTCTGCCCCGTGCAGATGATTGGGTCCACGTTACGAGCCTGAACTTCGAAGGTTCTGCGGATTTCCGCCTCAATGCGATCCCGCCGCAGATTCCCCGAGACTGGGGCAACTATGCGCGGGGCGCCGCGCTCGCGTTGGCACAGGCCCACGAGATCCGTGTCGGACTGGATGCTGTGGTGATCGGGGCTATGCCTATTGGCGGCTTGAGCTCGTCTGCCGCGGTGGGCGTCGCCTATCTGCTGGCGCTGGAGTCCGCCAACGACCTGCAGCTGAGCCCAGAGGAGAACATCGAGCTCGACCGCTATGTGGAGAACGTGTATCTGGGACTTAGGAACGGCGTGCTGGATCAGTCGGTCATCCTATTGAGCGATCGTGACTGCCTGACCTTCCTGGACTGCAGCACGATGGCGGTGCAGCGAATACCGACTAAGGCAAGCCGCGAGGAGTATGAACTCCTTGTCGTCTACTCCGGGATTCGGAAAGCCCTCGTCGGGACCGACTACAACAGTCGTGTGGCAGAGTGTCAGGCGGCCGCGCAGTTGCTCTTGCGCTGGTCAGGTCACCCCGAGGCCAACGGCGACTCGCGGCTCCGACTGGTAGATCCGGCTGTGTATACTGCATGGGGCGATCGATTGCCGGAGCCACTTGGTCGCCGGGCGAAGCACTTTTTCACCGAGCAGCAGCGGGTGCGTGAAGGGATAGAGGCGTGGCGCATTGGTGATATCGGGCGCGTTGGCGAGCTGATGCGCGCTTCAGGCGCCAGTTCGGTGAATAACTATGAGTCCGGTTCGCCGCATCTGACATCCTTGTACGAGGTTCTATGTGCGTGCCCGGGTGTCTATGGTGCGCGTTTCAGCGGCGCGGGCTTTCGTGGGTCATGTGTTGCGTTGAGCCATCCCGACTACCGTGATGAGATCAGAGGTTTCATCGCTCAGCGTTATCCGGCCCTACACCCGGACATTGCCGACTGCTACAGTGTCCACTTTTGCCGGACGAGCGAATCCGCCCGGCTTCTCGACTGACCCGGAGATCTGCGGAATGGCCAGCCGATCGCCTGAAGGAGCCGTAGCGACGCGTAGCCAGATCTCCAGATGGATGGACAGGCTTGGTGTTCTGGCTGTTTTGTCTCTGGTCCTGGTCGGTACCGGGATCGCGCTGCTTGTTTCGGATCTTCCGCCTGTGGTCGTGAGTTGGGAAACGGCTAGTGAGGTAGGCACTGCCGGCTTCAATGTCTACCGTACCCCCGCATGGTCCTCGGCGACGCCGGGTCCAGCGGTACGGGCCAATGTCGACCTGATTCCGGCGGAGGGTGACGAGATGGTAGGGGCTGCCTACAGTTTCGTGGACGACGATGCGAGTTTGAGACCATGGCGCCGCTACCGCTACCAGATCGAAGAAGTGGAGTGGAATGGCAGTGCGACCCTCTACCCGGAGGCCGTTCAGGTCAGAGCCGGGCTTCCGCGCGCCTGGACCAAGGTGGAGGGGTCCTTTTTGATCGTGCTTGGGCTCGCTCTGCTGTGGAGTCGCCTGCGCCGCGATGTGAGCCTTGGGGTAGATGGGTGACGCTGGTCCTCAAGGTCGATCCCGAGCGGCCGGACCCCGAGCCGATTGCGCGGGCTGCTGCCGTGATCAGGGCCGGGGGGCTCGTTGCTTTCCCCACCGAGACCGTCTATGGTCTCGGGGCGAACGCCCTGGACCCCGAGGCCGTTGCTGGGATATTCCGCGCCAAGGATCGGCCCGCATATGATCCCCTGATTGTGCATCTGCTCGATGCGACCGTACTGCCTGATGTCGTGTCGCAGGTGCCCGATGTCGCCCTGGAGCTTATCGCGCGTTTCTGGCCCGGTCCGTTGACGCTGGTCTTGCCGCGCGGTCCACAGGTCCCCACGCAGGTGACGGCGGGCGGCGATACGGTCGCGGTGCGTGTTCCTTCACATCCTGTAGCGCGAGCTTTGTTGGCTGCCGCACAGGTTCCCATTGCGGCGCCCAGCGCGAACCGTTTCGGGCGGGTGAGTCCCACCTGTGCCGAGCACGTGCTGGCGGATCTGGACGGCCGTATCGACCTGTTGTTGGACGGGGGCAGTACCCAGGTAGGCGTTGAATCCACGGTGCTTTCCCTCGCCGGCTCCATTGCGACGATTCTGCGTCCGGGCGGCGTGAGCCTTGAGGCGTTGGCCGAGGCTCTGGGCGAAGTTCAAGTGGCTCAGGAGATCCCTGTCGAGGGCGAGGTCTTGCTCTCTCCGGGGACGACGTCAAAGCACTACGCGCCCCATGCAATCGTAGTCCTATATCGGGGAGGTCGCGAGGCGGTGTTGGAGAGGATGCGGCAAGACGCGGTCCAACGGGTGGACCACGGGGACACCGTCGGACTTCTGCTTGTGGATGAGGATCTCTCAGCCTTCGGCGCCCTCCCGGTCCGCCGCGCCTCTCTGGGCACAGTCTCCACGATGGAGGAAGTCGCACAACAACTCTACGCCGCGCTGCGGACGTTGGATCAGGCGGATGTGTCGGTGATCATGGTTCGGGACTTCGGGCCGGAGGGATTGGGATTAGCGATTCGCGATCGCCTCACCCGAGCCGCGGCGGGAAGAGTTATCGTCGTGACCGAGGACGCCGCGTAGGCTGATCACGTCTCTAGCTGCGCAGGAAATCGCGGAGGCGTCGCGCGTGGGCGGGATGCCGGAGGCGGCTGAGCGCCTGGGCCTCGATCTGTCGGACCCTCTCTCGTGTAACCCCGAGCTTTTTGCCTACCTGCTCCAGCGTGTACGTCTGCCCATCCAACAGCCCGTAGCGCATCTGGAGGATCTTGACCTCGCGTGGGGGAAGATCCACCAGAATCTCCATCAGTTGGTCCCGGAGCATAGCCGAGCTGACGCGGTCGGGCGGCGACGGGCTTTCGGTGTCTTCTACGAAGTCGCCCAGGGTGCTCTCGCCTTCATCGTCCGTCGGCATTTCCAGCGACAGAGGCCGGCGCGCCACATCCAGCATCTGCTCAACTTTGCGTGATGGGATCTCCATCTCGGCGGCAAGCTCTTCAGGTGTGGGGCTGCGGCCAAGCCGCTGGGTTAACTGATGCGAGATCCGCAGCATTTTGTTGATCTGGTCGCCCATATGGACGGGAACACGGATGGTGCGGCTCTGGTCCGCAATCGCTCGCGTCACAGCCTGCCGGATCCACCATGTCGCGTACGTGGAGAACTTGTGCCCGCGCTTATAGTCGAACTTGTTGGACGCGCGGATAAGGCCGATGTTACCTTCCTGGATAAGGTCGAGGAACGGGACGCCGCGTCCGATGTACTTCTTGGCAACGCTGATGACGAGCCTTGAGTTCGCCCGGATCAGGTGCTCGCGGGCATCGATCCCATCCTCAAGCTGGTGCTCGAGCTCGTAACGCCGATCGTCGTTGCCATATCTACCGGCGCCGAGCCTGGCCTGGGCTCTCTTTCCGGACTCCATCCGCATCGCTAGCGAGACTTCCTCGTCCGCTGTGAGGAGTGGGACCTTGCCAATCTCCTTCAGATAGAGACCGATGGTGTCGTCGATCTCGATGGCACGGTAGATATCCTCTTCGGTCTTCTCTTCGCCGTCGAGATCCTCCAGATCTTCGAGGTCCCCCAGATCTTCGAGATCCCCAAACGCCTTCGCGAGCCCACTGGGTACCTTTTCGCCAGGCCCACCGACGACAATCCCCGCATCGATCAGCGTGGAAATCGTCTCATCCAGTTTGCCGATATCATCCTCGGCCTCAGGGAACACACGCTGAATGTCTTCATAGGTGACATACCCGCGCTCGTTCCCGAGGGCAAGCAGCGTCTCTGCACCCGTGAGATAGGCATCAAGAGGATCGGTGTCCTCTTCTTGTTCTTCCTCGAATTGCTCTTCCAAAACCAAGACCACAGTTCCTTATGGCTACGAGAGACCTTCCGTGCACCAAGCGTGGGGGGTCACAAGCGGTAGATCTCCCCTGGGTCGTCCGGGTAGAGGTCTGCCTAGGCCCGACAACCCGCCCGCATTGTAGCATGTCGACGATAATAGAGTAGTGAAGTTGACTGGCTTGTCAACAGTGCCCGCGCGAAAAAAAAGCACGGGTGGTCGTGACCACCTGTGCTAACAGGGTCTACTATAGCATAACCCGCAGCCGAAAGTCAAGAGGCAATCTGCGATTCTCGCTGTAGCAGTACGTGGTGTATTCAGGCGCCAACGGTCCCCGGCCACCGGGGCCGGGGACCGTTACGTGTCCGATCCGGGCTCGCGAAGCGTTCCGGCCTAGTCCCAGTGCTGCTCGATTGGCAGCTGAAAGCTGACACGGAGTCCCTTCCCAGGGGCGCTAGTGAAGTGGATGCTCCCGTTGAGCATTTCGATCCTCTCCCGAAGGGTGCTGAGATTGAGCCGCGCTGCGTCCGCTGAGGCCAACGCTTCGTCGATCTCAAACCCGATCCCGTTGTCCTCCATCGCCACGCGCACTTCGTCATCCTCGATGTTCAGATGAACCGAGATGCTGGAGGCCTGATCCTGTTCGCGCGCCAGATGGATCAGTGCCTGAATCACCCGGAAGATGGTGACTTCCTTGTGTGGCGCCAGCCGCCGATCTTTTCCGGTGACGCTCAGCGTCAGGCCAGTGAATCCCTCATCAGTGATTCCCGAGACATACCGCCGAATCGTCGGGATCAGGCCGAGGTCATCCAGCATCATCGGGCGCAGGTCGAAGATGAACACTTTGACAGACTTGAAGGCGTTGACCACGCTTCTCTTCAGCTCGCCAAGCTCGTGCCGCGCACGTTCAGGGTCACGATCGAACAGCCGCTCGCAGATCTCAGCCTGAAGGACCAAGTTGGTCAACGATTGGGCGGGACCATCGTGCATCTGACGCGAGAGCCGCAGGCGTTCTTGCTCCTGCGCTTCGATGATGTTGATGACCATCGCCTGTGTTGTGTCTTTGTCGTTGTCTACGGCAGTTCCCGGTTCGGCGATTGCCTCCGGGGGCGCAAAACTGAGCACTTTGGTGTAGAGCTCGGCAAGACGGCTAAGATTGCGCTGGTCGCTCTGAAGTTTCTCCAGTTGCCCACGCATTGTGAATAGGCGCTGCTGGTTCTCTACAAGTGTGTCGTAACCTTTGCGGATATCCTCGCGAGGTATGGTATCGAACGATGATTCCACCTGGCGCAAACGACTGACGGCACGTGCATTGGCCTGCATCAAACGGTCCACCTCGCCCACCGTTTGCTGGATCAGCATATCGATCTCCTTCAGCTCGCGCTGGATCTGGTCTGAACCGGCGCGACAGAAGTCTGTGAACTGGTCCCAGTTAGTCTCTACCATAGATTCCTCTCTCTATGCGATACGCGTGCGGCCTATTGCTTTGGCAGACGCACCCAACCGTGTCGGAGCGCGTAGATGGCGGCCTGCGTGCGATCGGATCGGTTTAGTTTGGCCAGGATCGAGGTGACGTGGTTCTTTACCGTCTGTTGGCTAATCCCAAGCGTCAGGGCGATCTCTTTGTTGCTGAGCCCCTCAATAATCTGCTGCAGGATCTCCATCTCGCGCTCGGTGAGAGGCGAGAACGTGGTGTCTTCCGGGCTGATCCCATACCTGCGGTACAACTCAAACAGCCACTGGCCCGTCTCCTCTTGTGTCATACGTTTGTTCGCGATCAGGTAGTACCCCTGCGCAACGAGATGAATGGTTTCCACGAGCTGCGCGGGCGTTATGTCTTTGGCAAAGTAGGCCGAGGCGCCAATGCGGATGGCGCGGTAGATCTGCTCTTCGTCATCATAGGCTGTGAGAATGATGATGGCGATGTCCGGATGGTCGTTCTTGATCCGTTGTGTCACCTGCATCCCGTTCATCGTGGGCAGGTTGACATCCATTAACACAACATCAGGATGGACCGTCGCGATCATCGCGAGCGCCTCTTCACCATCGCTGCTTTCCGCAACGACGACAATGCCCGGTTGCGAGTTCAGGACGTCGCGGATGCCCTGGCGGAAGAAGGGGTGATCATCGACAATGGCAACGCTGATCACGTCCGTCGGACCAGGCGTCTCAGCTTCCATATCGGTCACTTCCGCGCATTGATGACGGGATCAGGGCTCGACCAATGCGAACAACGTAGGCTGACGATCATAGAGCACGAGTTCCGCCAGCTCGTCGGCCGCGACAAGAGCGAGGTTCAGGCCGAAGGGGCCAAGGCCGTTGATGATGTAGACGTCAGGTTGGCCGGGAAGCTCTCCCACCACAGGCATCGCTCCATCCCTGATGGTGACCCAAGAGGTGAACCGCTCACGGACCGCGGCGTTGGGACAGAGTTGGTTTGCCACAGCGCTGAGGCGCCAGAGGATATCCGTTTCGGTGCTGTCCCACCCCGTCAGACAGATGCTTTGGGCGTGGGGCACAAAGAAGATATGCCCATTGTCCAAAACCAGCGGACGCGTCAGTGTCCCGGTGTTCTCAAAGACGATGGTGTGGACACACACCGGGTGCAAGATCTCGGCTAGCCCGGGATCGAACCTGATAGCGTGGACACCATTGGCGAAGATCACCTTGCGCGTCCAGAGGTAGCGCCGATGTGCCGAGACGGCGATACTGCCGTCGA
Organism: Anaerolineae bacterium; assembly: GCA_025454475.1. Taxonomy (GTDB): domain Bacteria; phylum Chloroflexota; class Anaerolineae; order B4-G1; family SLSP01; genus PWVB01. Next base: position 16,576 of record JALOOJ010000008.1, read on the forward strand.
GCTGTCGCTTGACCCCCTCAACCTCGGCATCGCACTCGACAATGATGTTCTCGTGCTCCAGAAGCTTGTTGATCAGCGCCTGAGGGGTGAACAACAGGTCGTCACTGGTGCTTATGGCCACCTGATCGCCATAACGGCTATCGTCCTCAAGCGTCACGTCGTAGCCATATTGCTTGAGCTGTGCTGCTGACTCACGGAACTCTGCCGACTGGCTCGCGTCGACAGCCAGCCGCAGGCTCCCGACCTTTTCCGATGCTATACCGCAACGCTCCAGCAGAATCTCGAGGCGCACCAGGTTTTCAGAGGTGAGCTCCCACAGGGTGTGAGCCACCTGGTCGCCCCGCCGCTCGACCGCCTGCGTGAAGGGTTCCGGTGTGCCCAGGAGGGCCAGGCCCGGCTGGTGCTTGACGGTTCCCCCCAGTGATTCCGTGGCCTCAAGCACAACAACCTTCAGGCCTTCCTCGGCGAGGGTCGAGGCAACCAGGGCACCGGCTAGCCCCGCACCCACCACAGTCACATCGTAGGGCTCAATGGCTGACATGCTGGTTCCTTTCAGTTTACCGTGGAGGCGCCACGATCAGTTCCGCCTGGTCGAAGAACGCTGCGTTGTTAACGTGTGGATAAGCCGGCTCAGCAAAGAAACAGACGGTGATGCGACCGAGAGGAGGCGATCCCACCGCTCCTTCCTCACCCTCTTTCGGAGAAGGGGCTGCCATCTCAGCCACCAAGACAGTCGGCGAGGTCAGAGTGACCGTGCCGCTGTTCTGGTTGATGCGCATCTCGCCACCCCACCGGGCGTTGTTGCAGGTGCCCGAGCCGGTCGGGTCAATGCCGGCCCTGACGATCAGCGTGTCGAGAGATGAGAAGGCGGCGGCCTTGATGCGGAAGGTGATCCGGCTGCCCGCAGTGGCAGTTACGGTCTGATGAACCCAGGTTCGGAACTTCAGCCAGCGTATCGTCTCGATCTTGAGTGTGGTTCCGTTGATCCGGCGGACAGGATCGTCGGCTGCAGTGAACACCGGCTCGGCATAGGATGTGTCAGTGTTGTACTGGTCGCCACCCTTATAGTTGACGTAGGCATCCCATTCCCACCCGGGGATGCGATTGGGCAGCAGGAAGTCAAAGTCAGCACCTTCCAGCTTGACGGCGATGAGCGGCACGGGTGTCGAGGTAGGTGTTTCCGTCGGCACACTCGTAGGTATAAGGGTCTTTGTCGGCGCGGGCGTGTTCGTTGGCCTTGCCATCGGCGTTGGGCGCGGTGTCATAGTTGGGACCGGTGTCCAGGTCGCAGCCGGGGTCTGCGTCGGCTTGGGCGTAGGCACTATCTGCGCAACTTGGGCGGGTTGGCGCAGCGAGCTAATGACGATGGCTGCGAGGCCCCCTATAACAGCCAGGTCAAGGACAGCAAGAATGAGAAGGATGATCCTCTGCGTTTGGCTCAGTGATCTCATAAGCACTTTCTCGTCGCGCTTCAGTCACGGAGGCGCTGATCCACCTTGGTTAGCGCAGGCCCCAGTTTTGGTGATATTCTAGTTTGTATCCATCATACTCTAAGGTTACTGCGATGACAAGCCATCGCTAATTGCAGACATGGTGCGATTGCGTGAAGAGCTGTCCGCATCCCGCGCGGATACCGCTCCCCCGACGTTGGCGCACCGTATGAGGGATTCCGTGAGCGTCGAGCACTGAGGCGAAATCCGCCATCGCCTGAGGCGCAGCCGGTCGGTACTGGGAGTCGGATGTCGGGTTGAGCTGGATGAGGTTGACGTGCGAAGGCAGGTCCTGCAGCCATCCGGTGAGGGCGTGCGCCTGTTCCTGCGTGTCATTGATGCCCTTGATCATCACCCATTCATAGAACACCCGTCGCCTGGTACGATCCGTGTATTGGCGCACGGCATCGAAAAGCTGCGGGAGAGGGTAAGCACGGTTGACCGGCATGAGACTGTTGCGCAGGTCATCGGTGGCGGCATGCAGGGAGATCGCCAGTTTGATCGGCCAACGAGGGTGCACGTCCGCCAGACACAGAATGCCTGGGACGATGCCTGCGGTGCTGAGCGTGATGCGCCCAGGCGCCAGTGCTAGCCCATGAGGATCGACCAGACGCTCAACGGCCTTAAGAGTCTGCTCCGTATTGAGCAGCGGCTCGCCCATGCCCATGAAGACAACGTTGGAGAGCCGACCGGCCTGATCACCCAGATACCCCTGGAAGTGACGCACCTGGCTGACAATCTCACCCGCCGAGAGTTGGCGTACAAACCCCATACGGCCTGTGGCACAGAAGCCGCATCCGCACGCGCAGCCCACCTGCGTTGACGCACAGACTGTGAAGCGTTCACGGTACCTCAGCAGCACCGACTCGATCTGAGCACCGTCCGACATCTGCAGTAGGTGCTTCTGCGTGCTGCCGTCAGGACTGATCTCTTGGGCGATCAGCAAGGGCGTAACGATAGGATTATCCACGTGCTTGCCTGTGCACTCAGCGTCGGATGCGATTGTGAATCAACACCCTGTCTACCAACGATATTTTGACTTTTCGTCTAAAGCATAGCATAATGTAACTGGAAGACCAACGCTAGCAACGGCCAGAGGAGGATATCGTGACCGAGATCTCCTTGCAATCGTACGAGAATGAGATCGATCAGCTCATTGAGCAGGCTCGTTATGTCGAGGCGCTAGTCCACATCAGGCACCTCTTGAGTCAGTCGCCGCACTATGTTGGTGCGTACTACCTCCTCGGAAAGACGCTGCTGGAAGCTGATCTTCCCGAGCTTGCCGTCGACATGTTCCGCCGCGCGCTCAGCGCTGATCCTGAACATCTCTTGTCGCGCATTGGCCTGGGTCTGGCTCACGAACGGCACAATGATCTCGACGGCGCCCTCTGGAATCTTGAGCGTGCGTTGGAGCTGGATCCCGGCAATGCCGAGATTGCCGAAGAACTCCGCCGCACGTATGGCCGTCGCGATGGGGTCGAGATCGATTACGTTCCTCAGACACGAGCGGGCTTGGCGCGTCTCTATCTCCGTGGTCGCCTGTATGGGCGTGCGGCGGAGGAGTTGGGTGCGCTCCTCGCGGAGCAGCCCGGACGCCCTGACCTCATGACGGCGTTGGCTGAGGCCCACTGGCGCAATGGTCAACTGGTTCAAGCATCGGAGGTGTGCCAGCAGATTCTGGACAAAATGCCTTACAACTGCAAGGCCAACCTTCTGCTGGGATCGTTGTGGGCCGGCGGTGGACAAGAAGAGGGATGGATCTACCTGCGCCGGGCTCAGGAGGTCGACCCAGCGAACGATCGGGCAAGTGCGCTATTTGGCACAGAGTCCCTGTTGGAGCCGGTTGAGGTCACAGTCGATCGTCTGACCTTTGATCCCGACGCGATTGACGTCGATCAGGGGAGTGCCTGGTTCAAGCGGTTGAAGTCGGCCTCGATCAGCACGGGTATATCTGAGGCGCCTCCCGAGATGACTGGCGCAGAGATGCGCCTTGTCGAGATCACCGCAGGTCTGGAGGCCCAGATCGAGATTCCTGACTGGCTGCGCGAGTTGGGCTTGGGTGATAAGGAAGAGGACCGCGCGGGTGGCCTAGGTTGGATGGCCGATGTCGGCTTCGCCGAGGCAGAAACGCCGGCGGTCGAGGTGTCAAACGCGCCGGTGGAGGCCGAGCTGCCAGCGGAGGCGGAGGGTGTAGTGACTGAGTTGGAGATGGCTCCGGCTGCCGCGACTGAGGACGCTGGGGCCGCACCCGAATGGCTTCAGGAGCTAACGGTGGAAGCCGCCGATCTGGATTTCGAGGAGGGCGAGGGGGCACCCGCTTGGTTGCTCGAACTGGCGGGGGAACAGCCGTCTGTGCCAGAGGTCAGCCCCACGCTTAGGCTGGAGGAGGGGACTATTGAGGAGGTCGACGCTGGAGCCGAGGTGGAGGTCGAGGCCGCGGACTGGCTCTCGGGTCTCACCCTGGACGAGGCGGCGCCCCGAACCGACGATACGCGCGAAACAACACTCATCGAAGGCCTTGAGGCGGCGGAAAGCGAAGAAGCTTTGCCCGACTGGCTAGCCGAGCTCAAGTTGTCGGAGGTTGAGACAGAGACGCCCGCGGTGGCACTCACTGAGGAGGAAATGCCTGACTGGTTGGCTGAGTTGGAACCGCCAGTGGCTGAGGAAGAAGTGCCCGAGATAGCGCTCAGTGAGGAGGAGGCGCCGGACTGGCTGGCTGCCCTAGAGTCGTCGGAGGCGCAGGAAGGGGCGTCCGAGGCGATTCTAGCTGCGGAGGAGGTGCCTGACTGGCTGGCTGAGTTGGAGCCATCGGAGGCTAAGGCGCCCGATGACGCGATCGCTGCTGAGGAGATTCCCGAGTGGTTGGCGGCACTGAAGCCGGCGGAGGTCGAGGTCACCGAAATTGCGCCTCCTGCAGAGGAGACGCCCGACTGGTTGGCCGCGCTGGAGCTATCTGAGACGCAACCAGTTGAGACTGCACCGGCTGCCGAGGAGCTGCCCGATTGGCTGCATGAGCTTGAAGCTGAGGCGCCAGAGGCCCTACCTGAGCCGGGCGATATCGCGGCTGTCGCGTCGCCCGTCGAGGAGGAGGGCATTAGGTCTGGTGCTGCCGCGCTGACCTGGATCGAGGGTCTGGCCGGCGGATGGGACGACGAAACGCCAGCCGAAAAGGTAGCCGAAGCCCCAACCGTGGTTGAGGCGTTTGAGGCCCCCGCATCTGTGTTGGAGATGCCGGAGGTTGGCGAGGAAACACCCGTGGTGGGAGAAGAGACAGTCGCCATTGAGGAGCCCTCGCCGCTCGAGGTTCCTGAGTTGCCCGAGGGTGATCTCCTGTCCGGAGACGATGCGCTGGCTTGGCTTGAGAGCCTGGCAGCCGGCAAGGAAGAAGAGCTGCGGATCCAAGTCGAGCGGGAGTCTGAGCGACGGGTGGCGGAGATCATGGGCCGAAAGGTTGAGGAGCCTGCGGCGATGGTTGAGTCCGTTGATGCAGGTCTCACTGTCATTGAGGCGCCGGAGCGTGGCCACGAGGCGGCTGAAGTGGTGATCGGCTTGGAGGAGGCCTCGACGGTTGAGCTCGAGGGGGCCCCGATCGAAGTGTCGGAGGCAGTTGGGCCTGAGGGCGCTCTTTCCGAGCTTCAGGGCCTTACCGCCGGAGAGGATCTGCTGTCCGGTGAGGACGCGCTGGCCTGGCTGGAGAGCCTCAGCGTTGGCAAGGAAGAGGAGTTGCGACTGCAGGTCGAGCAGGAGTCGGAGGAGCGCGTTGCCGAGATACTTGGGCGCAAGCGTATGGCGCCGATGGAAGCTGTGGGCGAAGCCGAAACGCAGGTTGAGCCCACGATGCCGGTCAAAGACGTTACCGATCTCCCGGCTGGCGATGTGGAACTCCTGCCCGCCGCACCTGAGGCGCCGGAAAGCGTTCCGGAGGCTTGGGCTGAGACCGTCTCGACTGTGGACTCCGTGGAAGCCTTGCCCGAAACGGAGGCGCTATCGGGCGAGGATGCTTTGACGTGGTTGGAGGGCCTGACGCCCGAGGAAGAGGAAGAGCTGCGCGCTCAGGTTGCGCAGGAGGGTGCGGCTGTAACCTCCACGGCAGGAGTCGCCGCCGAGACCGTCTTTGGCTGGTCGGCATTTGGTGCGGAGCCTGAGGAGGTCGCATCCTCCGTCGAGACAGCACCTGAAGAGGCCGAGGTTGTCCCAGCGGCTCCCGAGCCAGTCGGCGTGCTTGCGCCTGAGGGGGAGAGGGTGCCTGAGCCCGCTGTTCTCGAGCCAGAGTCCCCGGCAGAGCCCGTGCCGACGATCGCTGTGCCTGAGGCAGTCGTGGCGCCTTCCGTACCTCACGAGCAAGCGCCTCAACAGGTCGACGAGGAACCGGAGCTGCAGGCGCCGCCCTCGAAACCTCGACAAGCAGCAGAGGTGTCTGCGCCTACAGGCACGGATCTCGATGAGATGCGTGCTTACCTCAAACAGAAACGCTCAGACCATGCCGCTCGGCTTTCGTTCGCGCGTACGTTGTGGGAGATAGGAGAGATCGCCGAGTCTTTGGATCAGTACGGGCGGTTGATCAAGTCCGGGGCGAAGTCTGCCGATGTAACACAGGATTTGGAGCGCTATGCTGAGGAGAAACCGGACGGCCCGGGTGTCTTGCGGACGCTCGGTGATGCTTACATGAAGCATGGTGCGTTGGACAAGGCCCTGGAGACTTACAACCGCGCGATGCACCAACTGTAGGCGATGGGGAGATCCCGGATCTCCGGTGGCTGGTGTACAACCGGGTAGGCCTATGGCCTACCCGGTCTTCTGTCCTTCTGCCGGCAGGCTAGAACATCAGCTCTTCGCCGGCGCGCTCGTAGTCGAAGATTTCGTCGGAGGTGAACCAGTACGCGATCTCCATAGCGGCCTCCTCGACATTGCCTGAGGCGTGGATCAAGTTCTTAGTTGATCGTTTCTCCAGGCTCGACAGCGTGTTCGAGTCGATGGCATAGTCCGCTCGGATGGTGCCGGGTTCGGCTCTTGCCGGAATGGTGAAGCCGATCATCCGGCGCACGGCTGTGATGGCGTGAACGCCCTGAAGGACAATCGCGACCACGGGTCCGCTCGAAACATACTCGATCAGCCAGCGCCGCACCATGGTGCCGATCTCCAGAGGATCCTCTGTGCCAAGGACCGCCAACACGTCCATCCCGAACTGCGCAAAGGAGTCAAGCGTCTTATGCCCCATGCCCGCGATCCAGGTGTCGTCTCCCGCGTAGTGCCCTGCGGCTTTCTCCTCAGTCGGGATCACCATCTTCAGCCCTACGATTTTGAGGCCCGCGCGCTCGAAGCGAGCGATGATCTCGCCCGATAGGCCTCGCGCTACCGCGTCCGGCTTGAGCAACACAAGGGTTCGTTCTCTCCTGATTGCGTCTGCATCCATGTCAGCGTCTCCTTTGATCTTACAAGACAAGCTGAAGCCTGTTCGAGGGGCTTCAGCTTGTCCGGTTCGTGCGTCTCGCGTCTGTGGCTAGCCGAACTTGTAGGCGACGCCAAAGCCGCCGCGGGGAAGTTCCCAATGGATGTTCTTATAGGGACATCCAACCCGACAGCTGCCGCACTCGACACAGCTCTGGTAGGCTACCTGAATGCGGCCGTCATTACCCTGGGTGTAGACGCCCACCGGGCAGAAGTAGAGGCACGGCTTGTGCTCACAGCGATGGCATACCGCTTGATCGATGATGCTTAGGTGTGCAACGTCCTCATCGATGAAGTACTTTAGGCTCATCAGGAGGTCGTCGACGTAGACGTTCGGCAGCGTCTTCTTGACCTCCTCTGCCAGTTCTTTCGCCTCAAACGCATCGCCTGTTTTCATTGCCATACGATCACCATCCCATCACTGAGCGCGCCATCGCGACCATATCCCCGGCGGCCTTGGCCAGCCCACGTTGATTGGTCAAGGACCCGAGCATCCCCTTGAAGAGCTCCTTCTTGGGTTTCCCGTAGGCGGTGAAGAACTGGCCCAGGGCGCCGTTTACGAAGTTCGGGTAGACGTCCATGAACTGCGGGTGCGTCTCCAAGAACCTGGAGAAACCGCGGTACTGTCGCAGGTCCTTGAGGATGAAGCCTTCGCTAAGCCGATCCTCATAGCGCGACATCACCTTCGCGGTGAAGTCACCGCGGCTGTGTGCCTCGAGGGCGGTCTCCCCGGCGAGCTTGCCCGCAATGATGGCCATGTTGGTGCCCTCCCAGTGCAAGGCATTGACCATCGCGGCAGCATCGCCAGCGACCATTGCGCCATCAGTACAGAGCTTCGGCATCGCGCGATAGCCACCCTCGGGGATCAGATGCCCGCCGTATTCCAGCAACTGTCCGCCCTTGATCAGTGGGGCGATAGCCGGATGGTCGAGATACCGCTGTAGGATATCGTAAGGCCTGAGGCGGTATTCAGCGAGCGTGTCCAGCATCACGCCCAGGCCGATGGACACGCTGGCCTTGTTGGTGTAGACAAAGCCCATCCCAGGCAGGCCTAGCGACACATCGCCCAACACCGAGACGGCAAGCCCGTGCGCGTCATCCGCAAGCCCGAAGCGCGCGTTGATCGTCTCCATAGGGAGTGAAATGACTTTCTTGAAGGCCAGCGCCATCTGGGCAGGCTCAAGATCGCGGTTAATCAGCCCCAGCTTCTGGGTGAGGATGTTGTTGACGCCCTCGCAGATGATTACGACCGGCGCATAGACCTCACCTTGGGGCCGGTCGGTGATGACGCCGATAACGGCTCCCGCCTGACCGTTGTCCTCGCGGATGAAGTCCACAACAGCGGTTTTGGGGATTAGGAAGGCGCCCGCGGCCTGGGCCTGTTCGGCCCACCACAGGTCGAAGTTGGCCCGGAGCGTGATGAACGCATCGGCCGGCTGCGCATTGAGCTCGCCGCCCTGCACGGTCATCCGCGTCAAGCCGTCCTTTCCCAGGAACCAGAAACCCGCCTCGGTGACGGGCCGCTCGAAGGGTGGACGCCGATCCATATAGTCGGGCACGAGATCGGCGATCGCGTGCGTGTAGATCGCTCCCCCGAAGTAGTTCTTGCCACCAGGCTTTTGCCCACGCTCGATCAGGGCAACCTTCAGCCCGCCCCGCGCCATAACCATCGCCGCCGCTGAGCCGGCAAGGCCGGCTCCCACAACAATGGCATCGAACGCGATACGCTCGTTGTTCATGCCTGTGCCTCCTTGCGCGCCTTGATCTCCTTGATCATCGCTGGGATGACCTCGTAGAGGTCCCCAATGATGCCCACGTCAGCCACCTCGAAGATGGGGGCGTTAGGATCGTTGTTGATAGCGATGATGAAGTCCGAGTTCTGCATCCCCACCTTGTGCTGTAGGGCGCCGGAGATCCCGGCTGCAACGTAAACCTTGGGTCTGACCGTTTTGCCGCTTTGCCCAACCTGGTGGGCGTAAGAAATCCAGCCGGCGTCGACGCAGGGTCGCGACGAGCCCACAACACCGCCCATCGCATCAGCCAGTTCCTTGATCAGCGCGAACCCATCGGGCCCGCCAAGGCCACGCCCTCCGGAGACGATCACGTCGCTGTACTCGATGTCCACAGTGTCTTCCTTGGCGTGGATGAACTCGAGGATGCAGGCCCGCGCACCTTCCTCGGTGACGTCGAGGGACTCTTCCACGATCTCGCCGCGCGCCTCGGGGTCGTAGGCCGGAGCGGGGAACACCCTTGGACGCACACTGGACATCTGGGGCCTATGGCGCCGGCAGACGATCGTGGCCATGATATTGCCGCCGAACGCCGGGCGGGTCGCCAGAAGCAGCTTCTGCGATGCCCCCTTAACGTCTCCCATCTCCAGCTTGGTGCAGTCAGCGGTGAGCCCTGTGCCTAGCGAGGTGGCTATTGCGCCCGCGAGATCCCGGCCGAGGGTGGTGGCTCCAATCAGGAAAACCTCCGGCTCGTACTTCGTCGCGATCGCCTCGATGCCCATATAGAACGGGCAGTTGCGGTAGTGTTCGAGCACGGGATCGTCCATCAAGTAAACACGATCGGCGCCGTAGCCGATCGCCATTTCTGCGATGGCCCGCACCTGGTGTCCCAGCAACACGCCCTCGACGACAACCTCGTCGCCCGCGGCGGCTGCTTCTTCGGCGACCTGCGATGCCAGGACACGTGCAACGCCAAGGAGCTCCCACGAGACCGGGTGCACGTGGCCAAGTTCCTGCTCCAGGAAGACCCAGAAGCGCCGTGTCGTCATTGCGCACCCCCGATCATGGTCTGAAGGACCCCGGCCTCTTGGGCCTTCTTGAACGTAAAGGCCAAGGCTGCCTCGATCCCCTCTTCGCGCGCGCTGATTTTCTCGCCGGGTTCAGGAAGCGGTGGCGTGCCCATCTGATAGACGATCGTGGGCGATCCACGAACCCCGATCATCTCGGTGTCAAATGTAATGGGCCCATCCATCGTCCAGACCTCGGGTTCATAGCGCAACGAGCGGATCAGATCGGGCAATGGTGCAAAGGGAATCTCGGCAATATCCTTCTCGCACGTCAGAAGCGCCGGCAGCGGGGTCTCGACGACTTCGGTCCAGCGCTCCGTTTTGCGCTCGACGACGACTGTCGCATCATCGAGGTCCACCGCACGTATGGCCACGGCGTAGGTCACGATGGGCATATCGAGCCGCACCGCGACGCCGGGGCCTACCTGGGCCGTGTCACCGTCGATGGCCTGTTTGCCGAAGAAGATCAGGTCCAGTGGGTCCTGCTCGTGGATAGCCCGGATGACCTCAGCAAGTACATACGAAGTGGCCAGGGTGTCGGCACCCGCGAACTTGCGGTCGGAGACCAAAATCCCTCGATCCGCGCCCAGCTCGATCGCCTCACGGATCGTGGTGATAAAGGAATTGGGGCCCATGGAGACCACCGTGACTCGCCCGTTCAACTTGCGCTTCCATTCCACAGCAGCCGCAAGCGCGTGGGCGTCATAGGGGTTCATGATCGCCGGAACGCCTTCGCGCACGAGATTGCCGGTAACGGGATCGATGCGGATGTTGGTGGTATCGGGCACCTGTTTTATCGCTACAAGTGCGTGGAACAAACGTCACCTCCTCAACACGGAAATCACTACCTCAGATATAGTCTAGACCCTTGGCCTGCTCGGTCAATGTCTCGCGGAACTTCGGATGGGCGATGGCGATCAAGGCTTCCGCACGCTGCCGGATGCTCTTTCCATAGAGATCAACCGCCCCGTACTCGGTCACGATCCAATGTACGTGGTTGCGGGAGGTGACCACGCCCGCGCCCTGCTTGAGCATGGGCACGATGCGGCTCATCGTGTCATCCTTGGCGGTGCTGGGCAGCGCGATAATCGGCACGCCGCCCTCGCTGCGTGACGCCCCGTAGATGAAGTCCATCTGCCCGCCGACGCCGCTGTAGAGCTTTGGTCCGATGCTATCCGCACAGACCTGGCCTGTGAGGTCGACCTCGATCGCCCCATTTATGGCAACCTGGCGGTAGTTGTGACCGACGACACACGGATCGTTGACATACTCGGTGGGATGGAGCTCCACAAGGTCGTTGTGATCGAGCCAGGGATACAAGTCCCGTGACCCCAGGATGAAGCCGGCGACGATCTTCCCCGGATGGAGCGTCTTCCTGGCTCCGGTGATGACACCCTTCTTGACGAGGTGCACAACCCCATCGGAGAAGAGCTCCGTGTGGATACCGAGGTCCTTTCTGTCCTCCAGGTGAGGCAACACCGAATCGGGAAGCGCCCCGATTCCCATCTGGAGTGTCGCGCCGTCCGGTATCAACTCGGCAATCCGTTTGGCGATCTGCTCCACCACCGGATCGCGGGGATCCGCCGCCATCCGGTATTCGTCAAGCGGTGTGTCTACTTCCACAATGTAACTGAGATGCTCGACGTGAATGAGCGTGTCGCCGAGGATGTAGGGCATCTGCGGGTTGATCTGGGCGACGATAGCCTTGGCGGAGCTGGCGCCAGTCTTCGTCAGTCCGGTCTCAATGCTGAAGGAGCAGAACCCGTCCGCATCGGGCGGCGAGAGGTGGACAAAGGCGACGTCGACGGGGAGCACCCCTTTCCTGAACAGTAGCGGGTATTCCGATAGCAAGACGGGCGTGTAGTCCGCCCGTCCATCCCACACTGCCTGGCGGACGTTGTGGCCGATGAACATCGAGTTGGAGCGCAGGTGTCCCTGCAGCTCCGGCGCGTTCCAGGGGGCCGGACCAACTGCCAGCGGCTGGGCGATCTCCACGTCCTGGAGCTGCGGAGCGCGGGCCACCAGTGCATCAGTGAGCGTTCGTGGGACGCTGCAGTTGCCGGTCAGGAATATACGTGTGTGTGATCGAACCGTAGCTGCGACAGCCTCATCGGCGGTCGTGACTTTGTCTGCATAGAGCGCTTGCCAATCCATGCTTGTGGAGCGCCTCCCTATCGGGGGCCAAACGGCGTGGAGTCTTCAATGAGCTCGCCATTACGCATCACGAGGCCGCAGCGCAGGGCCTCATTCTGGGCGATCGCGGAGGCGACACCCATCGCGGCGAGATGCCGGATGTAGGACCAGGCCGCGTTGTTGAAAGCGTGAGTGGACGTGCGCGGGACCGAGCCGGGCACGTTGGGCACGCAGTAGTGCACGACATCTTCCTCGATGTAGGTGGGGCAGTCGAGCGTCGTGGGCCGGCTCGTCTCGGCGCACCCGCCGCTGTCGATGGAGAAGTCGATGATGACCGATCCCTTGCGCATCGTCCGCAGCATTTCGCGAGTGATGACCACGGGCGTGCGCTTGCCGGGATTGCGGACCGCACCAATGATGACGTCCGCAAAGCGCGCCACGTAGGCTACGTTGAAGTCGTGGTCGATCATCGTTGTGACACGGCCCTGGAACTGCGTGTCCAGTTCCCGCAGGTGATCGAGTGAGCGGCTGAGGATGAAGACCTTCGCTCCCAGTCCCAGGAAAGCGCGCGCGGCGTTCTGACCCACTGTTCCCGATCCCAAGATCACAACATCGCCTGCAGAGACGCCCGGCACGCCATTGAGGAGGATGCCGCGCCCCCCGTTCTGCCTCATCAGCATCGAGCCTGCGAGGTACGGCGCCATCCGCCCCGCGACCTCGCTCACCGTCTTGAGGATCGGGAAGTCGTGCCTGTCCTTCCGGATCATCTCATAGGCAATCGCGGTGATGCGCCGATCCCGTAGTCCGCGCACGTCCTCGTCGGGGATCTGGGGAAGTCCAAGGAAACACATCAGCGCCTGACCACTGGTCATCCAGCCGATCTCCTCAGGCGTGGGCCTGAGCACCTTCAGGATGAGCGCGCTATGGGCATAGAGCTCCCCGCCATTGTGGACCAACGTCGCGCCCATGCGCTCGTAGTCGTAGTCATCGAACCCAGCCCCAACGCCGGCGCCGCTCTCAACGAAGCACTTGTGCCCGTCCTTGGTCAGCAACCCGACGCCGGCCGGAGTCAGACCTACACGTTCCTCACCCGGAAGCCTCTCCTTTGGAATGCTGATGTTCATAATGCGCTCCTTATTTCACCCTCTCTTGCGACACCGACTGCACGATCACGCCACACGGGCGACGCCATTGTCCGGAAGCGTCACATAGACGGTGGGCTGCTTGCCGTAGACGGCGTCATAGACCTCGTCTAGACGCGCCTCGATATCGGGGACGGCCGCCTCGTCGGCGATCGCAATGATGCATCCCCCGAACCCCGCGCCGGTCAGGCGCGCCCCATAGCAGCCCTCTACCTCGGAGGCTGCCTGCACCAGCGTGTCGAGCTCAGGTATACTTACCTCGTAGTCGTCGCGTAGGCTGCGATGTCCCTCAAGTAGCAACTGCCCAGCGTGGTTCATACGGCCTTCGAAGAGGTCACGCGCGACCTGAAGCACACGGTTGTTTTCGGTGACGACGTGACGCGCCCGGCGATAGACGATCTCCGGAAGGTCGGTCTGGAATCGATCGAGCTGCTGTGGGGTCACGTCGCGCAATGCCGTGATGTCGGGGAAGCGCTCCTTCAGAATACTGACTGCTTGCTCGCACTGGGCGCGACGCACATTGTACTCGGAGCCTGAGAGCTTACGGCGGACCGTGCTGTCGGCAACCACAACGGCAATCCCCGCTGGCATGCTGAAATAGGCGCGCTCCAAGGTCCGGGTATCCAACATCATCGCGTGGCCTGCGCGCCCGCACGCGCTAATCATCTGGTCCATAATGCCGCAGTTGACGCCAACGTACTGGTTCTCAGCCTTTTGGCAGAGGAGCGCAAGGTCGGATAGCTTCATGCCGAACCCGCCGAGTTGATCCCACGCGTAGGCGAAGGCCACCTCGACTGCTGCGGATGAGGACATCCCGGCGCCGACAGGCACGTCCGAGCTGAGCACGCCGTTGATCCCCCCGGGCGCGAATCCCTGTTCAAGCAGAGCCCAGACGACACCCTGGGGATAGTCGGACCACCCCCCGCCGGATGAGGGTGTGCGGTCCACCGGGAAGGTCTTCTCGTCATTCCTCATATCCAGGGCTCGTACGGTTGCCCAACTATCGTCCCGGGGCCCGATGGCCAGCCACGCCGCCCGATCGACCGCCACCGGAAGCACGAACCCATCGTTGTAGTCGGTGTGCTCCCCAATCAAGTTGACCCTGCCCGGTGCGCGCACCACCATCGCAGGGGCCTCGTGGAACCGCGTCTGGAATGTATCGGTGACCTTTTTCTGAAGAAGATGTTCGGACATGCCAACCTCCCAATCGCGATCGTGATTATAACGGCAACCAGGCAAATCCGCCAACGAGCGCGGCGTCGGTACGGGCACGTGCGCTCAAGACGTTCCTGCGCTCAAGCTGCCCGACGCCTGAAGCGTGGCAATCACCACCGTTGGACTACATCGGAACTGGTGCTCCGCCCTGCGCGCGGCGCCGCGGGCCTACCTCCCGCCCTTGTCGGGGACGATGTCGAGTAGGACACCGGTTTCAAGGAGGCGCTGAATGAGCTGAGCGGTATGCTCCTCGCGCACGGTCGCCGCTGTTGTGGTGATCTGCTCCTCGATGAGGGCTTGGACCTCGGGCCGCTGCAGGACTTGAGGATCGGGCACCCGTAGTACCCACGTGTGTGATAGCCGTCCCCCCTCCGCCCGATGATAGGAGCGCTCGATGGCAGTCTCCATGGCCCGCGGCAAAGTGTTGTGTCCGGTGGCCTGTTTGAGGAATGCGAGGATGCGATCATGCGAGATTCGCTGCTGCTTCGCGCGGTCGATTGACGTTGGCGACAGCCGGTAACGGTACACTCCTGGGCCGCCGATGAACTCGGCGATTCGGCTGAGCTGAAACCGCTCAAACCGTCGCCGCGGCGGCGCCAGGATTTCGGCACGGTCATCCATTTCCAGCGGGTCGATGTCGTGAAAGCTTGGGGGTGCGCCATCGGCTAGCAAAGCTCGCCCGGCTTCCGTGAGCCTGAAGGCAGTGGGCATCGTCGCTGCAGGGTCGCGCCCGAGGTCCACGAGCCCCAGCCAGGATAGAGGACCACTGATAAAGTCGGCGATGAGCGCGCCTTCAACGGCGTCCCACTCGTCAAAGCCGCGCAGGGGAGCCTCGGTGTGCGCGTCGCGGGGGGCCCAGGACACGTAGTCACCATCGGGGCGCAGGAAGTCGGTCACATTGTGTTTGACGTACTGTACAAACATTCCCAGGTCATACCAGGCCCCGGGATCGCAGCGCCTAAGCGCTGACAGAAACGCCTCGCGCGTGTGCCGGGGCTCGTTGGGCCAGTGGTTGACTGGGTCAGGAGTCAGGTTAGGAACGTGACTGATATCATTGTACGCTTGGCTTGTGATCCAGGCTTGGGCGAGGGTGGACCACTGCGCCCAAAGATCGGCCCTGAGCCACGTCAGAATAGCGCTGGGTACTGGACGAAACTGGCCTTCTAACTGATGGATCCATCCGGCCTCTACCGAGAGCGTCTCGATCAGGAGCAGGCGCCGCGCGGCGGGAGCATGAAGCTGGGACACGACATGCTCCCGTTGCAGGTCGATCCGTTGCAGCGAGGACCAAAAGGTAACAAGGTCGTCGGCGAGGGCATCGCTTCCAAGTTCCTGGATTGGCGGAGCCTCGGTGGTGTGTGGCGCCGCGATCTGTAACTGAGGCGGCGCGGGCAGATAGAGCATCAGCTCCTCAGGCGCGAAGGCCATCTCCACAGGCTTGCCGAGGCGGTCATCGAAGGAGCGGTGAACCCAGCCCATGACAAAAAGCGACTCGGCTGCCGAGGCTGGGTCTCGCCAGAGCCCCTCGCGCTCGATGCGCCCAGCACCGATGGCACGTACCTGCCCCCACCGCCTGACAAAGATGGCCCAGGGGATCGCGCCTCCGTGACGCACCAGGTCATCCAATGCGGCGCGCTCCTCAGATGATAGGCGATCGAGGCTGCGATCGACCGCGTTGGCAGTGGCAAGCGCCGTCACCAGCTCAGCAGCCATGTCGGCCTTTCGGCTTGACGACAGCTCGAACTCCCATAGCTGGGCAATCACACGGAGGCGGGATGGGTCGCTGTCGAGAAAGGATTGGTAGAGTGTCCTAAGGGCCATCGTACGTGTTCGGTTCGTCGGAGACCTCCACCCGTGTTGGGTGGGGAGCCATGAGGCCAACTCACCACGTGCTACGTTCGCGTGGTAGGCCAGCCGATAAACTTCCTATCGATTCAGGCGTGATAGTACTGTCGGGGCATTATAGCCGTTGCAGGTTCGGCGGCAACCGACCGCACGCTGGATAGACCTTTGAGCTCTGCGACCCGACCGGGCGCTGGCTAACCACCAAGAGCACAAAGGTCACAGAGCGGACACATGGCGTGCTTTCTGAGGATGGCCAACCTTGGCTCGCGGAGGGCCTCCAGGCTATAATCTCCGTGTGCGCCCGTAGTCTGATCGCTCCATGATTCGAGCGGCGCGTGTTTTGAGCCGTGAGGACATCGCATCAGCTGAGGAGGTCATGGTATGAAGGTGCTTCTATCGGGCAACGAGGCCATCGCGCTCGGGGCATGGGAAGCTGGGATCCAGTACGCCTCTGCGTATCCTGGCACCCCTTCGACCGAGATACTGGAGAATTTCGCACGCTATCCGGGCATTCGCGCCGAATGGGCCAGCAACGAGAAGGTGGCGCTGGATAACGCGGTGGGGGCGGCGTTCGGCGGCGCCAGGACGCTGGCGGCGATGAAACATGTCGGCGTGAATGTCGCGGCTGACAGTCTGATGTCGGTCTCCTACACGGGTGTGAAGGGCGCGTTGATCCTGGTGAGCGCTGACGACCCCGGCTGCCTCTCATCGCAGAACGAGCAGGACAATCGTCAGTACGCGCGGTTTGGGAAGTTCCCCTGCATTGATCCTGCCGACAGCGACGAGGCGCGACGCTTTGTGGGGATTGCCGTCGACGTCAGCGAACAGTTTCGGACGCCGGTGATGCTGCGCACGACGACGCGGTTGTCCCACTCCAAGTCGGCAGTAGAGGCCAGGGTACCCGACGCGCGCGAGTTCAAGCCCTTGTCGCCCTTCGACCGTGAGGATGGTCTGGACCGGACGATCCTTCCTGAAGTGGCGCGACGCCGCCACCCTGAGATCGAGGCGCGGCTCAACGCCATCGCCGAGTGGTCGGCGACGGAGGGGTTTGACTGCGGGGTGAACCGCATCGAGTGGGGCGAGACCGACATCGGTATTGTCACCTCGGGTATCACCTATCAGTATGTGCGTGAGCTCGCGGGCCACAAGTCCATCCTCAAGCTGGGGATGAGTTACCCACTGCCGCTGGATAGGATTCGCGAGTTCGCCGAGTCGGTCGACACGCTCATCGTCGTCGAGGAGCTCGACCCCTTTATTGAGGAGCAGATCCGGGCTGCTGGCATCGTTGTGGCGCACGGAAAGGACGTTATCCCGATCTGTGGAGAGCTCACGCTGGCGGCGGTTCGTCAGGGGCTGTACGAAGCGGGGCTGCTGGCAGCGCCACTCGAACAGCCCGCACCTTTTGAGGACGTGACAGTGCCCCGGCGCCCGCCCGCGCTCTGCCCCGGTTGCCCGCACCGCGCTTTCTTCTACAACCTGAGACGCCACAAACGCAAGGCGGTGCTCGCGGGCGACATCGGTTGCTACTCGATGGGGGCGATGCCGCCTTATGAGGCCATGGACATGGTGATCTCGATGGGCGCGAGCATCGGTATGGCGCATGGGTTTGCGCGCGCGGGTGGGCAGGAGTCCGCGATCGCCACCATCGGCGACAGCACGTTCTTTCACTCGGGCATGGCGCCGCTGGCCTCGGCGGTCTACAACCGGTCGAATATCGCCGTTGCCATTCTCGATAACCGCATTACGGCAATGACGGGCCAACAGCAAAATCCTGGAACGGGCATCACGCTCCAGGGCGAGCAGGGCCACGAGATCGACATCGCGATGGTGTGCCGCGCTATGGGCGTCACCTTCGTCGAGGAGGTCAATGCCTGGGATGTCAACGCGGTCAACAAGGTGCTGCGCGATGCTCTCGCCCATGAGGACGGCCCGGCGGTTGTCGTCGTGCGGGGTGCCTGCGTCTTCACGCCGCACTTCCACCTACAACCCAAGATGCACGTCGACCTGGCGAAGTGCGTCACCTGCGGTTCCTGCTTCCGTGTCGGCTGTCCTGCCATCATCAAGAGCGACGAGATCTACCCGACCAGCGGCAAGCAGAAAGCAGCCGTCGACCCGCTCCTCTGCACGGGTTGCACCGTGTGCATGCAGGTGTGTCCGGTGCAGGCGATTGGTCCAGCGGAGCGAGAAGGCAGTCTACAGGAGGCGCTATGATTACCAACTTGGACATGCTCTTCGTCGGCGTCGGTGGGCAGGGGGTCCTGACGGCGTCGGATATTGCGGCGCAGGTAGGGCTGGATTTGGGGCTGGATGCGAAAAAGTCGGAGGTGCACGGGTTCGCGCAGCGCGGGGGCGTGGTGGATAGCCACGTGCGCTGGGCGCCCGCCGTGGGCTCTCCGACGTGTGAGAAGGGCACGGTCGACGTGCTGATGGCCTTCGAGCTACTGGAGGCTGGGCGCTGGGTCGACTGGCTCAGGCCCGGCGGGATGATCGTCGTCAACCGCCAGCAGATCACGCCGATGTCGGTCAGCATCGCGAACGCAGTCTACCCGGATGAGGCGGCGCTCCTGGCGGCGCTGCGCGGCAGAGCGAGCAAGGTCGTAGTGGTCGATGCGCTGCCGCTGGCTGAGGAAGCGGGCAACACGCGCACCGTGAACACGATCATGCTTGCAGCGCTGTCCACGTTGCTGGAGACGGACGCGGAGGTCTGGGAAACGGCGATCCTGCGCCGCGTGCCGCAGAGGTACGCTGACGTGAATAGGGAGGCCTTCCGCTTGGGACGTGCGGCGGCGGGTTAGGCTTCTTGCGGCGAACCTGTAGTTGGGCGGCTAAGCTGTATATGGAGATCGAATGGACATTACCGACGACGACCTCAGTAGGTTTGAAGCGGAGGGTGCCGCGCCTTTGCCGGTCACAAATGATCAAGGTTACGTCGAAAATGAAGGTGCTCGGATCTGGTATGCAAGTTACGGCTCCGGCGCGCCAGTGATTCTCTTGCACGGTGGCCTCGGTAATAGTGGCAATTGGGGGTACCAAGTTCCTGCGCTGGTCAGAGCTGGCTATCGGGTCATATTGATTGACAGCCGAGGTCACGGCCGTAGCACGCGCGATGCGCGACTGTATAGCTATGAGCTGATGGCATCCGATGTTTCGAAGGTAATGAATGTACTGCATCTTGCGAAGGCGAGTCTGGTTGGCTGGAGCGATGGCGCATGCACAGCATTGGTTCTTGCTTTGAAAGCCCCAGCCCAAGTTGCGGGCGTGTTTTTCTTTGGGTGCAATATGGACCCGAGCGGTACCAAGGAGTTTGTTTTCACACCGATTATTGGGCGATGCCTCAACCGGCATAAGCAAGACTACCAGCGGCTATCGGCCACGCCGAGCCAATTCGATGAGTTTATCGAGGCAGTTGGCCTGATGCAGAGAACGCAACCCGATTATCCGGCGGATGATTTGGCTCAGATCAGCGTACCAGTTGTGATTGTACATAGTGAGCATGATGAATTCATCATGCGTGAACACGCCGAATATCTCGCTCGGAGTATTCCAAATGCGAAATCGGTCAATCTACACGGTGTCAGCCATTTCGCACCGCTACAGAGGCCTGAGCAATTCAACATTGCAGTGCTTGCATTCCTCGGCGGAATCCTACCTTGAAGCAAGCTAGTGGGAAACTGGGACAGGCTTCCTCCTACAGCAGTCGCCCAACAAGCGTTTTCACCCGACCGCCTACCGCCCGGTTTTTCAAAGTTGGTACGCCAGCGAAGGAATTGTATGATGGAGTGAGTCTTGCTGGCCCGGCGACGGGTCAGACGCGACGTTGGGTGCACTGCATACGAGGCATGTCTATTTCAATGTCTTGGCTAATAACAGTAACAGGACGACCGGCCGCAGGGAAGTCAACATTGGCAGCTTGGCTAGGAAAGCGATTGGCTTTTCCCGTTATCAGCAAGGACAGTATCAAAGAGGTTCTATTCGACCAACTTGGCTGGCAGGATCGCGAATGGTCTAAAATGCTCGGACGAGCAAGTGTGGAGTTGATGTATTACTTTGCTCAGGTTCAGCTCGAACTTGGAAATTCTGTGATTTTGGACAACGCATTTCATCCCGATTTGGCGTCGCCAAAGCTGCAGGCACTTGAGAAACAGTACAAAGCCAACGTGCTCCAGGTTATTTGTGATACCAGCAGCGATATCCTGTTTGAGCGTTTCAGACAACGGGCTGAGTCGGGAATGCGTCATGACGGCCACGTGGATATGCAATCTTTGGATGAACTCAAGGCGAATTTGAGACAAGAGTGTTCACTGCGACTGGATATTGGCGGCCCTGTACTGCATGTAGACACAACCGACTTGGCGGCGCTTCGCTATGAAGTCATACTTGAACAGGTTAAGGCCGTCATAGACAGTGTCGACTAATCGATAACTGCGCTCAACACTGCATGCACCCGACCGCCCATACGGTTCGAGTTCTACAGCTACTTTGGCGCGACCATCGCTGTTCGGGATGCAGGCGTCGCTCGTCGCACCTTGGTCGGCGGGTGATGCTTAAGCTCGCTCTCTGGATGTGGGGCGAACTGTCGTCCCGCGTAGACGCGGGCGTTCGCCCAGGGCTCATCGCGCAGCCTTGCCGGACAGGCGAAGTGCAACTTCGCCCTACGACGCGATGAAAAGGCCGGAGGTCTTCGTGATGTGGAAGGCGCCCTTGGTCTCGATGGTCGCTGAGATGGTGCGACGGATCGTCGCCCATTGAGAGGGCTCCAGCGTGACGTGCATCAGCGTTGACGAGGAGCGCAGGTAGGCGACGATAGGCTGCACCTCTGTCACCTCAAGCGCGTCCTCGTAATCGTAGCGCGCCACGCTCGGGAAGACCTCCGCAAGCTGGTCCCCGCCATTCTCCAGCGTGAAGCCGCTCGCGACGGCCTGGGTGCGCGCGTGGATATCGGGGATGAAGGCTTCGACCAACGCCCACAGCTCCGTCATAGCCCCGCCGCCCACGGTCGTCGCAAAGAGCTTGCCGCCGGGCAGCAGCACGCGGCGGATTTCGGCGAGCGCCCGCCGGCGGTCGGGTACATGGTAGAGCATGTGGTTGGCGACCACGGCGTCGAAGCCAACGCGGTCGGAGCCAACGGCATCGACTCCCGCTGCCGCGCCATCGAAGGGGAGCGACTGGGCGTCGACAACCTTAAGCGTGGGCGCGGGCTTGAGGTCCACCAGCTTCCGCTGCGCCGCTTCCACCATCCCCGGTGACGCATCAGTGAGCGTAAGCTCCCATCCTGCGGGGATTCGTGGGCGGTTGATGGCCCAGAGGTCGCCGGGCCCGCAGCCGAGCTCGAGGATACGGGCGTGCTCCGGAAGGCGCATCATCGTGTCAAAGACCCAGCGTTGCCACCCGTAGGTGTTGGTACTGAAGCGCGCGTGGAGCGCGATGCGGGCGTTCAGATTCTGGTCGTCCTTGTACTGCTCTCGTAAGTCACCCAAGCACTTCCTCCAGTCCGATCCATTTGCGTGGCGGCAAGACGGGTTCGTAGGCGTCGAGGTAGGTGAGCGCACTCTCCACGTCCTCGCTGACGGCGTATAGATCGCGCCACGGTTTGGCAAACCCCCCGCGGTAGTAGTGTTCGAACAGCGCGATCAGCGGCTCGTAGAACCCCTGGATGTTAAGCAACACGACCGGTTTGGTGTGCTCCCGGAGCTGGCGGAGGGTCAGGATTTCGGTCAGTTCCTCCAGCGTACCGAAGCCCCCCGGGAGGACGAGAAACGCGTCCGCCAGCTCCTCCATGCGGGCCTTGCGCTCGCGCATGTCGCGTGTGACCACGAACTCATCGGCTTCTGCGAAGGTGATGGGCTCGGCCGCCAGTCGTTGGGGCATGACACCGATCACGCGCCCACCACCGGACTTGACCGCACGGGCCAACGCTCCCATCAGGCCGATGCCGGCGCCTCCGTAGATGAGTGTATCGCCGCGCTGGGCGATCAGCCGCCCCAAGGTGTCCGCCGCCGTGAAGAAGACAGGGGCGACGCCGTCGCTGGATGAGCAGTATACGCAGATGTTCATCGTGGCTCCGTGCTAGAGCTCCAGACAGGCTTCGGCTGCCAACCAGAACAGCTTCTCGCGGACGGAGGTACGCTCGTTCCAGCGGCGCGAGTCCCATGTATCGCCGCTGACGTCGTCCCCGCCGTATAGGATCTGACCGAAGGTCACGCCGCGGAAGGCAGCCACCGCGAAGAACGCGGCGGCTTCCATCTCGACGGTCAGAGCCCCTTCTTCTTTGCGTAGGGCGATCTTCGCCGGTGTCTCGCGATAGAACGCATCGGTAGTCCAGGTCTTCCCCAGCACGTAGGGGACCTCGTGATGCGTCAGAACGCGCTCGACGGCCTGGACTGCGCACTCGGAGGCATAGGCCTCGCGGGCGGGGGCGGCGTAGTGGTAGGAGGTCCCCTCATCGCGGATTGCCGCCGTGGGCACGACGAGGTGCCCTACTGTCAGGTCACGATTGAGCACGCCTGCGCCGCCACATGCGATGGCCGTCCGCACGCCCTTGGCGATCGCCTCCTCCAGCAGCCCCGCAGCCAGTGGCGCGCCGACGCCTGGGTGGAAGACCGTAAGCCGTTGTCCATCCACCTCGAGCTCATAGAACGGGTGCTCGCCCATCTCGGACTTGGAGCTGCTGACTTTCCTGAGACGTCCTCTCTCGACGAGCTGAGTGAGCACTTCCTGGAAGAAGCAGATAACGCAGTCTGGCGCGATGTCCTCGGGCTTGATGAGCTCGCCGGGCTCAATCAGCGCCTTGCGGGTCGTGTCAAACTCCAGGATGGGGAAGTCCCGACGGAGGTGTTCTTTCGTGTTCACTGGCGGTGCTTTGTCCGGCCGATGATGTGGTCTTGCAGATCCTTGGGGATGAGCCGGAACATCTGCGAATACCCGGCGACGCGAACGGCGATATTGCCATAGTGCTCGGGATCGGCCTGTGCCTGCCTGAGGCGTTCCGCCGTGACAACGTTCCACTGCAGTTGGCCCACGCCCATCCCCATAGCTGTCGTGATGAGCTGAGCGACCAGGTTCGGCCCCGCGGGTCCCTCGACGAGCACGGGGTCAATCTCCACGATCGCGGCTGATCCACCGGCGGCTTTGGTATGGGGCAGCCGAGCTAGCGAGCTGAGTAGTGCGGTGATACCTTTGACATCCCGTCCCTGTTGGGCCGAGAGCGAGTAGGCCAGAGGTTCACCGGCTCGCCGGCCGTCGGGCGTCGCGCCCACGTTGTGCCCGAAGTCGAGGTGCCATACGAAGGAGAAGAGATGCACGAAGTATCGCCCGCCGAGTGGGCTGCGCATCCCGTCCATCAGCGCGATGAAGTCATCGTCGACTCTTGCCGCCAGGGCGTCGACCTCCGGATCGTCATTTCCGTACTTCGAGACACTCAGGAGCCGTCGTCGGAGAGGCTCGAAGCCCTCGTAGTCAGCCGCTATGGCCGCCAGGAGCTCACCGGCGTCGATGGCCTTCTGCTCAAAGAGCAGGCGCTTGAGGGTCATCAGCGAGTCCGCGGTGGTCGCAGTGCCGATGAAGCAGACGGAGTGGTAGTCGTAGATGGCGCCGCCATCGGTGATATCGCGCCCGCGCGCTATGCAGTCATCGGTCAGCGTCGACCAGCACGGCTGCGGCCCCGCCTCCCGCTGCGCCAGCTCGCCGCGGTTCACGTGATAGACCATACGGCGCGCGAAGAAGTCCACCTGTCTGCAGTAGGCGTCGTACAGCGCATCGAAAGTGGCGAACGAGGCCAGCGCGCCGGTCTGCGGGCCCACCTGTTCTCCGGTGCGCGGATCCCTGCCGTCGAACAGCGCGTACTCCAGGCACTTGGTCGAGCAAAGGATCCCAGACACCGCATGCGGGTTCGCCCGTCCCGGAATCGTCAGCTCCACGCACCCGATCGGCGCATAATCGCGCGCATCCTCAAGCGCGATGCCCCGATCGGTGAGGGCCGGGATGAAGACGTCATCGTTAAAGATGAAGGGGATGCCGCCGCCGCGGGCGATCAGATCGCTCGCGAGACCGATGAACTCGGATGGCGTATCGGGACCGACGCGGATGGAGACATCGCGCACAAAGCCGACGCTGCGGGTCGCCTCCAGGATGATGCCGCTTAGCTCGTTCACGGCGTCGCGACCCCATCGGTCGACGCCGCCCAGCGTGATCGCCTGGACGTCGTAGTCGCGGTAGAGGCGGCAGGCGAGCTCTTCCATGAGATGCCGCGCGTCGTTGGCGGATAGGCGCCCGGCATCGCGATCGGCCTCGTAGTACGGGTAGAGGATTTGGTCCAACCGTCCGATCGAGTTGGCATTGACGCCGTCCTCGCCGCACGTCAGGATATGGGCCAGCCAGAGCGCCTGGACGGCCTCAGCGAAGGTCCGTGCGCTATGCGCAGGCACCCGGTCGCAGCGCTCGGCGATGTCCAGGAGGCGATGGACCTCCTGTGATGAGTTGGCCGTGCGAGCGAGCTCGCGCGCCGTCTCGGCGTAGCGGTGGCCCAGGAGGATTCCCGCCTCGCAAACGGCGAGGGCGGCGCGCCAGAAGTTCTCCTTCTGCGGGTACTCAGGGTCGGCGATATCCGCTGTACTCAGGCACGTCTCGATCTCCGTCCGAATCCCCGCAAATCCGACCGCCAGGACCTTGGCATAGTCGCGGATGGAGTGGTTCTCCATCCAGCCATGCGCCCAGTAGACCCCGCTCGTGTCGCCCGTGCCCATAACACCTGCTTGGTAGGCCTCCGGAAAGCTCCCGATGGCCTGCCACAGGGGGCTGCGCCAACGTGCCACGACCTCGCAGATAGACGGGAGTTCAGCGGGCGTGATGCCCAGGGCCGCCATGTGCGCTGTGTGGTTGGGATCGTCCGGATCGGGCAGCGGCAGGCGCGGGTAATCCTGCGGAAGGTGGTTGCCCGCGATCTGCCATTCGGGTTCGATCTCGACAGGTGCGAGCCTGATCAGCTCAACCAGGTAATTTGCCCTGATCTGAACCCGTGACCAACCGCTCTTGTTGGCCAGCACCGGCGCCGGAGATTCTGTTGGGGTATTCGCCCGCCAGAAGGCGACCGTCGAAAGGAAGGGGTTGTGGGCGATGTGAGAGCCTCCGCGCGCCATCACGTCGTCGCGCAGGCGCTCGATCCTTGGTGGTGTCGTCTTGATCTCAACGGTTTCCACGAACTTCTCCTTGGCGCAACTTGCGCCAATGGTAGGGCAGATCGGGCCAGGCGTCAAACACGATCCGAGTACCGGAAACGCGCCTCAGAAGGCGTTGGCAAGCGTCTGGCACTTCTCGCTATTGACGGCGGTATGGGGGCTCGTATACTCTTTCAGAAGACCTTTGAGCTCCCCGAAGAGCTCAAAGGTCTCTTTGGAACGAGATCATCATAGCAGGAGTGATCCTATGCCTTCGTATCATATGCACAAGACCGAGGCTGCTATCACCGACGAGGCCGCGATTCAGGCCATCCTCGAAGGTGGGAAGTTCGCCACTTTGGCCTTTGCCCGGGGGGGCGAGCCATATCTGGTCACGATGAACTACGGGTATGAGCCTGAACAGCGGGTACTGTACTTTCACTCCGCCCCGGACGGGCTCAAGCTCGACTTTGCCCGCGCCAACCCCCAGGTGTGCGGGACGGTGATCGTGGATGAAGGATATCTCCCGAAACGATGCTCGCATGCCTACCGGTCGGTCGTTTTCTGGGGTCGGGTCCAGTTTCTCGAGACTGTGGAAGACAAGGCCGAGGGCTTGGGCGTCATGATCGACTGCCTGGAGCCTGACCCTGCAGCTACACGCAAGCGGCTGCTATCCGATCCTGGTCGCCTTGAGAATGTCGCTGTCTTCAGGGTTGTGATCGAGGAGATCACGGGCAGGGTTGGGAAGTGACTCCCTACCTTCCGGGGACGTTTCGGGTCGACGCGGTATGGTATACTCCTTCCGGAGCTGAAGGATCACGGTGACTGACGCAGAGCAGTCGGGGATCGCATCCGTGCCATTGACGCGGGCCGGCATCCTGGCGGTCTCCGCGTACATTGGCGCGCAGATGATGTCGGACATCGGCAGCCTGAAGATCGCGTCTGTGGCGGGATTCAGC
>JALOOJ010000258.1 GCA_025454475.1 Anaerolineae bacterium
GACAAGGATCCGCTCGGGTGGGACGCGCGTGCGAAACTGCGAGCGCCGAGCGACCTGTGAGTGGACCGAGAAGTAGCAGCCCAACGCGACCGCTCGCGACGTCTCATCCGCCGAGCCGGTCCACCAGTGGAGGATCGGAGCGACCAACGGTGTGCGCTCCAGCTCGTCTAGAACCATGCTCGCCGTGCTGATGGGAGATGTCCTGCCCGGCAGGCGGAGGTCGGCACTGTGGATGCTGAGAGGCCTGCTCAGCTCCGCGGCGACTTCGAGAATGGCGCGGAAGACCTGGAGCTGAAGGTCCAGTGGCGGACGCCTTCCAGCATCGAGCCCGACCTCGCCGATCACGGCGGCCCGGCCGGCCATCTCACGGAACCGTCCCTTGTCGAAGGCCATCAGGGCAGGGAGATCGCCTGGATAGCACCCAACACCCCAGACGATGAGGCTATCATCTCGGGCCAAGGCACGCTCAGCTTCATCGAGCGACAGTGTGAGGGCGAGCACTGCACCGGACCTGCGCACCTCGTCACGGGCCAGATTCGCCCTCAGATGGGCGTGTGCGTCAAGGGTCGGTATGCCCCCAAGAACCTTCCAGATGAACCCGTCGGTCAGTCGCTCCTTCTCATCCACGTAGGCCTGGCGCACGCCCTGCGCACGGCGCAGCGCCTCACGCTTGATGGCGGTGTACTCTTCCCGCAGCGCCACGCTGGCGCGCAACCGGTCGCGGAACACGAGGTGCCGCGCCAGCTCAGCAGAGCCGTGGGGACACACGTAGAGGTGATGCGCGGGCCATGCAGTCTGCTCCGCTGAGAAAGGCACGCCCGGCGAGGGCCGTCCGTAGGCGTAGCGGTCAGGGATGCCCTTGTCGCCCTCGAAGGCATACCCGAGTGTCGCGAGCGCAGCCGATGCCGCCTCGACCGTGGCCCCGGGCGCCAGCTCGATGTCGATATCGAGCACCGGCTTGGCGATCATCCCCGGTATCGCCGTGCTCCCCACGTGGTGAATCGCGATCGCGAGAGTGCCTACTGCGGGCGCCAACACCGCGATCAGCGCCGCGGCCTCGGTGGGCCAGGCTGGATCGTAATCCACGACGATAGGTTCAAACGTTGAACTCATGCACCCCCCGGGAAGACCGTTCAGCTAGCCATCTCAAGCAGGCGCCCGGTCGAGGCGCAAGCCTGAGAGGTCGTGGACTCCAGCCGACTCCGCTTTCCACTATGCCGCTAAGCCGCCGCGTCGCTGAGCCGCCGCGCTGCCCACTCCTCCTCCAGGATCGCATACTCATAGCTGTCGTTCCAGATGGGGTCCCCTTCCGGCGTGCGGCGGAGGAACATCGCCTTGAGCCGGTGCGCCTCGCGCCGCATCCCAAGCCGCTCAAGCAGCCGCCAAGATGGAGCGTTCCTCGGATCGCAGCCCGCCTCGACCCGATGCGCTCCGAGATCCTCGAAAGCGTGCTGCATCACTCGTCTGCACGCCTCGGTGGCGTACCCTTTGCCGTAATAGACCGGGTTGAAAATATAGCCTAGCTCCCAGGTGCGCAGCTCCTCGGGATCCTTTCGGGTGCATGTCACGTGTCCGATCAGCTTGCCTGACGATCTGAGGCACACCGCCCAATGGCCCGGGTTCTCGATGAAGTACGTGACCACGCCCTGCAGGTCCTCATCGGCGCTGGGATAGTCGTAGTCGTATTGGGTCACCTCGGGCAAGGTGGCATACTCGCGCAGATCGCGCCAGTCGTCCGGCTGAAACGCACGGACAATCAGCCGCTCGGTCTCGAGAACTTCGGACATCCTCTCTCCTTCTGAACCGGTGGACCCGTCTGGGCGTCACTATACGCGCCACATCCACAGCGCGCAAGAAGGTGCCATAGCGTGGCACCTCGCAACACCTGTTTTGATGATGTTTTGACAGTTCTTTGATACTGGCCTGCTAGGATGGGGGTGTCCCTGATTGGAGCAGGAGGCGGCGATGGCAAACGATCGACCGGAGGCCTATCTGTCCTACCTGCTGCGCCTGTGGACCAGCGGCGGTGACGAGCGCCCCACCTGGCGGGCATCCCTCGAGGATCCCCTGACCGGCGTGCGCAAGGGCTTCGCCGATCCGGACGCCCTGTTCACGTTCCTGCGCGAGCGGATGGGCTTGGGTGGAGAGAGGCCGGAACAGCAAGGAGGTGATGCCGAGAGTCAACCAATGTGAATCGATCACCAGGGACCGGACATCCCACTCGCAGATAGGGGTGATTCAAACCTATTCCTTACGAGATAGACAGAGGAGATGTGAGATGAAGAAGCGACTGCTGGTATTGGCTGGCATATTGGCACTTCTGGCCGTAGCGACTGGCACCGTTCTGGCTGGAGGCGCCACGAACGGGACCTTCGTCCGCTTCAATCAGGGTCCCTACTATTGCGAAGGTTACTTCCTGGAGACAAAGAACGGCATCGTGCACGAGTGGCGCAACAACGAGGAGTGTGGCTACGTCCCGTTGACTACAGAGACATCGGTCCACATCGTCTTCATGCCAACCGCCAAGTTCGCTGAGGCGGACTGCGACGATGACGGGTTTCTGTTCCAGGTCCCGGTGCCGTGGACACTCAGCTCGGCATACGTCGACCTCCCGGACGACGACGCGAACCTGCGCGAGTATTTCGGGCTGGATGGTGATCGGACCTACTGGGTCTGCTTCTACTACTGGGATACCACCGACTAGCCCCGGCACCGTGGTGGCACCAGCAACATCAGCGCGCAGGGATCGGGGACTGGTCGCTCCGGACCAGTCCCCGAGGTGCCGGGGAGCTTCCCAAGGGCCTGGCACCTGGTGCCCGCCCACCCCAGACCTCCGTTGCGCGGAGCCCGGCGAATGGTGACTCACTGTCGCACCCGTGGCTTGTGCACTATACTGTGCAGCACGATGACGACCGGATGGATCTGTCCTCAGTGCGGGAAGCGCGACGCACGCCAGATCACGCTCTACCGCGAGGGGCTGTTCAACGCCGCCTCGCGCCGCTTTGACCCGTCGTGCACGCTGTGCGGCAGCCGGCTCACGTTCGACCCGTGTCGCAGCACCGCGACGCCAAGCGCACCGGTCCTCGTGGTCAGCGGTTCGTGCGCGAGCGGCAAGACCACGATCTCCTATCTGCTCTCTGAGCACTACGGCTTCGTCCAGATCGATGGGGATTGGGTGCTGGAAAGCCGCAAGGCAGAGGAACAGAGGCACATCGACTTCAACGAGATCCACACGGCCCTGCTCACGATGGCCCTGGGCGTCGCCACGCTTGGCAAACCGGTCGCGCTGGCGCACGTTGTCGCCCCCGACGTCGTGCCCCCCTACAAGGCCTTTCTCCACGACCGGCACATCCCCCACCGGATCGTGATCCTGATGCCGGCGCTGCCCACGCTCCTGGAGCGCAATGCCGTCAGGGTCTGCTGGCCCAAGACCACGCCCGAGCTATGGGTACGCAAGTTCTACGACGACTACCTCACCGCACCTGACGAGATCAGAGCCCTCTTCTACGACAACACTGGCGAGACGCCGGAGGCAACGGCCGCCAGGCTGTCCACGATGGTCACATCGCCGGATCACGTAAGCCGGCTTGCCTGAGCTGCCTTTCGCCCTACCCCTCCACGAACCTCAACCGCCAGATCGCCAGCAGGAAGAAGCCTACGCCCCAGGCGGCAATGACGCCGACCGGCAACAGGACCGCCTGCAGGCCCTGCCCGCGCACAATCAGATCCTGGTAGGCCTCCATCGTCCACGCCGTGGGTGTGATGATCCGCCCGAGAGTGCGCATCCCCTCCGGCATGACCTCCAGCGGAAGCCACGCTCCTCCCAGAGCCGACAGTACGAACACGGGAATCAGCGTGAGAATCACAACCGCCTCGTCGGTCTTCGCGATTGCGCCCACCAGGAGGCCCATGCAGGCGATAGTCGCAGCAAAGACGGCACTAAGCAGAAGCAGTGCCATCGGATGGTCGTAGTAAGGGAGGCCATATACGAGCTGCCCGAAGCCGGTCAGAAGCATCATCTGACCGAAGGTAAGAGTGAAGGCTGCGAGCAGCTTGCCCGCGATGATCTCACTCCGATGGGTTGCCGTCGTAAGGAGACGCTCCAGGGTGCGCTTCTTGCGCTCGCCAACGAGCAGGGTGGCTGAGCCCATCACCCCGGCGATCCCAAACTGTACCAGCATGCCGGGTGATGACTGCGCGTAGGAGTTGTCCAGACCGGCCTCCTCCGGGCGCAGGCCCCCCTTCTCTACAGCCATCGTGACAGGCGGCGACTTCCACGCGTCAAGAGCGGTCAGAACCGCACGCTGGGCATATGCCAACCGCGCAGGGCCATCGAGTGCCGGGTCCGCTGCCACGTCGGCTGAGATCGTTGCCGCCTTCGCGGCACTGAGCACCCGCAGGAGCACGGTCTGCAACTCGGTCCCCGCCGCCTGTCCTGACTGCTCGTCGGGAT
>JALOOJ010000369.1 GCA_025454475.1 Anaerolineae bacterium
GGTCGATGCGAACGGTGGCGCTGCTGCCGGACGTGGGCTTCCGGGCGGAGTACGACTGGGACCGGACGTTCGTTCAGGGCAGGGCTTGTGACCGGACAGCGGATGTGATCGCGCCAAAGGGCTTCCCGCGTGCTTTTGGGGCCTAGGCGCGGGCGGTGGGGCGGGAGGTGCTGGGTACCCGCGCCCACACGATGCCGTAGTTGTTTGCGACCGGCTGCCGCCGATCGGCTAAGTAGTGTGCCTGTAGCCACGGCCCGTCGACGTTGACCACGTTGACAAACCCGCGCAGCGTCAGGAACGCCTCGATCTTCGTGATTGGGATGCCGAAGGTGAGCGTCTCGCCGCTCAGCCACCGGAAGCGCCGCATCCGTCTTACCTCTCCATGGGAGCCAGCATCGGTGAGCACGAAGGGCTCGATGTAGTCGAAGACGACGGCGCTACCAGGGCCGGAGCGATTGGTGATGAAAGCAAGGGTGGCGTCGACGGCATCGGGCGTCAGGTACTGTGTGACGCCCTGCCAGACGAAGCCCGTCCTGGCGGCGGGGTTGTATCCACTCCCCAGCAGTCGCGTCTCGAGCGACTGCGTGTTTAGGTCGACGCCGACGTATGTGACGTGATCAGGCAGCGCAATCAGGATCTTCCGCAGTTTCCTGAGCTTCGAGGCCTGGCTTGCCGGATGGTCCACCTCGAACACGCGCAGCGCCTTGAGTGCGTCGATACGCAGCGCGCGCGCATCGAGCCCGGCACCCAGGATCACGACCTGGTCGAGGCCCTCCGCAGCGTAGCCCATCCGGTCGAAGACCTTGATGAGCGTGTAGAGCCAACCTGGGATGAACTGCCGCGCGTAGGGGTCGACGTACAGTCGGTCACCCTCGGGTCGCTCCGACTCCAACGCCCGGACGGTGGCGATTCCGAGTGCGCTGATGCTGGTCTGCCGTTTTCGCATCGGCGTGTCTCTCCTTGTTCAGGGGACTGGGGACTGGTCCGCACTCCGGAGCCCAACTCCCAGTCACCCGTCGCTCGCCCCTGGCTCGCGCAGCCAGCGCACGAAGCGTTGTTGCCCGACAGGTCCGAGCGCCTGATAGAGCCGGTTTGAGACGACGGGTTCGGGCGCGGAGGCGATGTGGACCCACCGGACACCGCGCTCACCAAGGCGGCGGAAGACCTCGGTGACCACAGCCCGGGCGAGGCCCCGCTGGCGGTAGGCGGGGTGGGTGCCCACAGGCTCTACTTCGGCAATGCCATTCGAGGCGTTGATGAACCCGGCAGCGAAGGCGACCATCGGGCCACCATGCGCGCGAACCACGAGGTCGAGTGTCGCATCGTAGCTGCGCTTCTCCTGTGCCATGGGTGGTGGCGTGTCACCTGGGTCGCGCTCCGGGTGGAAAACCAGGGATACCAGGCGTGATCGGCCGAGCAGATCGCGGTCCTCGGACGCGGCACTGAAGCGATAGCCTGGCGGCAACTCGGGGGTCAGAGCAAGCGCCTGGAGATCGTAGGTGTGCATGAGCTCCGAGGACCCCTCAGCGCGGTACCCGAGCCCGGAGAGGATAGCTGCGCGGTATGGGTCATCCGCGTCGGAGTAGGTGGTCCAGCCATCGCCCTCGGCATGCCAATGGTTCTCGACCCAGGCGATCATCTCAGGCTCAATGTCGCGGAAGTCCGGGTGTGAGATGACGTGGTAGTCGCGTCCCAGGCCCTCAACGATCGCCAGGCCCACGAGATCTCCGCGGTCAACCTTCCACAGGTGGAGCTTGGCATCGAGCGCTTCTGGGGCCTGGGGAGCGCTGAACACCATCCAGCTCTCGAAACGGCAGAAGGACCAGGCGTTCACGCGCGGCGGCAGCCCATCTCCGGCCGATCTGTGCGTGTCGGTCAGCAGATCCCAGATCCGCTCCGCCGGAAGTCGTGGTCCCGGTCAGTGACGGCCGAATCGTAGATCACGATCGTTACCGCACCTTCGCGATGAGCGCAGGCGTGACGCCCCGGTGGACGAAGCCCAGGTGTTCAGCAAGCTTGCGCGATGCCTTGTTGTAGTCCCAGTTTGACCAGGCAGGACGTAGTCCAACCTCAAGACAGCGCTCGATAAAGGCGCAGGCTGCGAGTGTCGCGAGCCCCTGGCGCCGGTAGAGCTCGGCGGTCTCGATGCTGATCTCGGCCTCGCCGGCGCCGACCATAACGGTGTGACAGCGGCTCACCGGCTCGTCATCCTTCACAACGGCGACGCCGACGCCCCACGCCAGGAAGGCCTCGATGCTGCCCCAGAAGTCCTCGAACCCCTGGCCCTCGGCTAGCGCGGCATTGTAGGGCAGCACCTCGTAGCCCGCAGGGATGCGCGAGCGCCATCCGCGATGGGCGGCCACGAAACGGGCCAGGTCGAAGTCGTACTCATCCCGTGCGCCGTGGTGCAGCTCCTGCGCATCCGCGAAGATCGTCTCAAGGACGCTCTTCCACGCGTCAGATGTCGGGAAGGCGACGACATACTCGGCTTGGGGGTCAAGCCCGCCCCAGAGAAGCGCTCGAATGGCGCCGTTTGACTCGGCATCATCGGCGCGACCCAGGACGTAGTTGAACTCGCACGTAAGGGCGACGAGAGCGGTCGCCGGCGCAGACGGCGTCTGCGCATTGACAAACACGCGCCCGGTGTGGTTACCCTCCAGCAGTGCCGCGATCAGGCCGTGGCCCACCTGCGCCGCTTCCCAGAGTGGATGGATTCTGCCGAAGTCCTGCGCAGCAAGCTCTATCATGGGCATTACGCCTACAGCGGCGCCTCGTGCTTCTTCGAGGTAAGCAGCGATACGACGACCAGCACCAGGAAGCTGAGCGGAATCGACACGATCCCAGGCTGGTTGAGCGGCATCGGCGCGGCGGTCGGGTCCAA
>JALOOJ010000096.1 GCA_025454475.1 Anaerolineae bacterium
CACTAGCCAGGTGGTAGGCGAGGCGCTGGGAATGACGTTGATGCACGCGGCGTTGGCCCCGTCAGGCCAGGAGATCTGGCTCGATATGGCGCGGCGCTCGGCTGATGCGCTCGTAACACTGGAGGCCGCTGGTCTGACGATGGCCGACGTTGTGACCGAGGCGGCTATCCGTAACGCGATGGTCGCCTACGCGGCGTTCGGGGGGAGCACCAATCTGCTGCTCCATCTGCCCGCGATCGCGCATGCTGCAGGACTCCCGCGACCGACGGTTGCGGAGTGGGATGCGGTCAATCGCGCTGTCCCACGGTTGGTGGACGTTCTGCCGAACGGTCCTGTGGGGCATCCCACGGTCCGCGTCTTTCTGGCGGGCGGGGTGCCTGAGGTGATGCTGCATCTCCGCTCGCTGGGACTTCTCGACCTGGACGTGCTGACCGTCCAAGGCAGACCGCTTGGCGAAATGCTGGACGTCTGGGTGACCAGCGAGCGGCGGAAACGGCTGCGTGAGCGGCTTTTCGCCGCCGACGGTATCGATCCCGACACGGTGATTATGAGCCCCGAGGCGGCGCGGGCGCGCGGGCTGACCAGCACGCTGACGTTCCCGCGGGGCAACCTGGCGCCGCAGGGCGCCGTGATCAAGAGCACGGCCATCGACCCACACCTGTTGGATGCGCGGGGTGTCTTCCGGATGGAAGGTCCGGCGCGCGTCTTCACAAGTGAGCGCGCAGCCATTGCGGCGGTCAAGGGGCAGACCCCGGACCCTGTGCGCCCCGGCGACGTGATGGTCCTGATTGGGCGCGGCCCCCTGGGATGTGGGATGGAGGAGACCTATCAGATCACGTCGGCGCTAAAACACCTCTCCTGGGGCAAGGAAGTGGCGCTGGTGACCGACGCCCGCTTTAGCGGCGTCAGCACCGGCGCGTGCATCGGCCACGTGGGTCCTGAGGCGCTTGCGGGTGGGCCGGTCGGTCGCGTGCGGGACGGCGATCGGATCCGGGTCATCATCGACTGTATGACCCTTGAAGGGACGCTGGACCTCGTCGGCCACGACGGTATCCCCTGTACCCCTGCTGAAGGCGCAGATGTACTGGCGAGGCGCGTACTGCACCCCGATCTTGCGCCCGATCCGGGCCTGCCCGAGGACACGCGGCTCTGGGCTGCACTGCAGCAGGCTAGCGGCGGCACCTGGGGAGGTTGCGTGTATGACGTCGATGCGATACTCAAGCGAATGAGCGAATGAGCGAGAATTCGGAATCCAGAATCAGGAATGAAGAATCGAGAATGAGGAATCAGGAATCGGTGGATCAGGCGTCACCGATCAGACTGGGTGGCTGAACGATTCATGAGCCCCTGACCACATCACCCTGCATCGTGGAGGCAGAAATGGACTTAGCGCGACATTGGACGGAGGACGGCCCGCGGTGGGCCGTGGATGGTGTGCTGCTGGCGCCGTCGTTTACGCTGAACCTGTTGCTCGAGCTGCCGCGGACGGCGTATCCAGAGGTGCTCGGTGCGATGGTGACGGGAGAGGCTGCCACGGGGCCGCTTCTGGCGCCCATAGAGGACAGCCAGGAGGTCTGGGCAAGCGGGGTCACCTATCTTCGCAGCAGGGACGCCCGGCAGGCTGAGTCCGAGACCGGCGATATCTACGCGCGCGTATACCTTGCCGAGCGACCGGAGCTCTTTATGAAGGCGGTGGGCTGGCGCGTGAGGGGACCCGAGGACGAAATCCGCGTGCGCCCCGACAGTACCTGGGATGTCCCCGAGCCCGAGCTCACACTGGTGATCAACCGCCATCAGGAGATTGTGGGCTATGTGGCGGGCAATGACGTATCCTCCCGCAGTATCGAGGGCGAAAACCCGCTGTATCTGCCGCAGGCCAAAGTCTACGACGGTTCTTGTGCCCTGGGGCCCGCCATTCGACTGGCCGAGCCCGACGCGATGCGTGACCTGCCGATCACGCTCGAGATCCTGCGCGATGGTGTGTGCATCTTCTATGGCGAGACGGCGATCACACAGATGAAGCGTGCCTTTGAGGGGTTGGTCAGCACCCTGTTCCGCGAGCTTTCATTTCCCAGGGGCGCCTTCCTGATGACGGGCACGGGCATTGTGCCAGGCGACGATTTCACGCTCACTGTCGGCGATGTAGTGCGGGTGGGTGTGGGGGGCCTGGCGCTAGAGAACGTAGTGGCTTAGGGCTGACAGCTATGAAAGAGACACCTATGCTAACAGAACCCATCCTCATTGGTGGGCAGTGGCGTCAGTCCGCAGGCTCGATGAAGAGCTTCGCAGCGGTAGACCCATCGACGAAGACGCCACTGGCGGAGGCGTATCCGGTCTCGCCCTGGGAGGAAGTGGAGGCGGCGCTGGCGGCGGGAGCAGAGGCCGCAGAGGCGCTGCGGGGTGTGCCGCGGGACGATCTGGCGCGGTTCCTGGAGCGGTTCGCCGATGGAATCGAGGCGCACGCTGACACTGTTGCGGCGTTGGCGCATGTGGAGACGGGATTGGCCATCGAGCCGCGGTTGCGGTCGTCCGAGCTGCCCCGGACGACGGATCAACTGCGCCAGGCCGCGGCTGCAGCGCGCGAGCGCTCCTGGTGTCACGCGACCATCGACACGAAGAGGGGGTTGAGGTCGATGTTGGGGCCTTTGGGTGGGCCGGTGGTCGTCTTTGGACCGAACAACTTTCCGCTGGCCTTCAACTCCGTCGCCGGCGGCGATGCTGCAGCGGCGTTGGCCGCTGGGAACCCGATCATTGCCAAGGCCAACACAGGCCATCCCGGCACGACGAAGCTGCTCACCGAGGCGGCGTTCGAGGCGATGCAGGCGACGGGTATGCCCAGTGGTCTGGTACAGCTGATCTACCGGACGAGCCATGAGGCGGGGGCGCGGCTGGTGTCGCATCCCTTGGTGGGCGCGACCGGCTTCACAGGCAGCCGCGGGGCGGGCCTACAGCTCAAGGAGGCCGCCGACCGGGTCGGGAAGCCCATCTACCTCGAGATGTCGAGCGTTAACCCGGTTTTCGTGCTGCCGGGCGCGTTGGAGGAGCGGCTCGAGGCGATCGCGGACGAGCTCTTTGCTTCCTGTTCGCTGGGCACCGGGCAATTCTGCACCAAGCCCGGCCTGACCGTGGTGTTGGCCTCCGAGCGGAGCGAAGCGTTCCTCGAGGCGATCGCGGCGCGATTTCAGGCGCCGCCGGGGGTGCTCCTGGGCTCAACTGGCCTGTGGACGATCGGCGATGCGGTGCGCCAGCTGCGGGATGCCGGGGCACACCTGGTCGTCGGTGGTGCGGAAGTCGATGGACCAAGCTATCGCTACGCCAATACGCTTCTGAGCGTCTCGGGCGAGCAGTTCCTTGCCCAACCGGAGGCGCTGCAGACCGAGGCGTTTGGCGTAGTCTCTCTGATGGTCTTCGCGCACGATGTGCCGCAGATGCAGGCAATTGCGCGCCGGCTCGAGGGGAATCTGACCGCCAGTTTCTACACACATACCGATGGCACCGATGATGCTATCTACGACGGCGTCGCCCCAATCGTGCGCGGGAAGGTGGGACGGCTGCTCAATGATGCCATGCCGACCGGCGTTGCGGTCTCGCCGGCGATGAACCACGGCGGCCCTTTCCCGGCGACCGGGCATCCCGGCTTCACAGCGGTAGGCATTCCTGCGTCGATACTGCGCTTTGGGGCGCTGCATAGCTATGATCGCGTGCGCTCGCACCGGCTTCCGCCGGAGCTTCAGGACCGGAATCCAACCGGGAGGATGTGGCGCCTTATCGATGGCGCGTGGACGCGGGACGATGTGGGTTGACTCGCTGAGAAGCGCCCAAAGCGCTGGGGCGCGCGAGTGATCGGAAGGTACCGGGCGCGCGTGACGAGGGGCCGTGTATCCGCTCTCGGTTGAGCTGATCGAGTTCCTCCTGAGCGTGGAGGCTCAGGTGGCACTTGCCGATCTGCGTGGGGCGGATCTACGCGATGAGGCGCTTTTCGCGCGGGTAGCCGAGCTGCGCAGGCGCTTTGACCCGCCGCAGGCCGCTGTGCTGCTCGATCAGGCCCTGCTGCGGCGTAAAGCCTGTGGTAAGTTCGAGCAACCCGACCGACTCTACTTCGTCGACGAGGCGCTTGAGCAGGCGACGAGCCGGGCCGTTGCGGTCTATCGGGCCAGGTCCTTCGGATCGTTTGGCCGGGTGGCCGATCTGGGCTGTGGCATCGGCGCCGATACGCTCGCGCTGGCCGAAGTCGTGCCGTCGGTGCTGGCGGTTGAGCTCGATCCCGTGCGCGCGCGGCTGGCAGAGCTCAACATTGCCGCCAGTGGGCTGTCCGGGCGCGTGCGTGTTGTCTGTGCCGACTGGACTACGATGGCGCTTGGTGTCGAAGCCGCATTCGTCGATCCGGTTCGGCGGTCGGAGGGGCGGCGTGTCTTCGGGCTCGCGGAGATGTCCCCGTCGCTTGCGGCCATCCGGGCGCTTCTGACTGACGTACCCAACCTCGGGGTGAAGGTCGCGCCGGGTGTGGACCACGCCGAGGTGCCCAGCGATGCCGAGATCGAGTTCATCGCGGAGCGAGGGTACCTCAAGGAGGCCTTCCTGCGGTTTGGCGCCCTGTGCCGCGGTGCGGCGCGGGTGGCGACGGTGCTGCCTGGACCTCACCAGGTGCGCAGCGACACGCCGGTGGGGGAGGCGCCCGTGAGTGAGCCGTTGGCCTACCTCTATGAACCGGACCCCGCTGTGATCCGCGCGTCGTTGGTCACCACGCTGGCGGCACAGATCGGAGCGGCGCAGGTCGACTCAACGATCGCCTATCTGACGTCCGACAGGTTAGCATCTACACCGTTGGCCCGGGTATGGCAGGTAGAGCGGCACGGGCATTTCAACCTCAAGGTGCTCAACTCATGGCTCCTGGCGCTTGGGGTGGGGCACGTCGTCATCAAGAAGCGTGGATCGCCGATCGATCCGGATGCGTTCCGGCGGCGCCTCAAGCTGGTGCGGGGAGGACGGCCCGTCACGGTCTTCTTCACCAGGGCGCTGGGAAATCCGTGGATGATTGTGGCAGCTGAGATCCGATCTGACCGATACAGGACGCGCGATGAAGATCACTCTTAACCCATTCAAGACCGACTTCCCGCGACTCATGCCGCTGTGGATCGCGGTCTTTGTCGATATCCTGGGATTCTCGATCCTGATCCCATTTCTGCCGTTCTTCGGCCAGCGGTTCGGGGCGCCTGCGTGGCAGATCGGCCTGTTGCTGTCGACCAATGCGCTCTTCAGCTTCTTCTCGGGGCCGATCTGGGGGTCGCTCAGCGACCGGTATGGCCGGAAGCGGATGCTGCTCCTGGCCCAGCTTGGCACTCTGGTGGGCTTCCTTGTTATGGCCTTCTCGACGAGCCTCGAGATGATGTTCGTGTCCCGGATCATCGACGGGATCTTTGGCGGCATCTACCCGATTGCCAAGGCGGTGGTGGCTGACGTCGTGCCGCCCAGCAAGCGCAGCGAACAGATGAGCAACATCGGCGTGGCCCACGTGCTATCCTCGATGCTGGGGCCCGGGCTCGGAGGGCTGCTTTCCGGCTGGGGAATTGTGGGGCCGGGGTTGATGGCGGCGGCGATGGTCACCGTCGCGATCCTGATGACGATCTTCCGGTTGGAGGAGTCAAACCCGCCGGCTTCGGCGCATAGCCGGGGCGGCTCCCGGGTTGTGCCCACCGCGGTACCCGGCGGAGGGGGGGCAGCCTTTGCCCGGTCGGTGAATGGACGCCGCGGCGTCTGGCAGAACGGACTGGCGCGGTTCCTGCTCGTTCAGTGGGGATTCCACACGCTGTCGTTCATGATCTTCATGTCGAGCATCTCCTTGTTTGGCAACCTGAAACTTGGCCTCAATGCCGGGGAGATGGGGCGCCTCCTGATGATGGCGGGCATCGTGCGCGTCTTTGTCCGATTCGCCATCTTTGTGCCCCTGCGGCGCAGACTGGGCGACCAGAGGACATCGCAATTGGGGCTCGCGATGTTTGTGCCGACATACCTGTTGCTGGGGCTGGTGACGAACCAACTCCAGTTCGCGCTGATCCTCACGCTGGTGAGTTTCGGCGCCGCGTGCTCTCGTGGCATCCTCAACAGCTTCCTCAGCCGGTCGGTGAAGCGCTCCGAGCAAGGGGCCGCGATGGGGCTGTCGGCCTCGCTGGACAGCTTCGCTCAGATAACGGGGCCTCTGATCGGCGGCTTTGTGCTCGACAGTCAACCCCTCTGGGTCTATGGCGGCATCGCAGCGCTCTTCTCAATGGGGGCGTTTGCCATGGCCTGGCGGAGATTCGACCTCGGTGACGAAGCTGTGCCGGTAGCGGTATAGCTCGTATCTCACAACGGAGCCAATATAACACGACTATGAAAGCCCTATTCATAGGTGGAACGGGTGTAATCAGCTCCGCGTGCTCGGAGCTCGCGGTCGCGCGGGGAATCGAGCTGATCCTGCTGAATCGAGGGCGGACGGCGCAGCGCGCGATGCCCGAAGGCGCGAAGGTGCTGAACGGCGACATTCGGCAGCCCGCCTCCGTGCGCGAAGTGCTCGCGGGGATGACCTTTGACGTGGTCGTCGACTGGCTTGTCTACACGCCGGACCAGGTGGAAACGGACATCGCCCTGTTCCGTGGGCGCACCGGGCAGTACGTGTTCATTAGCTCGGCGTCGGCGTACCACCGTCCGGTTCTGAGCCTGCCGATCACCGAATCGACGCCGCTGCACAATCCCTATTGGGCCTACTCGCGTGACAAGATCGCGTGCGAGGAGCGCTTGGTGCGGGCATATCGTGAGGAGGGCTTCCCGGTGACGATCGTGCGGCCGTCGCACACCTACGACCGGACGCTCCTGCCCTTTCGCGGGCGCTACACCGTTGTCGACCGCATGCGGCGGGGTGACCCCGTCGTCGTGCACGGTGATGGCACCTCGCTCTGGGTGCTGACGCATCACCGCGACTTCGCAAAAGGTTTCGTGGGGCTTCTGGGCAATCCCACAACCATTGGCGAAGCCTATCACATTACGTCGGATGAGGTCCTTACCTGGGACCAGATCTACCGAATCATCGCGAAGGCAGCCGGCGTGTCGGACCCTAAGCTGGTCCACGTGCCCTCGGAGGTTATCAATGCCTATGACGCCGAGTGGGGGGCTAGCCTGCTGGGCGACAAGGCGCACAGCGTCATCTTCGACAACACCAAGATCAGGCGGCTCGTGCCTGACTACGTCGCGACGATCCCTTTTTCACAGGGCGCGCGTGAGATGGTGGACTGGTTCGATGCTGATCCTGCACGAAAGACCGTGGACGCAGAGTGGAACCGGTTGCTGGATCGGATCGTGGCTGCGCAACGCAGCGTGGCTGCGCAACGCAGCACGGCTGCCAGCGCAGCGCGCGACCGGGGTAGGCACTAAGAGGCGTCGTAGAGCCAGGTAAGCGGCACGCGGGTGATCTGGAGCGTCGCCAGGCCATTGCCCTCCCTCCGGTCGCCGGCGCAGTAGGCGAGCAGTGCGTAATCCGCGGCGAAGGCCATTGCGGTGTAGCAGTACCATCCGTGCGGGTTCTCCTCGAGGTTCCGGACGCGGCCCCAGTGGTCGCCCTCATCGTCCGACAGCGCGACGGTAAGGGGAGTGCGCTTGCCGGACAAGTCCTCGGCGATTCCGGCATGGTTATTCCATACGAGCATCAGATCGCCTGAGGTCGGGACGCGCTCGATCGACGCGGGTGAGAGCGGAGAGACGATCTCTGAGGGTCGTAGTTCCGACCAGGAACCAGCCCCGTCCGAAGACATAGCAAGGTACTGGCTCCCTGCATCCGTGCGGGCGTACATCATGAGACGACCGTCGTTGAGTTCAACCACACCTGGCTCCTGAATCATCACCGGAACGCCGTCCGCGCGCGGCCCGACCGGGGCGCCATGCCCACGCTGCCACGTGGCCCCTGCATCATCCGAGACATAGCACAAGGCTTCGCCGTAGGAGGAGAACGCCGGCGGATCGCGCCGAACTGCGTGTCGTGCTGCCGGTACTACCAATCGTCCGCTGGAAAGCTGGATCACGCGGTCGTTGTTGACGACATAGTAGGCGGCGTCTTGGTCCGCGACGATCTGGGCCGGCACGCCCCAAGTCCGGGCCTCGTCGTCCGAATAGCGAACGTAGGGGCGGCAGTCGGTCACAGACTCCTTGCGCAGGTAGAAGAGGGCGATACGACCGTCGAACAGGCGCACCAGGGAGACCGACATCACGTTCATACCCGCCTCGTTGGGCAGTATCTCGCGGTCCTGCTGAGACCATGTGAGGCCGTCGTCGTCTGAGACCCTCCCGGCCAGGTGTGCTGACGCGTGGTCATCACTGCCCCCGTCGAAGTGCGTGTAGACGAATAGCCATCGCCCACCGGCGAGCCGCACAAAGTCGCCCTCACTGTTGCGCGGGTTGCCCCGGCTGGGGGAGAGCTTCAGCGATCGGAGGGGCTGTGGGTTGGTCATCGTGTCCTCCTGTATAGCGCTATGACCTGCCTTCAGTGTAGGGCAAGTGGCCCATCCGGCAAAGTAAGGTCTGGTTTCTATTTGACAATGATCTAATCATAGTGTAGAATATGATTAGATGAGTATCAAATAAGAATGGACATGGACGTTCGGGAAATCGAGTGGAGGTAAGGATGCAGGCATTCAACCGGGAGACACAGGCGGGGTTGGATCGCATAACGAGGTCGGACCTGCCCGAGATGGAGAAGCTCATCCAGTCGTTCGACTGGGTGACACGCCGCATCATTGAGCTCGCACAGCGCGAGGTTGAGCTGGCGCGCGCGATGAGCGATGAGGAGCTCGCTGTCAAGCAGAGCATCAAGATGAACACGCTCAAGCTGGCACGTGGTGTGTTTCAGGACTGTTATATACGCGCGTCCGGCAGTCGGACGCGCTTGTGGGAGGACTGATATGGCAGACACGACAACGGAACGCGCTGTGACACCGGAGGAAAATCTGGCTGCGCGTGCTGAGCTGTTCAAGGCGCTAGGACATCCGGTACGC
The DNA here is from genome assembly GCA_025454475.1 of Anaerolineae bacterium. GTDB lineage: Bacteria > Chloroflexota > Anaerolineae > B4-G1 > SLSP01 > PWVB01. The sequence goes on from JALOOJ010000096.1 coordinate 9,021, forward strand.
CTGCTGATTCTGAACCTTATCCGGGTGAAGCCGCGTCATGGTGAGGAACTGGCGATGATCCTGGGGTTGAATGCAGCCACGATCTCGCACCACCTGTCGAAGCTGACGGATGTGGGACTGCTGGGCTCGCGCAAGGATCAGTACTACCAGACTTACTTCCTGGTGGGAGATATCCTGACCAAACCCATCGATGAGTTGGTCAGATTGCCGCAGGAGGGCCTGCGGGCTCAGGTGGAGGAGGATGCATACCGTGACAAGGTGCTACGGACCTTCTTTCGCCACGGTCGGCTGACGGCATTTCCGGCGCAGCTCAAAAAGCGGCTGGTCGTTCTGGCGCGCATCGTGGAAGAGTTTGAACCCGACCGCACCTATACGGAGCGCGAGGTCAACCAGATGATGCTTGAGTTCCACGAGGACGTGGCTCAACTGCGGCGCGACCTGGTCGACTACGGCTTCATGACGCGCGAGGCGGGGATCTACCGGCGCCAGGCAACCCAGGAGCCTGCGGTCTGACCTCGACAGGGGCCGGGGGCTTCGTATGCGGATAGCCGCTATGCGCTTGCCGAAACCGCACCCGGGTCGTCCAAGCGGACACAGTCTGTGCTTTCGTGTCCAGGCATGTCGTCGAGCCTTGCAATCGCGGGCACAAACAGTGCCACGACGCCCATGAGCGCCGTGGCACTGCCAGCGAGCAGAAACCAGATTTGCACGCCCAGGACATCGGCCAGCGGTCCGGCGAAGCCCAGACCCAGCGGGATCATGGCGCCTGAAGCGGCCTGCAGCAGCGTGAACACCCGGCCCTGCATGTCCGCGGGCACGATGGTCTGGAGCACTGCGAACAGGGACCCGTTGGCAATAGGGTTCATGAACCATGCGAAGAACATGGCCCCTACTGCCATCGGGAAGGCGCTGGGCGGAGCGATTCCGATCAGGACGAAGCCTACTCCACTCAGTGCCAGAGCAAGCAGGCCAGTCACTGAGCGCCGCCTGAACCCACCCCACACGCTGAGCGTGATGCCGCCGGTGACCATGCCGACCCCAAAGGCAGACTGAAGCCAGGCCAGTTGCTGCACATCACCACCGAAGTGGTCAGTGACGAGCAGCGGCTGGAGTGACAGTGCCGGGAAGATCAGAAAGTTGACCAGCGCGCCAATCGCGATCACCATCAAGATGCCAGCCCTGCGGCGCAGGAACCGCAGCGCTTCGCGCAGGTCGACCAGCAACGAGGGGTGCGAAGCCTTGGTTGCTGCGCCAGAGCGCAGCGGCTGGGGCACGTGGATGCAGACAAGTGTGCCGATGGCCAGCAGGGCTGTGGCCACGTCAACGAACAGGATGCCCTGCATTGGCAGTATCGCCAAGAGCAGTGCCCCCAACGGCGGGCCGACGATGGTCCCCATTCCCTGCAGCGCCTGATTCAGCCCGGCAACGCGCGCGAGGTGCTCCTCTGGTACCATGAGGGTCGTGGAGGCCTGCATGGCGGGCCAATGGAATGCTCCGCAGGCCGCGCGGATGAGCATCAGAGCGTAGACGTGCCACACTTGCGTGGCATCGAGTGCAAAGAGCGTTGCCAGCACAATCACGGCGAGAGCGCTTAAGCCATCGGCCAGCATCATCACCGTTCGCCGGTTCCAGCGATCCACAAGAGCCCCGGCAACAGGACTGACAAAGACCCTTGGGAGTACTGCCATCATGGAGGCCAGGGCCAGGGCCGTCGCCGAGCCCGTGGTCGTGGTTATCCACCAGACCAGGGCGAACTGCACCAGTTCGCTGCCCAGAAGGGAGAAGGCCTGCCCTGTCCAGACAGTGAAGAATGGCCGCATGGAGGTTGGTACGGAAGATTGGGCTTGCTTCGTTTCGTTCATGATCCTCTCCCTGCACGTTCAGTTCTGGGTTACGCTAGCTAACACTAGCTAGCATAGACGTACAGAGAGTGGGTTGTCACCACCCGAGAGGGTGGTTCGGGTGGGTGGGGCTATAGCAGTTCCAGTTCCTGGGCACGTGTCACGGCCTCCACACGATTGCTCACATGCAGCTTGCCAAACAGGTTCTTGGCATGCCACTTCACGGTATTCGGCGAGAGGTAGAGGAGCTCCGCGATCTCCGGGTTGGAGCGCCCTGCAGCCATCAGGCGGAGCACGTCTCGCTCACGCTCACTGAGGGGCTCGACCAGTGCTGTTGACCTGGCGGCGGCTTGATCGGTGCCTCCGGCTGTGGCGGCGGATAGGATCTCAGCCACAAAGCCGGGGGCAAGATGGCGAACTTGGGGCAAGAGGTCTACGATGGCCGTTCCTTCGTCGAGGAACGCCCGGCGGTAGCCCTCCGGTGCCGCCAGATTCAGGGCATTCGCCAGGCGGGCTATGGCCCACTTGGGGTGGCCCGCCGACAGATTGACGAGGGCTTGCAGCAGGGCGATAGTGATCAGCTTGCGGCGCCGCTCGCCCTGGCTTGCTGAACGCTCCATCCTATCGAGAAGCTGCTGTGCATCCTCCAACCGGTTCTGGGCAATGAGAAGGCGCACGTACATGAAGTAGGTGATCTCGTCCCAGGGATGGGGGGTATCAGTCGGGCTGAAGCCGGCGCCCTCGGCCCAGCGCGCCACTGCGGCAAGATCCCCCTCTACAAGGCTGACCTGTGCCTCCAGCGCAGCGAACCACTCCACCTTGCCCTTGTAGACGTCCAGACCGGCGGTGTAGTCGCGCCCTTTCTGAGCCACCTTCCGGGCCATGTCGAGTTCGCCGCATGCCAGGTGTACGCGTCCGAGAACGAGACGTCCCAGGAGTACGCCATCCGTGATGTTGGCCTTTTCTGCCAGGTCGATCGCCCGCGTCGCCTGTTCTCGGGCTTGCTCCAACTGGTTAGCTTCGTAGGATAGCAGGCTCCAGGCCAGGACCAACCCCTGGGTCACAGGGTCAAGCGGGCGAGGTTGATTCGCATCCTCATTAGCGAGCCGCCGGCAGGTGGCGACTGCTTCTCTTCGGCGCCCTAACTCATTGAGTGCGAAGACGAGGTTGGTGAGAATGACCAGGGCCCCGATCTGCTCGCCACCCCTCCAGTCGGTTGGGGCGCCTTCACGATAGATCTTGGCTGCTGCAACCACGTCCCCCTTCGCCTCCATGACCTGGCCCAAGAGGTTCAGCACCAGACTGCGAATCGTGGTGTCGCCTGCGTCGAGCAGGTCCAGTGCATCCCTGGAGAATCGAGCTGAGGCATCCAGCGCACCCGTGCTTATCGCGAGGTGTGCCCTCAGGCTGAGCAGCCTTCCCCGGCTGGATGGTGTTGCATCGATCGCCATGGCGCGCTCAGCAGCCTCGACGTAGGCGGTTGCCTGGGTTGGCTGGCCGGCAAAAAACAATACATAGCCCCGGAAGGTTGCCAGGTCACCGTTTCCGCGCACCGTCTCGTCCGGAAGGGCGTCCAGCCACCCCTGCAGGGTTGCGAAAGAGCCCGAGCGGAATGCCTCGGTAGAGGCCAACGCAATCACCCGTGCGGCCTCAGCCACATCTCGGGAGGCCAGGCTGTGCCTGACGGCTTCGGGCATGAGATTGTGGGCGGCAAACCAGCGCGATGCTCTCGCATGCAGCTCTGCCTGGTCCGCTGCACCCGACTCAGCGCGCAGGAAATCGGCAAACAGACGATGGTAGCGGTACCATTCTCTCTCGTCGTCAAGAGGAATCAGGAAGAGATTGGACCGATCCAGCTCACTGAGCAGCTCCCTGCTATCGCTGCGCCCCGTGACCACATCGCAGAGCGAGGCGGTGAGACGATCGAGGATTGATGTCTGGCAGAGGAAGCTGCGTATCTCAGCACTTTGCCGTGCGAGCACCTCATCTGCCAGGTAGTCGATGACGTGACGGTGGCTGCCACCGAAACGCGCGGCGAACTCCGCGACCCGATCTGAGGGTCTACCCTCTATCGAGAGCGCTGCCAGTTGTAACCCGGCGATCCAGCCCTCGGTCCTGACCTGAAGGGCGTCGATGACGTTAGGGTCAAGATCCAATCCCAGGACCTGCCTGAGGAAGTCTCCGGCCTCGTCCGCCGTAAAGCGCAGGTCATCTTCGCTGATCTCAGCCACCTGGTGGCGTACCCGCAAACGGGAAAGGTGCACAGGAGGGTCCTGGCGCGTTAGGAGGATCAGGTGCATGGTCGACGGCAGGTGCTCGATCAGGAACGCCACCGCCTCGTGGATCGCTTCGGCATGAATGGCATCGTACTCATCCAAGACAAGCACGAACGGCTGGGGTAGTGCGGCTATGTCGTTGACGATCAACGTCACGAGCGACTGGATCGGCGGCAGCTGCGGTGTCGTCAGCAGGCCCTTCGCGACCCGTCCGATACTTTCATCAATGGTCTGCAACGCAGCGATGAGGTAGGTTACGAACTGACCAGTATCGTTATCGCCTTCGTCCAGCGACAGCCAGGTAGTGGGGCGTTCCACTTCTCGCAGCCATTCCGCCACCAAAGTGGTCTTGCCAAACCCAGCCGCAGCGGAAACTAGCGTCAGCTTTTGGTCCAGACCCGCGTCCAGCTTCTTGGTCAGACGCGGGCGCGATACAAGTTTGGCTCGAACGGGTGGAACATAGAGCTTGGTTGTCAGCAATGGAGCAGACATCTCACCTTCACATATAGGTTCGCGTGACGGCTGTCCTGGCCTCTTAAGCGCATGGGGCATCTTAGCACGGCGCGCACAACCTCGCAACGAGTGGGCAGACCACGAGCCTTTGCCGGCATCTGCTGACTTTCACTGTGTAGCCAGGTCGGGGAGGTATGCCGTACTCCGGACAGCCTTGCGAAGAGCAGGGAACCGTGCTATAGATCGGCCAGCCGCCGATGCCCGTGTCGTATCTTGTCGACCCTATCGCCCTATCCATGAGGCTCAGGTCATTAGGAGGGACCAAGATGGGCCAACCTTTGACGATTTCGTCGCTCGTTGAACAGATGTCGGCTCTCGGGATCGAATCTGGGATGACGTTAGTCGTGCACAGCTCCCTGAGCTCGCTGGGGTACGTGGTGGGGGGTGCGCCGGCTGTGATTCTGGCGCTGGAGTCGGTGTTGGGTCCTGAAGGGACGCTTGCGATGCCCACGCACTCTGGCGATCTCACGGACCCTGCCGGATGGTCGAACCCGCCGGTCCCTGAGGCGTGGCACGAGCTCATCCGTGTGACGATGCCGGCGTTCCATCCCGATCTCACGCCGACCCGCGGGATGGGCGTCATCCCGGAGTGCTTCCGGAAGCAGAATGGCACGCGGCGGTCGTGCCATCCGTTCGTCTCGTGGGCTGCGCGCGGCCCCCACGCGGCGTTCATTGCGTCAGATCATGCGCTTAGCATGAGCCAAGGAGAGCGGTCTCCGCTGGCACGGCTCTACGAGCGTGATGCCTATGTCCTCCTGCTAGGGGTGGGGTACGACTGCAACACCAGCTTCCACCTGGCTGAGTACAGGTGCCAGTTCGCGCCGCTGAAGCGCTGTACGCGTGGCGCGCCGATGCCCACAGCGGATGGCGGCTCGCGGTGGACCACGTATGACGACATCTTCTGGTACGACGCCGACTTCGGGGAGATCGGGCGTGCTTTTGAAGATATGGGCGCCGTGCGTGTCGGAAACATTGGGCAGGCCACTTCCCGGCTGTTCTCCCAGCCGGCGCTCGTCGACTTCGCGGTCCGCTGGATGGACGAGAACCGGCGGTTGCCCGACTAGATCTGGTCGGATCTTTGGGGTGAGGAACTGGCCTCTTCCTGCTCCGGCTCGTAGAGCCGCCGCCCCTCACGGATCGCGCTGGCAATCTCATCTGCGCTGAGCCCCAGATCCAAGCCCGGCACATCCAGAGGTGACCCCTTAGGCTGCTGGGGTTTCACCACGAAAACCTGCCCATCGCGGCGTGTGATCAACACCCCTCCCTGTTGGAGCGCTCTGTCCAGGAGCGTAGCCAGGTTCCGCCTCGCTTCGGAAT
>JALOOJ010000259.1 GCA_025454475.1 Anaerolineae bacterium
GCGAGAATTCGTCATCGGACGCCCCAGCGGTGCTGGTGGCGAGTGGGCTGGCAAGGGCAACGATCAGGCCGACGGCAAGCAGACGTCGACGCGCGAACATTCGCGACATGTTTCCTCTCCGACGCCTGCGAGGTCAGCTGTCGGGTTCGGGCCAGAGAGTGCCCGGTCGTGCCTGTCGGCGACGACTTAACCCCAAGACCGGCCAGATGGAACGTGGCCGGTCACTAACCTTGGGTCCCCCGCTCCTGCCCACGTTGACAAATAGTCACTCACCCGGCTGGACAGGATTCGGCGTACCGGATGAGCCCCCACCTGGCGGCGAGGTCACGCCACTGTAGGTCATACCTTCCTTACTTACGCGGTGTGTAGCTCGAACCACGCAAAAGAGCACGAATGCTTGATGAGTCCTTAACAAAACCTTCATCAACCGCCGCGCTAAGTGCCTCTCCGATTGGCCCGCTCCGCCAGCATGGCGTTATAGGCAGCCAGTTCCGCATCAGAATTCCTGTCGGCGGCACGATCCAACTGGTGTGCCCGTCGCTCGTCATGCCGTGACCAGCGAAACAGCAGCGCAACCAGGACAAGTACTCCGGGAACTTCGCCAAACGCCCAAGCAAAACCCGCACCATTTGTCTGCTCCTGCAGGAGGTTTGGCCACCAGGGGCGGTCAAGGCCCTCAAGGAAGTCACCCGCGATGACGGCGTTGCTGCTCATCAGTGCGACGGCGAAGAACGAGTGAGAGGCGAGGGCGAGCATGAGAGAAACTAGCCGCAGGGGATACGGGAATCGGTACGGGACGGGATCGACTCCTACCAGCGATTGATAGAAGAGGTATCCGATCACCACGAAGTGCGCGTGCATCAACAGGTGCGCCCAGTGGTTACGAAGGGCGACCTCAAACAGATCACTGAAGTAGATCAGGTAGGGGGCCGTGACGAACATGGCTAAGGCGGTAACTGGGTGCGTGATGACGCGCGCCGGCGTCGACTGCAGGGCTGACAGCAACCACTCTCTAGCTCCGGCCGGCTGCCGATGCGGTGCAGCCGGCAGCGCACGAAGTGCCAACGTGATGGGCGCAGCCAACACAAGTAGTAGGGGTGCGACCATGCTCAATGTCATGTGCTGCACCATGTGCAGGCTGAACGATACGCGTCCGTACGCCGATAGCCCCGACAGTGATCCCACCGCGAGCACGGCGAGCCCGGCATACCAGGAAGCAATGCGAGTCAAGGGCCAGCTGTGCCCCCGGGTGCGCAGTCTCGTGACCCCTACTGCGTACAGGGCTGCGGCCGTCACCAAAGTGGTCAGGATCAGGAGGTCAGGGCGCCAGCTCGTCAAGATCGCAGTGACGCTCGGGGGACCCGGTAGCGGGAAGCCCAGCGCGATCTCCGCCGCGTTGGGCGTGCGCACCTGATCCACCTCGGGAGGGGGCGTCGCCGCCAGCGCCACAGCGATGCCGACGGTGGCCAGCATGACGCCCGCCTCGACCAGCGCCAAACGCACAAAGCTCCTCGGCTCACCCCTAGCCAAGCGGGGAAGCAGCACCCGACGATGCGCCCATCCCAAGACGCCCAAAGCGGTGAAGGCTGAGATCTTGATAAGGATCAGAACCCCATAGCGTGATGAGGTCAGGTCTCCGAAGCTGTCGATGCGGAGCAACGCACTGAAGGCCCCGCTAAGCCCGACGGCCAGATACAGGTACAACGCGATGACACTAAAGCGCCTAGTGGCAAGGGGGAGGTGTCGGCCGTCGGCGTGTGCGTACCAGACCAATGCAAGAAGTCCGCCGACCCACAGAGTCACGGCGACCGCGTGTACAACGATCGACGAGGTTGCGAGATCGTGATTTCTGGCTGCGGCGGCATGTCCGGTGAAGGCTGGCGGCAGGGTAGCCGCGATCGCCATGCCCAATGCGAGCCAGGCACCGAGCGGTGTGTTCACAGAAAGGGCGATTGCCGCTGTGAGGACTGCAAAGATCCCGGCGATCATGAAGGCTGCCCCCTGTTCGGAACCCAGCAGGTACCCCCACAACTGCCTGGGATGCAGTGCCCCGGTGAACGGACTGGCGAAGGTCTCGGCGAAACTGAGAATCACCAGAAGAATTGACGTCGCAGCCCACATCGATGCGCTGGCACCAGCGATCCTTGCCGCCCGGGCAGACGCGGTGGCAAGCAGGTGCTTCGCCGACGGCAGCAGAGCCGCAGCAGCGAGCAGGAAACCCACCGTAACCACCGCCTCCAGGTACCAGACGGTGCGGACGATCGGAAGGCTCACCTGCACCCCCGCAGATGTCTCCGGCAACCCCGACAGTGGGGTGCGGATGTTGAAGTCCCCCAGCAGCGATCCGACGAGCAACCCGGCACCAGCCGCAGCTCCCGCTCCGCAAGCGAGCCACCAGAGTCTGACGCGACTGGACGTCGCCGTTGCCGCCGCCGTCACCGTGATCTTCGCCTAATCGCTGCCACGATGGAGACAAGGACCGCGAGGGTAGCCGCCACGACAACGGCAACGGTGAGACCGCCGTCCTCACCCGGATGGGCAGAGACGGGGCTGGCCGACGCGGTGGTGGGGGTTTGAGGGAGATCGGCTTCGCCCTGCTTGGGGGACGGAGCGTTTGAGTTGATCGCCTTCCGATTGAGTCGATAGGTGAAGCCGTCCCCGAGAACGTGCCCCTCAGCGGAGACGATCTGGAACGTGACTGTGTAGGACCCATGGACCGCACCGGGCAGGACATCGATTCGGGCGAGGTTGTCGCCGCTGGTGAAGGAGGCGGGAACGTCGTATCTGATGCCGTCTGGTCCAGTGACCGTTATCTCGCCAGATTCCGGTTCGACTCCCTTGACGAAGACGAGTTCGATTTCATCAGGCGATTCGCCCAGCACCGCTCCGGCGGCCGGTGAGGACGTGACCAGTTCGCTGTGGGCATCGGCAACGCCGGACGTCAGGACGAACGCGATCGCGGAGGCAGCCAGGAGACTGATCTTCGATACCCGTCCGGAACGGCTATGAGTGGGACCACGTTGAGTGCGGCCACCAAAGAAGTACGGGCTCGCGCGCCGTTGCCCGTCTTGCTCGTTGCTGAAGATCGCGACCTCCGTTCAGGTTGATTCAGCGTTGGGATGGGGCTCAATCGCCTGAGACCTTCGCTGAGTCGTGGCCATCGGGAGCGTCAACAAGAACTTCGACCCCCGACTTGGTCCGTCGCTTGAGGCGCTGAGGCTGCCTCCATGCAGATCGGCAATTGCCTTGCTGATGGTGAGACCGACTCCAGATCCTGATCGATCCCGATCACGGGCCGAATCTCCCCGGAAGAAGCGCTCAAATGCGTGGAGGAGTTGATCGGGTGTCATGCCTTCCCCATCGTCGGCGACGATGATGTGAATCTCTTCGCCGACCGCCCTAACCGACATGGAGACGACGCCGCGAGTGGGAGTGTGCCGCAGCGCATTCGACAGAAGATTGGACAGGACCTGGGCGATCCGCAGTCGATCTACTGTCACCGTGAGCCCGGGCGGCTTCGGAGCAACGGTCACCAGGTTGACGTTCTTGCGAGCGTACTGGTCACGAGCAGCCTCAGCCGCTTCGTCGATCAGATCGTCCACAAGCACCGATGACTTGCGCAATGACAACTGCCCCTCCTCGGCTACAGACACCTCAGAGATATCCGCTGCGAGACGCGCTAGCCGCCCGGTTTGTCCCGCTAGCACGTCGACCACCTCGTCGTTGACGGATGCAACACCATCTCGCAGCGCATCGTGGTACGTCATAAGCGTGGCAATGGGTGTGCGCAACTCATGAGCGAGATCAGCCAGGAGGCGGCGACGCGTCACTTCCGTTTGCTCAAGACGTATCGCCATCGAGTTGAAAGCCTCGGACAAGGTGTCAAGTTCAGTCCCCACGCCGGTGACCGGCACCCTGGTGTCGTAATGACCACGGCTGAGCTCTCGGGCTGCGTGCGTCAAACTACTCAGTGGCTGACGAAGCCGTCGGGTGATCCACCAGCTGACCGCGAGGGCGAGGGCACTGGATACCGCGAGTGCGACCCCCAACGAAATGAGGGAGGCATCCGCGTATGCCTCTTCGACGTGGTCTAGGTCCGCCGCTCCGGGCGTGTGCCCTGCCGCAACCAGGTGATCATGAAAGAACGGGGGTCCTATCACGGCGGCAACCAGGCCCGCTGTAACAATCCCGACCACCACGACTAGGGCATAGCTGAGGAACAGCCGACTAGTCAGGCTGCGGCTCAACACCGGTGGCCGTCGGGGCAAGAATGGCATCGGACTACCCTCTCGCCATTCGGTAGCCAATGCCGCGGATCGTCGCTATGAATCGAGGATCGTCAGCGCGCTTCTGCAACTTCTGACGAATGTGCGCCACGTGCACGTCCACAACGTGCTCATCTCCTACCCAGGAGCTGTTCCACACTTCGTCAAGGATCTCG
>JALOOJ010000097.1 GCA_025454475.1 Anaerolineae bacterium
TCCGCGCCCGAACCCGTCGTCTCAAACCGGCTCTATCAGGCGCTCGGACCTGTCGGGCAGCAGCGTTTTGTGCGTTGGTTACGCGAGCCCGATGCGGGCGATCGGTGACTGGGGATGGGGCTCTGTCATCGGGGTTGGCGCCCGATGCCTATCTCCAGTCGCTCGAACAAGGAGAGACACCCCGATGCGTCAACGTCAGACTAGCATCAGCGCGCTCGGCATCGCCACGGTCCGGGCGTTGGAGTCAGAGCGACCCGAGGGTGACCGGCTGTACGTCGACCCTTACGCGCGGCAGTTGATTCCCGGTTGGCTCTACATGCTCATCACTGTCCGGTCGCATGCGCGGCCCTGGACGAACGTCCGGTCCCAATCATACTCAGCCCGGAACGGCACCTGCGGCAGCAGCGCCACGGTCCGCATCGACCAGCCGGCGCCGCTCACATCAACCACCTTGAACTCGAACGGCGTCTCGACGAAGGCACTGCCTGTGACCACATGGGCCTGGTGGACGGATCCATGGGTGTTGATGTGGTTGTGCCCGCCGAGGACGCCCCGTAGCTGCGGGTAGCGCTGTAGGAGATCGGCGACCGTCGCTGTGTACGCCGGCAATGGCGCGTGGTAGAACTCGCGCCTTCCCGTCTGGTCGGGCGGCACGCCCAGCACCTCCCCGTGGGTGCAGAGGAGATGCAACGCATCAGGGTGAGCAGCCAGCGACCGCTCCAGGCTCGCCAGATGCTCTGCGAGGATATGGGGCCTCTGCTCCTGCTCCCACAGGTAGCGCGTGTCGCACCACTGCGTCGGTATGATGTGCAGTATCCAGCTGTCGCCCTCCAACGTCGTCACGAAGCCCCCTTCCGGGAAGAATCGCCGGGCCTCCGTGAGCCATACCTCTGCAGAATCGCGCCGGGTCACGTCGTGATTGCCCAGCGCGAGGTAGATCGGCACACTGAGCCGGAACGTCGACCCGGCAGCACGGACCGACTCGGGCGTCGCGTCGTCCACCATATCGCCGCCGTGGAGCACAAAGGAGATCGGTTCGCCGCCCCTGCTCCGCTGCACCGCCGCATCGCGCACGATCCATGCATCGAGCAGCGCCAACAGCGCGGGCAACTGGTCCGCCCGGCGCGGCTGCTGCGTGTAGCCCACGTCGTTCGTCGCACCCAGATGAGTATCGGTCAAGAAGATGAACCGTGCCATCAGCCAATGTATAGCCCGGATCGCCGCCGGGGCAACCGCCCCGTCCGCCAGACGCAGCTCAACCGATTGGTGCTACACTCACGGCACACACGTTAGGAGGCTCAGAGGCTATGACACCACCAAGTCCGGACGCGATCCAGATCCTGCAGCGCCTCATCGCCTTCGACACGACCAATCCCCCCGGCAACGAGGCCGCCTGCGTCGGGTTCATCCATGACCTGCTCTCACAGTCGGGCATACCCTCGACGCTTCTGGCACATGACTCTGCCCGGCCCAACCTCATCGCGCGGCTCCCGGGCCGTGATGAGGGGCCGCCGTTCCTGATGTATGGCCACGTCGACTGCGTCGCTTTCGCGGGTCAGGCCTGGACGTGCCCTCCCCTATCCGGCGAGATCCGCGACGGTTTCATCTGGGGCCGCGGGGCGCTCGACATGAAGGGCGGGGTGGCGATGATGCTTGCGGCGATGCTTCGAGCGAAGGCCGAGGGGCTCCAGCCTCCCGGGGACGTCATCTTCGCCGCGCTCGCTGACGAGGAGGATGGCGGTGATGCCGGCGCCAGGTTTCTGGTCAGGGAGCATCCCGATCAGTTCAGGGACGTTCGCTACGCCATTGGTGAGTTCGGCGGGTTCACAATGGCGCTCGGGGGCAAGACCCTCTACCCGATTATGGTCGCCGAGAAACGGATGTGTTGGCTCAAGGCCACCTTCCGCGGCCGCGGGGGACACGGCTCGATGCCCGTGCGCGGTGGTGCGATGGCGCGCCTCGCGCTCGCGCTCCTCCGGCTCGATCGGCGGCGGCTCCCTGTCCACATCACGCCCGCGGCGACTGTGATGCTCAATGGCATCGGCGACAGCGTCGGGGGCGCGGCCGGCCTGGCGCTGAGGCTGCTCCTGAAGCCAGGCCTGACTGATTTCCTCCTGAACGCGATGGGCGAGCAACTGCGGCTGTTCGATCCCCTGCTGCACAACACGGTCAGCCCGACTGGGCTCCAGGCCAGCGACAAGATCAACGTGATCCCCAGCGAGATCTCGGTGAGCCTCGACGGACGGCTCTTGCCCGGGCAGACGCCCGAGCAGCTGCTGGTCGAGCTGCGGGCGATCCTGGGAAACGAGGTCGAGGTCGAGATCGTTCGCAGCGATCCAGGCCCAGCTGAGCCGGACATGGGGCTCTTTCCCGTGCTTGCCGGTGTCCTGAAGGCGGCGGATCCCGCCGGGATCCCAGTTGCGCTGTTGCTAAGCGGCGTGACGGACGCGCGCTTCTTCTCGACGCTGGGCATTCAGACCTACGGCTTCACCCCGATGCAGTTGCCGCCCGACTTCCGGTTCACCGAGGTCATCCACGCCGCGGATGAGCGCATCCCCGTTGACGCGGTGGCGTTTGGCGCAGACGCCATCTACCGCCTGCTGCAACGACTGCCCTGCGAGTAACCGCCGGTCTCGGGACGCCTCAGAGCCGCTGGAGCGGCGCACATGATCGGTTCGAGATGGGCCGGAAGGTAAGGAGGTGCCGTTAGCGCGAGCTAACGAGGTTGCTTCGAGTGACCGGCACTTGGCGCTGTACGACAAATGGATCCTGGGCGGGGAGTAACATCGAGACACCGAGCGACATGAGCGGCAGGAGCGGGAGGCCAGCAATGATCGACATTCTCATCCGTGGCGGCTGGATAGCCGACGGTACCGGCAGCCCGTTGCGTCCGGCGGACATCGCCATCTCCGGCGATCGCATCATTCACGTAGGTCGCTGCCCAGACGCCGAGGCCCGGCGGGTCATCGAGGCCGCCGGCAGGATCGTCTGCCCCGGTTTCATTGACTGTCACAGCCACAGCGACAGCACGATCCTGATGAACCCCACCTCCCAGAGCACAATCCGCCAGGGGATCACAACGGAGATCGTCGGGAACTGCGGTGACAGCCCGGCCCCGCTGTGTCCCGGCGCGAGTGAGGACACCGACCCCCTGGGAATAGGTAGCGGGGGCAGACATCGCTGGTCTACCTTCGCCGAATACCTGGATCACGTGTCACAGACAGGCATCTCACCCAATATGGCCTGGTTCGTCGGCCACAATACGGTCCGCCGCGCTGCAGGCGTCCTTGGACACCACGTAACCGCCGGACAGATCACTTTGATGCGAGACCTCGTGAAGGAGGCCATGGATGCGGGCGCCCTGGGACTCTCGACAGGTCTCGAGTTTGACCCAGGACGCCGCGCAACAACCGAGGAGATCGTTGCACTGGCAGAGGTCGTGGGCGAACGGGGTGGCTACTATGCGAGCCATATCCGCAACCGCGCCAAGGACCTGCAGCCTGCTATCGATGAGTTCGTCGAGGTCATACGCCGCAGTGGCACACACGGTCAGGTGTCGCACCTCAACGTTCGCGCCAACACCGGCGCGGCCCCAGACGCGTGGGAGCGCGCTGTGGCCACGGTTGAGGCTGCGCGCGCGGATGGACTGGACATCCAGTGTGACTGCACGCCCTATGTTGACGGTGGCGGGAGTCCAATGGCAATCCTCCCAATGTGGATCACCGAGGACGGACCTGACCGCGCAGCCGCGCTGCTGCGCGATCCGGAGGTCCGCGCGCAGGCGCGGGCTGACGCTGACCGCTACTGGGCCTTCATCATGCGGGGTGACTGGCACCGCATTCGGATTGCCAGCAGCAGCAATCATCCTGAGATCGTGGGTCGCAGTTTCGCTGAGATCCCGGTCCTCTGGGGGCGCGACCCGTGGGACTGCCTCTTCGACTTGTTCGTAGAGAGTCTGAGCGGCGCAGGGCGCGTGGGCTACATCGGGCGTCTCTTCACCGAAGAACACGTGGCTGAGACCATCGGGCACCCGCTGTTCAGCCTGGGAGTGGACGCCGCCACCGTCGCTGCCGAGGGCCCGCTGAGGGAACGCTACGTCCACCCGCTGCCATTCGCCGGAATGGTCCACTACCTGACCTACTGGGTACGCGAACGCCACGTGCTACGACTTGAGGAAGCCATCCGCAAGATGACAAGCATGCCTGCGGCGCGCTTTGGGCTCGCTCAACGAGGATTGCTGCGGGCGGGCGCCCACGCTGACGTTGTGGTTCTCGACTATGACAGGTTGGAGGATGGCGCTACGCTTGAGACACCGGTCGCATACTGCCGAGGCATCGACGTCGTGATCGTGAACGGGAAAATCGTGGTCCGGTCCGGCACGCACACCGGCGCGCTGCCCGGTCAGGTGCTGTCCTACTCCTAGATCCCCTGCCGAAGCGGCCCGGGCAGATCCTTGAAGCGCAGCGGGACCTTCACAGGCGTGGCGGCCCAATCGGGCACCAACGCCTCGCACAGTGCCTCGGGCGCCTCGTCGTGTCCGGCTTCCGGCGTCAACGCAAGCGCCGTCTCGAACGCCTCGAGAACCGCCGGACTGACCTCAGCCTCGCGCCCACGCTCGTGACCCGCCCGAAGCTCGAACTGCGCCATCAGCAGCTCGTCGTGGAGCTCCTCATCAGCCTCGTCATCGACCAGCTCAAGCCCTCGCGCGGCGGCCCGCAGCCCATACCTGCCCAAGCCCACGACGCCAAACCCGGTCGCCATGAAGCGGTACGCCCATATGTCCGTGGGGTCGCGCGCGAGCAGCCGCGTGAGGATGACCAGGCCCCGGTCGAGATCCCCCAGCTGAAGGTACGCACTCGCCAGATCGATCAGTCCGCTGACCACGCTTTCACCTTGGTCAAAGTGCAGACCGTAGGCGAGGGCTCGGCTGAGCCAGTCAACGGAGACACTGCGGGCTTCGTCGTCCTCCGAGAGTAGCGCAGCCTCGGCCAGGTCGCGGAAAAGCGGCCCGTAGTCGAGCGTGGGACAGGCGGCCGGCGAGCGTCCTGCCTCCTCGAGCAGCGCCATCGCCCGTGCCTCAATGGCCTCGTCAGAAGCCCATGAACGGGCGGCAGAGGGCGCATTCGTGATCAATTGGGCAACCACTGCGCGCTTGAAATCGGACATAGGCCCGAGCGCGTCTTCATCCGCTAGCAGCCGGCGCAGGGGGAGCTTGGCGACCCGGTCGGCGTCCAGCGTCACAGCCAGGATCGTGCGCTTGACGTCGTGGGCGAGCCACGGCGCGACCTTGTAGAGATCCCCACCCTCGCGATGGGCGCGCTGCACCTCATCGATGAAGGCATCCGATACTCGTTGGTAGCGCGTCGTCGCGTGCCGTAAGGGTGCGTCCGCTTTGGCCATGGATCCCTCCCGCTGCATCTGAGCCGTGGCCCGAGTGTACCGCCGAACACCGCAACGGCAACCGGCGCATGGCGTTGCCTGTGTGCGGGTGTACAATGCTGCCCGTGCTGCAAAGGGTTGCGTGAGCCGAGCATGGGTGTTGGGAGGTGGAGAGATGACAGCACAGCGCAGACCGCGAGGACCCGGCACGATTGGCGTGCTATCGTTTCTGAGCTATGCCTTCGCGGCTGTGACACTCGCGGGTGGTCTGATCCTGACTGTTGCCATCGTCTCGGCTGCGGGCGATGCGCCAGACGCCCTGCTTGGGCTGCGCGGTCTGGGTCCGCTGCTAAGCCCTCTCGCCGGGACGCTCCACACGGCCATTGAGCTCGCGGCGGTCGCCACATTCGTGTTATCGATCCTGCTAAGCGCGCTGTTGCTAGCCTTGGGCGGTCTCCTCGCCGCCGTCGATGGGCTCGGCCGCCGGGTGGACAATCTGGAACAACCGTGTCCCGGCGCAACGCGCCAGCGCGATTTGCCATGATCGACGCACGCCTGCAGCCCGACTGCGCACCCACAGAGGCTCTGCTGGACCGCTCGCGTCAGTGGATACGGGCTGTCGCTTGCGCGACGGGACTCCTCGTCGTCGGCGGCGTGCCAGAGCCCGATGTCTTGGCGGCGATGGAGGCCCTTCAGGAGGTCACCTCGGCGGAACGGGTCTGCATCCAGGTGACGCGCCACACTGCGCCCCTCGATGAGGCTCAGACTATGCTCCGCAACCTACCAGAACACCTTCCGGCAACTCCTCTGCAGCTTTCGGAGCGCTGGCGTCGAGCGCTTTCCGTTGGGGAGCTTGTGCACGGCGACCAGCAATGCGCCAGCGAAGGGGAGCGCCGTTCACTGGCTGACCTGGGCATCACGACCTATACGTTGGTGCCCCTCATCGTCGGCGACATCCTTCGTGGGTGCATCCGCCTGGAGAACACCAACCCGGCGAGGCTTTGGTCATCTGAGGAGCAGCTTGCTCTGAGGGCGATCGGCACCGTCTTCGGCAACGCGCTGGGTTACCGTGAGGCCCGGCTAACACTCAAGGAAAGCGAGGCCCGATACCAGCGCCTCGTCGACAACGAACCGGATGCGATCTACCGCATGTCGCTGCCCGACGGCGTCTATGAGTACATGAGTCCGGCTGCAACCGAGATCACGGGCTACACTCCCGAGCAGTACCTAAGCACGCCGTTCCTTGTCGAGCGGATGTTGCACCCGGGGTGGCGCGGTTACTTCGAGCAACAGCGGGCTCTGTTGTTGCAGGGCAAGGCCCCGCCCGAGTATGCGTTTGCCATCATCCATGGACGCACCGGGGAAACCCGCTGGCTTCACCAGCGCAACGTGCTCATCCGCGATGCGAGCGGAAAGCCGACCGCAATCGAGGGCATCATCACCGACGTAACACAGCAGCACCTCGCCGAGGCTCGGTTGCGGAACCGCGAGGCCACACTGCAGAGCATCCTCTCGACCACGCCCATCGGCATAGGTTTCAACTCCGACCGCACGATGCTCATCGTCAATGATGAGCTGTGCCGTATGACCGGTTACACCGCCGAGGAGCTGGTGGGCCGCGTGACTGATTTCCTCTATCCCACCCACGCCGAGTTTAGCCGTGTTGGCGCGGAGTTGGTCGCCCAGCTTGAGCGGGGCATCATCGGATCGATCGAGACGCAATGGGTCCGCAAGGATGGCCGCGTGCTCGACGTGCTCATGTACGCCAACTGCGTCACACCGGACGACTACGCGATCGGCGTGACCTTCGCCGTAATCGACCTGGCATCGATCCGAGGCTAGTCGCAGCTCGGTTAGCATCTCAGCGGTGCCGTGGACGTTCCGGGCATCCCCGGCACTCTCCGCGGCAGGGACGGTGGATGGGGAAGTGACCTCGCCTCAGGTGCCGGGGAGCTTCAGCGATCCCCGGCACCGACACATCGAGTTCGCCCGCGTCGCCAGGCAGATGTGCCTTGCGCGTGCGGCGTTTGCCTGTATGATCGCTGTGCATATGATCCGCAATCCTACCCGCAAACGCGCCGCGACGGTGCTCACCATCGCAGGCGTGTGCATCGCCCTCGACCAAGTGACCAAAGCCCTGGCACAGGCATATCTACCCCCAGGAACACTGTACCTGATCGGCGACACCGTACGGCTGCACCTGTCGGAGAACACCGGCGCGTTCCTGAGTCTCGGCGCGGCGTTGTCGGAGGGCGCACGCTTCTGGCTCTTCACCATCGTCAGCACGGGGTTGCTCGTCGCTGTAGGCGTCTACGCCATCGCCGCACGGGGGCTCCCACCGGATGTTGTCGCTGCTCTAGCCTGCATCGCGGGCGGCGGAGTCGGCAACCTTATCGACCGCATCGCTCGCGATGGCCGCGTAGTCGACTTCCTGAACTTCGGCATCGGCAACCTGCGCACCGGCATTCTCAATGTCGCCGACATCTTCATCACCTTCGGCGCGCTCTACGTGATGTGGGCGGCGTTCCGGAAGCCTGACTCACAGAATGAAGAATCGGGGCATATGGAATCAGAGAATGAGCGAATCGGCGAGTAAGCGCAAAGTAGAGAAGGCGGGCGAGCTTCATCCCTTTCCCAACTTCCCAGTCCCCAGTCCCTAATCCCCAGTTACCTTGAATAGGAGCCCTAACCCATGATCAACCTGCACGGAAAGACGATCTACACTGGAAACGCCGTTCTCACGGACGGCACCATCGCCATCGACGGCACCCTCGTGGCAGCCGTCCTTGCGCAGGCCGAGGGCGAAATCGCGGGGACCTACCCCGTGATCACGCCTGCCATCATTGATGCGCACAGCCACATCGGCTTGATCCGGGCCGGCGAGCCGAGCGCAGAGGCCGAGGCTAATGAGCACATGGAGACGATCGTTGCCCACGCCGATGTGCTGGATTCCGTTCAGATGGACGATAGGGGCTTTCAGGATTCCATCGAGATGGGCGTGCTCTACTCGTGCGTACTTCCAGGGAGCGGTAACATCATCGGAGGCAACTCCGCCGTCATCCGCAACTACGGAGAGGACACCAACAGCGCCTTCATCCGCCGAGCGGGCATCAAAGGCGCCTTCGGGTACAACCCGATGTCGACCCGTGAGTGGAAGGGCCAGCGCCCCTGGACACGCATGGGCGCCCTCGCGATCCTACGCGCCAAACTCGTCGACGTGCAGAACAAGATGGCCAAGGAAGCTGCGAAGGTCGAGGACGACAAGCCCAACGACGTCAGCTTCTCGGCTGAGGAAGCGGTGCTGAAAGCGCTGCTGACCGGCGAGCAACGCTACCGTGTCCACGTCCACAAGAACGATGATATCGCCGCACTGCTGCGCTTCGTCGACGACTTCGGGCTTAAGGTGGTGGTCGAGCACACGATGGACGTTCACGACGTAGCGATCTACAAGGAACTCGCCGCCCGGGGCATCCCTGTGATCTACGGGCCGATGGACACCCTTGCTTACAAGGTTGAGCTCAAGCACGAGAACTGGCGCAACCTGCAGTACCTTCTCGCGTCGGGCGCCCAGTTTGGCCTGATGACCGACCACCCAGTGATAATGCAGAACATGCTCCTCTTCTGCCTGCGACACTTCCTGCACCTTGGCGTTAGCAAGCAGGCCGCCCTGGAAGTGATCACGCGTCAGAACGCGCAGGTCTTGGGCATTGATGACATCCTGGGCACGCTCGAACCCGGCAAGTGGGGCTCGCTGATCTGTTGGAACGGCGATCCCTTCGCGCTGGAGAGCTACCCGGTCGCGATCTACGCCGAAGGTAAGCTAATCTACGAAGCCTGACAGGCGTCGCGGCCCCCGGCAGACGTCCCGCCGGGACGTCTGCGACGGGCGTAGCGTGAATTGAGACGGGGCGGCGCCCCGTCTTCCGGGCTCATTCAACGAACTGCCCTAAGTCGTGGAGGCTCAAGTGGACATCTTCTCCTGGATCGCGGAAGAGTTCATGCCGGAGATCAGGCCGACCACGGCGCTGATCTACGATGCTATGGCGTCGCAGTCTGGGGAAGCGCTGCCCATCATCTACCGGCCCTTCGATGCGGGGCATCCCGGCCATTGGCAGGATCGCGGGTCCGCGCTGGACTTCGCGCTCTCGACACGATGTGAGGGTCAGCGCGTCCTCGACTTCGGACCGGGTGACGGCTGGCCCTCGCTGATCATCGCGCCGTACGCCGGCGAGGTCGTCGGCGTCGATGGCTCAGCGCGCCGGGTCTCGGTATGCGCCGCGAATGCAGCCCGCCTGGGCATCACCAACGCGACGTTCCACCACGTCGCCCCGGGCTCACGGCTGCCGTTTGATGACAACAGCTTTGGCGCCGTCGTCGCGGCTTCGTCAGTGGAGCAGACGCCAGATCCCCGAGCGACTCTGACCGAGTTATGCCGTGTGCTGCGCCCCGGCGGCAAGCTGCGCCTCTCGTACGAGTCTCTCAAACGCTACAGCGGCGGAGAAGAGCGCGAAGCGTGGCTCTGGGCCCTCGATGACGGCTCCACACGCCTGATGCTCTACGATCGCGCAACCGAGGAGGAGATCGCCCTCCAGGTAGCCCTGACGTTCGGGCTGCCCCGGGACGAGGTTGGGAGGGTATTGGGTGCCAGCGGAGACGCCGTCGCCTTCAGCGACGTCACCCAGGAGGCGCTGTCACGGCTTCTGCCGGCCGTTGTCGACGCCGGCGCCTGCACAACCCGCCATCCATCCTGCGGCACGTGGATGCGCTGGCTCAGCGAGGTCGGGTTTGGCCTCGTGGTCCCCACCCACTCGGGTGCCGAGATCGCGGGGCGTGTCTTTGGTACCCTCTCCGAGGACGAGCGCCCCGACACCCTGGAGCGCATCGACGCCTATCTTCGCCCCATCGTCGCGATCGCGATCGAGCTCCCGGCGCCCGTCGAGCTCGACCCGATGATCACCGCGGTGAAGTAGGGTTTCCCTCACGGGTATACGCCGTACTTCCTGACGAGCTCGATCGCGTAGGAATAGGCCCCGAACGAAACGTCGCTGGGAACGGAGTGGTCGCTGTGGTAGATGTAGCCGCCCCCCGCCATCCCGGCGGTCAGCTTGGTGCGGACCTCCGCCTCGATCTCTGAACGCGTGCCCGCGAGCTTACGCACGTCGATGTTGCCGATGAGCACGAGCGCATCGCCGTACCGGGCCCGGAGATCACGCACATCCATCCCCGCCTTAGCCTCCAACGGGTGCAGTCCTGCGAACCCCGCCTCAATGAAGTACGGGACCAGCGCAACCAAGTTCCCATCGGAGTGAAGCAGCGTCTTTAGCCCATCAGCGGCGAACCGGTCGCACAAGCGCTTGTGGTGCGGCATCACCAGCGAGCGGTAGAGCGCCGGGGAGATCAGCGGTGCGGCCTGGTAACCCAGGTCATCCGACAGAAAGACGCCGTCGAAGGCCATTCCCCTGGCAAGCATCCCCTCGTATATGTCGATGACCAACTGCACGTGGTCCGCATAGAGCGCATCGACAAAACTCGGCCTGTCCAGCATCGCCATCAGCATCTGTTCCATTCCCATACGCATCCACGTGGGATGGAAACAGGCGTGGGCGGAGTAGCAGACGAAACGATCTGCCTCGCGGGCCTGATGGTAAGCCAAGCTGACGCTTTCGGGTATCCGCGAAGGGTTGAAAGCCAGACGGTGGCGATGGGTCTGCCAATCCTCATGCGTCCTGATTGTGAAGTCCAGCCACTGCGAGGTCCACCCCTCCGCGACGTGAAGGTCGCGGCGTAGAGCACCATCGGTGTCCCAGTATAACCGCATGGCCGGCGATTCGTCCAGCGTCCGCTCGGGGAACTGCATCGTGTAGTCGCCACCCAGGCGCACGATCTCGTTCGTGCCGAAGTAGTCATCCGCAGAAATGGCGCGGGGCAACCCCTCCCGATGCCAACGCTCGATCGTCGTCGCCCAATACCCGTCAAACATCGGCACACGGTCCGGCTGTTGCCCGGACAGGACGCGCGCCACGCGCTCCCGTGAGGTCATCATGGTTCCCCCACCACCCGTGCCATCGCGACAACATCGCGCATAGCAGCGATCACGGCCTCCGGAGCGTCGACTTGTACCCACGGTCCACTCCGACCCAGCATACGCCGCTCACCGCGTATGGAGAGCGCCGCGATGGCCCGGTGCGCCGCCACGATCTCCTCGGACGTCGCCGCCGTCTCCTCGGCGTAGGGAGCTGCCTCGGGCAGCGCGGACCTGGCGGCCGTGAGCACCACAAGCGGCAGCCCCTGCAGCGGGAGGTCACCTCGCAGCGCGGAGCGCACCTGGCCAAGGCTCAGCGCCAGCATTTCCGTCTCAGCGATCGCCGTCTCATAGTAAGCGCGATCCAGGAGCAGGGCCAGGTAGGCATCCTGGACGTCCTCAGGCAGGTCCCTCACCCAGGGAGGTCTGGTCGCCCGAACCAGGGGCCGCACCAGCTTGAGCAGGCCGCTGGCTGTGAGCCCGCGCATCTGCTCGTAGTAGTCCAGTTTCCGCTGCCACCCGCGGCTGTAGGTCTCCGACAGCACCTCCTCGGTCAGCGGGTTGATCAGCACGAGCCCCCCGGTCTCCTCCGGGTACCGGGCGGCGTAGAGCTGCCCGTGCACGGCGCCCAGCCCGTGGCCCGCCAGCACATAGGGCGCCGACTCACCCGAAGCGACAAGCAGTGCGTGTAACTCGAGCACAACCTGCTCGGCCGACCGCTCGCCCCCTACAGCCTCGCTCCAACCGTACCCTGCCCGATCGACCAGGCAGACCCGATGATCGCTGATCAGCGCCCTCTGGATCGCGACCCAGTCCAGCGAGAAGGCTGCGATGTCCGCGTCGATTACGATTGTGGCTTCATCCGGCTTGGCCACACCGTCGCAGTAGAGATGCAGCTGCTGCCCGGCGATGTCGATGACCCGGCCCGGCGCCGGATGCGTCTTGCGCGCCCGGTACACGGTCCAGCGCTGGCTCCCGACCAGGAGCAGCGGGACCACAATCCCGAGCACGGCGAAGGTCCCAACGATCGTGCCCAGCAGCTTGGGCAACGGCTGGGACCTCACCCAAGCGCGCGCCTTGCGGATAACCATCGCACTCTCCCTTCTCCCGCCACCCACCCTATCATAGGAGGCGTTACTGAGCGTGTCAATCGACTCCCGGGCGAACCGGCCCTCAACGGCAACCGCCCCCTGCTCCGGAAGCGGGGCGAACTGTCTTGCCTGCACCCGGAACGGGCGTTCGCCCACGGCAGAACACCCCGGAGGACGGGTCTGGCGACCCGTCCCACAGGTAGAGCAACGATGCGCCACCGCCAATAAGGTGTATAACGGTAGCACCAAAGCCAAGGAGACCCTCACCTATGAACGCAATTGCCTCAGAACGCGACGGACTCATCCGACAGATGATCTGCGCCACTCCAAGTGCAGCGGTGCCTCGGCTCTGGTGTCCACCGATCACCCACTACGCCGCGGGGGGCCGCATCGACGCGATGCGCATGGCTGCGCACTGGCGCACAATGGTCGCCCACGTCGGCGGATTCCTGGTTCCCGGTTCCACCGGCGAGGCCTGGGATATGGCCGCCGGCGAGATCGCGGAGCTGGTCGAGGTCGCGCTTGACGTCGCGGCGGACCTCGGGACGCGAGTCCTGGTGGGCGTGCTGCGACCGACCGTGGAGGAGGTCCACGCCGGGATCGCTGCAGCTGTCGCGAGCGCGCAGCGCGCCACAGGCGAGAACGACGTCGCCACCGCACTGCGCCGGCGTGCCATCGCGGGTTTCACCGTATGTGCACCCAGGGGGAGTGACCTCACGCAAGCACAGATCCAGACAGCGCTGGAGAGCATCCTCGATCTCGGCCTGCCCACAGCGGTCTACCAACTGCCCCAGGTCACGCAGAACGAGATATCGCCGGAGGTCTTCGCCGCCCTCGCGGCGCGCTACCCGAACCTGATGCTCTTCAAAGACACCAGCGGCCTCGACCGTGTGCCGCTTGCCGACCGCGGCGCGAGCGGCGTGTTTCTCGTGCGCGGCGCCGAGGGGCGCTACGCACAGTGGCTCCAGGAGTCCGGCGGCCCGTACCGCGGCCTTCTGCTCAGCACGGCCAACGGCTTCGCAGAGGAGCTGCGCCACGTTATCGCCCTGCTCGAGGCGGGTAATATGGCGGAGGCGGTCTCACTGTCCGACCGCTTGAGCGACGCTGTGAGCGCGACATTTGCTGCCGTCGCAGCCGTTCCCCACGCCAACGCGTTCGCCAACGCCAACAAGGCCATCGACCACTTCATGGCCCACGGCCCCGCCGCCGTCGACGTCGCGCCACCACTCCTGCACGGTGGTGTGCGCCTGCCGGTCGACGTGATCCGCGAGGTTGGCGCCATCCTGGACAGAACCGGCTTCATGCCCACGGCCGGGTACCTGGCACACTAGCACCCAGCTCTCCAAGCGCAGGCTCAACAGAGGGGCGATCTCGCCTCCAGCTTCCTTGGAGCGTGTCTCACTTGGGGATTACTGCGGAACGCCGCTCCAGGCATCGGGGGCGCGCTCAGTGCCGGGGGCTTTCGGCAGTCCCTGGCACTTTCTGCTGGAGGACTCGGTAGGCGATTTCACTCGCGTCCTGGCGCCGGGGATCTTCGGAAGTCCCCGGCACTGAGCATCAGGTTCTGACCTCCACCTTGCCCACTTTCCCAATTCGGTTACAATACATTCAAGGTTTTGCATATGCCAACAAGCTATCGACAAGTCATGGTGGATGGAGCGCCCGTGGGTCTTCGCGGGCTCGATGAGATCCTCGTCGAACTCCGTACTGGGGGTCGAACCCCGCAGGATGAGGGGCTCGGCCTGGAGATCGTCAAACGGCTGGGTAAGGACAACTACATCCCGTACGGTGCTCGCGACCTCTATGCGGCGGTCTTCACCCGGGAGTATGCGGCCTATCTAGCACGCAGCGACGGCGATGGTCGCGCGCGTCAGCAGGGATATGGGACTTGGCGCGGCTATCCCCGCGAGCAGATCCCCTGGTACCCAACGCTGATCGAGGACCTATGTGACGGCTGCGGCAAGTGCCTCAAGCTGTGCCGGACCGGCGCGCTTGCGGCGACCGAGGACGGCATCGTGCACGTCGTGGACCTCTTCGCCTGCGTCGTCGGATGCAGCTCCTGCGCGACCGTGTGTAAGCCCGGCGCGATCACCTTCCCCGCGCGGTCGGTGCTCGACGGCTTCCCGCTCAGGTCGCCCCGACGCTAAGCCCCAAGGAGAACCATCGCCGTGACCCAACATCGTGATCGCTCGCCCAACACAGAGACGACGAACAGCCGTTTGCAGATCGCCGTTGTCGTTGGCGTTCTCGTCCTTGCGGTGCTCATACTGGCGCTAAAGGCCTCGAAGCCATCCGCACCGGCTTCCGGCGTCGCGCCAGCTCCCGTTCAGCAGACACCTGCCTCCGAAGCCACACCGGCTGATG
>JALOOJ010000260.1 GCA_025454475.1 Anaerolineae bacterium
GCGCGCATCGACAATCGCGAAGACATCTTCCGCGAGCTGGGCGTGCCGCACGAGCTCCGCGACGGTATGCCCGACAGCGTCCTCATCGAGCGCGCCTACCTGCGCTGGGGTGAGGAGTGCGCGGTCCGGCTGCTGGGCGACTGGTCCTTTGCCGTCTGGGATCCGGCGACGCGGCGCTTCTTCCTGGCCCGTGACCACCACGGCAACACCGCGCTCTACTACACCGTCAATGAACGGTTCCTGGCATTCGCGTCTGGGCGCAAGGCGCTGCTGGCGCTGGGCATCGGGCCGGTGGCGTTGGATGATCTCTACATCGCGCAGGTGCTCCTCGCGTGGCCGGTCTACCACGGCGAGCGGACGGTGCATATTCCCATCAAGCGACTCCCGCCGTCGCATACGCTCTCCGCGACCAGCGCGGGCGCCGCCGGAACTCACCGCTACTGGTATATGGAGGATGTGACCGAGCTCAAGTACAAGTCGTTCGGCGACTACGTTGAGGCGTTCCTTGAGGTTTGGGATGAGGCGGTTCGGGCGCGGGTGCGCAGCTCGGGACCTGTGGGTGTGACTCTGAGCGGCGGGCTTGATTCGGGCGCCGTGGCTGCAACCGCAGCTATGTGTCTTCGCGAGCAGAACGAAGGGCTGCGAGCCTACACATCCGTGCCGATCTGTGACGCAAGCGCTTTCTACCCGGCATGGCGCTTCGGCGACGAGTCCCTGCTGGCCAAGGCGACCGCCGACTGCGCCGTTGGCACTAGCTTGCGCTTGGTGATGGCCGAGAACGTATCGCCGCTTGGTGGGGTGCGTGATGCGCTACGGATCCATAGCGACTTGCTTCACTCTGCGGGCAACGCGTACTGGCTGCTGGCGTTACATCGCCATGCGCAAGGCGATGGCGTGCGGATCCTCCTCACAGGGCAGGGAGGGAATGGCAGCATATCCTGGACCGGCGGAAAGCGCACGCTGGCGCAGCGCAGAACGTGGACAGCGCAGTGTAGGGCCTATCTCCGCGGTGGCCTTCGGCGCGTGGTTGCCTTGTTGATGCCCCCGTCCTGCTTGAGGCAGCACAGATATCGGCGAGGGCGCAAGATGCGAGCTCTGATGGCTGCAGGTGATGCCCTCAGCCCTAGTCTCGCCGACAGGCTTGATGATCGCTTGCGTGAGTCTCTGAGCGATCCACTGCACCCGTACAACCTGTCTCCGCGGCAGAGTCCCATGGAGGAGCGCCTGTACCTGCTGGAACCAGCGCGTGATATCGTTGGAGCAAACTGGGCGGAGTTAGGGGCCGCGCACGGAATCGCCGTCAGGGATCCCACCGCTGATCCGCGCGTTATCAGCTATTGCCTATCTGTACCAGATCGCCTTTATGTGGATCCCGTTCGCGGAACCGGGCGCTGGCTTCTGCGCTCAGCTATGGTTGGCCGGCTGCCCGACAGTGTCCGGCTTGCATCCTCCAAGGGCATCCAGTCGGCGGATTTGGTGCACCGGCTCAGAGTCAACCGAGTGGAGATGTCCGATGCCATCGGGGCGCTCGCTGGTCGACGTTCTGCGTCGTACGTGTCTGTCGACCGTATCGAAGAGGTGTGGGAGTTGGTCCAGACTACGGACTCCGTGGCCGCGCACCGCCTGGCGACTTCGGTCCTTATGCGAGGTGTAGCGGCTGGGCTCTTCATCAATCAGGCCCACGTGTAGCAGCAGCCGCTGCGCAGGCGCAGTACTTTGGCGCCGACTGGTCCTCGATATGCAGCGTGCCGATCTCGATGGCGGCAACAACGCGCGTGAGCGGCCTGTCGCGAGGGCGTATTGCGAGTGCAGTCGCGTGATGCGTGGCTTCAGAGCTTGCACTGCGCTGGATGTTCGTGTATAATGGCTATAGTCGAAAGCCCATAGTCGGCTCCGCTGCACTGACCGAGGAGCCCACCAGTCAATAGGAGATCACCATGGATGAAACCGTTCTTGTGAAGGAAGAGTGGTCGAGCCCGCACCTTTCTGTGATACGGCTCGACAAGACTGCCAAGCTTGCTTCTGGTGGTGACGATGGGGCTGGCGGGTTCGACTTGACTGCGCTTTCGGTTGATGAATAGGATTTACCAGAAGCCTGTCTTCTGCCGTGCCGAAGGTAAGCCTTGTGCGCCTTCTGGCGGCGTCTGATCTGGGTCGTATCTGTACCGCGGGCACCGGTCATACCGGTGCCCGCTTTTTTTAAGGCGGCCCGGGACCTACCGAATGCAAGCGCGTCGGAGCGTCCAGGAGTCTGTCCAACATCATACCGGTCACCGGGGAGATGCATTGTGCTCGGATCTGAGGTTCACCCGCCACCTTATCGAGGCCACGGGTGAGGTGGAGCTCTCGACGATGCGAACACCCTACCTGTATTCAGTCTTTGGGCTTAACCTTGCCTTGCCAGTTCCGCTCCCGTTCCTGCGGCCTGCATTTGAGGATGAGACGCCCGATGCTGTCGCGGAGATGGCTCCCGTTCCCAGACGTCTGGAGAGCCCCGTGCTGGGCCCCTCTCACTTGCCGAGCGGTTGGGAATGGTCGGTTGATCACGCCGGCAACATGCTTCTTGTCACTCAGAGCGCGCGCTATCTCGCTTCTGGCGGCGATCGAATCACGGTTGACCCAGAGACGGAACCGGTAGCGGTCGTCTGGCTCATGCAGTTTGCAGTGCTCTGCGTGTTGCCTGCGCTGCTGATCCAGCGCGGTCTACTGACTCTACACGGCAATACCGTCTCAGGACCTGCAGGAGCTGTGACCCTAATCGGCGACTCAGGGACTGGTAAATCCACGCTCACCGCCGCGCTGCTGGCCCGTGGCTACCAACTGGTGTCTGATGATGTGACTGCTCTCGGCCTAGACGAAACAGGTGAGGTGGACGCTCGCCCCGGCTTCCCAATGTTCAAACTGGACGCGACTACGCGTGCCCTCTTGGGGGCCCCCACGGACGCCTGCTGGCCGATGGCAGACGGACGCAACAAGGTGGCGTACCGCATTCCTCTGGGTTCATTCGCAGCCGATGATTCAAGGCTGCGTGCAATCTACTCACTGGCCGAGCCGGCTGGCGACCATCTCGTGGTGGCGCCTGTAACTGGCTCGGCCAAGCTGTCATTGCTGCTCGGTCAGGCGTACTTGGCTCCTCTCGTGCAACTGCGTGCTCACGCGCTTGCTGCTCTGCCGCGCCTGCTTAAGGCCGTGCCTACCTACGAGGTTCGGCGCCCCCAAGGCCTCTGGACCACCGAGGACCTGGCCGACAAAGTGATTCAACACGTTCGTGGCTAGGCCACACCCACGGCTTGGTGTTGCTGATTGCTCCTTATCCCCGACTTGGCAAGCTCGTATTGCTCGACAGGAGACACCCATGGACCTTACACCCGACACTGTCCTTATCCGCACCGACGACGTCACGACGACGCCGGTGGACGATGACCTGGTGATGATGCGGCTGGTGAGCAACGCCTTCTACGGTCTCGATAAGGTGGGGCGACAGATCTGGGAGCAGCTCGCCGAGCCGACCTCGATCGCGGCACTGTGCGCCGGGTTGGTCGGGAAGTACAAGGTGACGCCTGATGTGTGCGAGGCCGACCTCATCGTGTTCATGCAGGACATGGTGGATGAAGGCCTTGTCAGGATCCAGGAGTGAGCCGGCGCCTTCGCAGGTCGCTCGCGGTCTTGTTGCTGAAGGGCTATCTTGGTAGCCTCACCAGACCCTGAACGAAGCCGCTCCCTGGCCTCTACCTTGCGCAAGCTCCATGGGCTCCCCTGGGCCGACCGCTGGCTCCTGGCCGAGGCGGTCCCTTACCTCGCCGTGGCGCGGTTGCTAGTCCTGAGCGTGCCCTTTGCGCGCTTAGCGCGATGGTGGGGCTTGCGCGAGGGCGATACACCGACAGATGTCGCACCCGCAGGCGGCGCGCCCGATGTCGCCGTCTGCAGGCGCGCCGGCCGCGTCGGGCTCGCGGTGGCCCGCGTGGCGGGACGCACCCCGTGGCGCAGTACGTGTCTCGCCCAGGCGCTTGCTGCCGCTGCGATGCTCCACCGTCGTCGGATCCCCTCCACACTCTACCTCGGCGCGCGCCGCGATGACGCCGAGGGCCTCGTCGCCCACGCGTGGCTGCGCGTCGGCCCCACGATCGTCACGGGCGCGGGGAACCACGAGGCCTACGGCGTGGTGGGCGTGTTCTCGATGCGCTGAATCGCGGAATCGCTGATTACGCTGGGCGGATGATTTCGCTGGCAAGACCTGTCGGCTCGCCGTGCTTGCTCTTCCTGAGCTCGAGTGCGGGCTCGATCCGTTTGGCCGTGCCCCCGCGCGTGGGCCGTTCAGCGTAATCATCGCTCCTGCAGCGTAATCAGCGGTTCAAAGGATTGACACCCGCCCCGCTTTGCGTTACCATCTCTGCTACACCCTTGGAGGAGTGATCA
>JALOOJ010000098.1 GCA_025454475.1 Anaerolineae bacterium
AGTGCCGTTGCTGTAATACGTCAACCATCCGCCATCCGCCACATCCGCGTTGGGAGTGGCGTGCTGAAAGAGGTATTGGGCCGCAGACGGGGCCACGCCCGCAATCGCGGCAGACCCGACTCCAGGCTCTTCCAGTTCCGGGGTGAACCCGGCGGTATATTCAAACGCCCCAATATCCCAGGCCATGCCTAGCTCCTCGTGGTGCCCGCGATGTCGGTGGAATACAGTCCAGACCCTGGGTCGCTAGTGCCCGCGCCAATCAGCGCCGACCCAACTTTGAGCGTGTAATTTTCAGTCCCCGATCCGATGCTGGTAAACCCCGCGTGGGTGGCGTCGGCTGTCTCGCTGACGGCAATGCTATCGAGCGCGGACGACGTACCCGTGGTGTCAGATGCTCCACACGTCGTCAGGTTGATCGTCCCGCCCGACGAAAAGCAGGTGCCGAACCCTCCCGCGTAGCAGTTCACGGCGTTGATCGTCGTGCCAGACCCGCCGCGCACCCCGTAGGTGGATGACCCGATGATCGTACAGTTATAGAGATTCAGGACTTCCCCGCCATAGTTATCCACCCGGATCGCGTAGGTGCCGATCATGCCCATGAAGACGCAGTTCCAGACCGTCATGGTCTTAGATGAACCGGCGTGATAGAGGCCAGACTGCGGGTAGGTCGCATTCCCGTGATGCTTGATGATGCAATTTGAAATACGGCATCCCGTCGCGGTATTGGGATTGTAGATTTGGTACTTACTGTCGGCACCGATGGTGTCGCACGTAATTTGCAGCCCGTCGATGCGCGTATAGTCTGCTTGCAAGGTCAACGCATCAAGGGACGGAGACACCAAATGGTATTTGGAGTTGTCCCACACGCCAGCGTGTTGATACCCAGTGTGGGCGCGGATGTCAATGTAATTGCCCGAGGTCGTCGTGTAGCCGGTGATGTTGACCGGCAATGTGTCGGCGGTCGCTCCGCCGCAGTAGACAATCATCGGCTCGCTTAGGACGCCAGCTTTTGCCGAGATGCAGTCCTGCAAATTGTCGTAGCCGTTGGGGAACGTGGTGCCATCCTTCGTGCCCGTATTGTCCGTGTTGACATACCATGTCGCCATGACTAGCCCTCCCTCAACGGATGCGGATAGGTGTAGGGCGTATAGTAGACCTCCCAGGCGGCTGATCCGGTCGCCCGATACAGCACACTCTCGTCGGTGGCCCAATACCCCACACCCACGGTCAACCCTGACACTGGCCTCTCCGCGATAAGGCCCACTCCGACGCCCGAGGCGCCCGTGAAGGTGCCAGCCTGTTCCCAGAACAGGTCGAGATCCTTTTGTGGCACGACCCGTTGCGGCGCCCCGATACCGGTATAGTTGAACGTGCCGCTGATTGTGACATCCGTAAACCTCACACCATTCTTCGTGTTGGCGAAGAAATAGCAGTCGTTCGGATACTGCACGCTCACCGAGGCATCGTTGACCGGAGAGAGATAGTCGTTGTTTTCCTCATACGAGTTGAGGAAGGCACTATCGACTTGCGAGGTGCCAGTCAGCGTGTTGTTATAGACGAGCGACTTACCGCCGCGTGCGGCAATGAGTCGATGACTTTTCGTCAGGCCCGTAAACACATTGTCATAGATTTCTACTTTGACCGTGGCGTAGTTGCCAGTGTCCGGTTGGTTCCCGTGCGCGTCGAACATGTCGAACTCGGTGTCGTTGGTGAACAGGTTGTGGCGTACCGCATAGCGTCCGCCCTGCCCAGCCTCACACCACATCGGCCCGTCAATCGTGCTGTCCTCAATGTAGAACTGGTCGGCCTGTCCAAACGGATGCCCAGGCACCGCATACCCCACGCTATCCCAACACGATCGGTCGCCGCTGGTGGCACTGACGAGAAACAGATAGGCCCGCCACGCATTCGACGTATACACAAATTCGCAATTATCGGCCACGCCCTGCATGTTGCCTTGCGCGTTAATCACCGCCCCGGCTTCACTGACAAAGCGGCAATGGTCAATCCGGTTCTGTAACGTGCTGGCGTAGGGATACCCGTAGAGGCAGATCGCTCCACCCTGCCCACTGGAGTAACCCCATGTAGAGTTGGCCGCATGGCTGAATGTAAACCCAGAGATTCGTAGGCGGTCATTGTTCGTAAAGGCGCTCGACGACGGGGCGTAGCCAATTCCGTAGGCAGAGGTGAAGGTGATGTTGGTTAAGCCAATCCCCGCTCCCACCAGAGAGATTCCCCGCGTCAAAACGAGGTCGGCTTTCCAATTCCAGAAGTCCAGATTGCCGTTCCACGTCGCAGTTCCCGCCGGGACACACACCGTGTCGCCGGGAGACGCCAGAGCGATAGCTGCCGAGACATCGGCCAACGATGCGCTGGCGGCGACGGTGCCAGCGAGCGTGACTCCACTGACGGCAGACGGGGCGGTGGGCGCACTCATAGTTTCACCACCGTGGCCGCTGGAGCCGGGGTGGTCCCGTCCGCATTGACCGCCTGAATGATCAAGGCGTGCTGGCCCGGCACAGACAGCGAACCGACGTGGATGATCGGGACGGTGTAGGTCGTGCCACTCTTGGTGGGGTTGAGCAAGACCGCTGGGTCGGTGTCCGTCACCGCATAGAACCCGGTCACGTTGAGGCCGTCATGCGTCCAACTGATGCCGGGCATGCTCATGTCGCCTCCACCAGCGCCGCCGCCATCAGCCATCGCCTCATACCGTCACCGCCTGTTCCGCCGTGGGCGTGAGCGCCGTTCCACCCACATACGGCACCACGCGACTGTAATAACTGCCCGTGGGTAACGCGACCCCATACGTCAACACGTTCCCCACGTTGCTGTTGAAGGTGTCGTACGTCGGAGACGCAGACGGCCTGATTTGCAACAGGTAGCTTGTCGCGGTGGGCACCGCTGTCCACACGAAATACGTCTTATCGCCAGAGACGTAGGCATAACCGCGCACGCGCAACCCGGCGTAACTGTGAATCCTGGCAACCTCGGTGCTGTTCAGGACAAACAGTTGGTCGGCCAATGTGGTGGGCACCTTCAACTGCGTGCGTGTCGCCACCACCGAGTCGTCGTCCGTGTTCTCTAGCGCCAGCACCAGATCCAGCGCGTCCGTGCCCACCGTGGCCGCTCGCACCCGAACCTGATGCGTCACCGTTGTCGTGGGCGTCGTGACGGCCTGGAGGGTGCAGGTAAAGGTCTGGACTGCCGTGGGGGTGGCGGGCGACTCGATGTAGGTCGTATCGCTGGAATCCGCGAGGTCCGTGGCCGCGCCCGTCCATGTCGCACTCGTCAGGTCAATCGGCCTGCCCGGTCCCACCACCGGCACAGACGGCGGGTTCCAGCCGAGTTGGACGACTTCGAGATCGGCGAAGTCGATCCGGCTGATGGTGTCCACCAGTTGCACGCGGGGGTAATCGCTGCTGCTGCCCCACCGCGTATCGTTGGTGCCGGTGATCTGCCCATGCCCGCCACGGTCTACAAAGATGAGGCCGTAGTCCTTCAGGGACTGGATAAACGTCTGGCAGACCGCGTACTCGCCCGTGGCGTTGTAGGAGGACTTGAGCCGGAACCGCGTGCCGAGCGGCGGATGATTGGCCGTCCATGACCCCGCCTCGTGCGTGGCGGGCCAGACATATTTCGGGATGTCGCTGGAGTTGGAGTAGAGGCACATGCGGTGCGCGTGCGTGATGGGCAGACCGCCGATGATTTCGTCGTATTTCACCAGCCCAGGCAGCACTTGCAAGCCCGCCGCGTCAGATGACGTGACGCCTTCTGGCCGTGACGCATTCGTCTTGGCATCCCAGAACGAACAACTCTGACAGGCATACGTGCCGGGTTGAATGACAGTGCTTTCCCCGTAGGGGTAGATCGTCCCGTACTCGGGGTAATCGGGGTCCACAAAGCCCGACTGCGGGCTGGCCGTCGCGTTGTAGTACGGCTGGTAAATCTCGTAGAGATACTGGTTGTCCACGTCGAAGATCAGCAGGTGTCGGTCGCGGAAACTGCCGGTCGAGACGAGCCACTTCGGGGCCGCAATCGTTCCCGCTAAGTCCTCTGTCCAGCCTGCTTCGGTAATGGATGCGGCAGGAATGGGAAACCCGCGAGTATCGTCTCCGCTCGCTCCACCGCTGTAGCCCACGTAGGCAAACACGATGGTCGGGTGGTCGCCGCTCACCGTGCAGTACGGCATCCCGTAGTTGTTGCCCCAGTCGGTTGCCAGCCCCAAGTCAAGGGCCGGGTTGCCGCCGAGGTCGGGTGCGCCACCCGCGCAGAAGTCAATCAGCGCCGATGACCGCGCATCGAGCGGCGCCGCCGAGACGTTCAGGTTCCACCAGTTGTCGGCAGGGAACAGGCGGTCAGGTAGACTATACGCCGTGCCGTCCGCAGGACGATTCACCGCCCACGCCATGATCTAGCCCTTTCCTGTCAGCGTCCCCACGGGGACCGTCACGACATGGGGCGTCGGGGCGGTCTTCGGCGATGCCGGTGTGGGGGCCGGTCGGTCTTTCGACATATTGCCCCCACGAACTAGGTCAGCGTGAGGACGCCGCCCGATGCCATCTGCACGGTCAGCGTGTTGCCAATCGCCAGCGACGTGATCTGGCTAGTCGTCAGCGTCGAGTAGCACAGGAGCTTCTGGGCACCCGCGCTGGCACCCGTCAGGAAGATCACCGCGTACTTGATGTTGGCGATGGCTGACGTGGTGGCCGTGAAGACCAGATCTGACGTGTCGAACTTGATCTGCCCAGCCGATGCGCCAGTCGTCCAGACCTCGCCACCCAGCGCCTTGCCCAGCACCGGGCATCCCAGCGTGGATGTCACCTGTCCGGTCAGCGACGTGCGGTTCATCAGCGGCTTCGCGCTGGCGCTCGTCTTCAGATTGCTGGCGCTCGTCGCCAAGCACATCCGAAACGTCGTGGATGACAGCGACAGCGTGCCGTTGCCGATGTACTTCTTCGCCCGGTTAAAGACTTTCCATGCGCCTGCGGCCATCGCTATACCTCGTCAATCGCCAGGTCTGCACCAACACTGAGGGCGTAGGCGATCAATCCGTCCCCGTGTACGTTCACCAACACATAGTCACCATTGACTCGCACGAACTGGAGGAAGTCCTCGAACTGCTTGCAGTGCCAGCCCGTCACCGTGAACGTGCGACTAATCTCGGGATGGCCGGTCGGCCCAACCTTCAACTGGTAGAACTTGTCGTGGTCGTTCTCTGGCTGCGGGACGATGTGATGCACGCCGTCCATCACGCAGGAGTCCACGCCGAACACGTCGAACCGCGTGTACCCCAGCATCCGCAGCACGACGATGGCGCGAGTAGCAACCGTCGTGCCTCCCGGCACGCCGTCCCACCGGCCCAGATAGAACTCGTCGAGCATGGGCTTCTGAGGGTTGCCCTCGTTCATGGAGTGGAACAGCCACACGCTCTTGCGGCCCTCCACGGCATCAAACACCTTCGGATGGCACTGGGACGCCAAGAGGTAGGTGCATCCCGGCACGTCAGGCTGCACGAACCGCTCGTTCCCAGCCCGCGCATCAATCACGACTTGCGCGGAAGGCTTAAGGTTATGCTCCAAGCACCAGTGATACGACCCGTTCAGCGTCACCAGTTTGGCGCCCTCGTGAACGAGCTTGACGAGTTCCTTCTCAGTGTGCTTGAGTGACGGCCCGCTGCCCACGAGGACAATGCGGTCCATCTGCATTTCTTGGCTCTTGACCTGGGGATGGCCGCGCCGGATGGCCGACTTGATGTTCTCCATCACGGCTTCGTCGGACGTATTGATCCGGCCTTCCATTTCCAGCCCTTCAATGACCTTCAGGTTGAGTTCGCTCATCGCGCCCTCACATAGAAGATCCCGAACTCGTGGCAATCGCGGGCTTCCACCACGTCGCAGAGTTCCCGCAGGGCATCCCGCCACCACGTAAACGGCTGCACGGTCTGGTGCAGATGGCGCCCCACCCACGGGCCGTAGCCGTCCTGAATGAAGAAGATCGACAGAAACACACCCTTTTTCGACACGCGGATCATTTTTTCGACCGCGAGCATCGTAAACTGCGTCGGCAGATGCTCTAGCACGTCGCAGCAGTAGACGTAATCGACCTTGCCTCCAAAGACGTGCGTTCTAGTCGAGTGGAACAACTGCCTCACGCGGTTCAGGTCGTTCCAGATCGTCTCCTGCATGAACGGAAACGCCTTGGCCTCGGCGCTCAACCCCGCGTCAGTCAGATCCAGACCAGCGACCACGTAGCCCAACTTGTCGAGCGCGACCATGCCGCGACCTTCCCCGCATCCCGCGTCCAGTACCGTCGCGCCAGGGTCATTGACGATGGCGTGGAACGTCTTGGCGTACTGCTCCCCCGGAGAGTTGCGCTTGTAGGCCGACACCGAACTCCACAGTTCGGCGTAGGCGTCTCTCTCGACCGCCTGAATGCTCATCGTGATCGCCCCCCTATGCCTTGTCTCGATACACTGTCGTCAGGTCTTTCGGCAGGGTTGCCGCCGCCCACGCCGCCTTCAGCGCCGCCACCAACTTAGTCGTCTTGTCTCCAGCGCCCAGCGACACGATCTTGGTCGCCCACTCCGTCGTCGCATCAAGGTTTGGCATGTCTCTGTCCTATACATGGTAGGCCGGAACCGGGCACCAAGACATCGCCGGGGGAGGAACGAGTCATGGGCGATCCCGGCCTACCAAGCTCAGCGATTCCGCAGTTCGTTCAATTCCGCCCGCAGCGCCTTGATGCGCCGCAGATCGTCCGTCTTCCCCGCCGCCTCCAGCACCTCAAACAGATAGTCCATCAGCGGGCGATGGTCGTACCGATGCTCGTCTTTGCAGGGGAAGTGGATGTCTACCGATTCGACTGATTCCTCGTCGGCTCCACGGGTCATCCGCACCGTAAACGCGATCTTGTTGCCCGTCCCCTTGGTGACGCGGAACTCGCCTGCGGGGAGGGCATTCAACGCCTCAATCTCCTCCCACATCAGCGTGTCTTCGTGCAGTTCCGCCCCGTTCTGGCGGGTCTTCGCCCGAAGCCTCGGCCTCGGATGGTTCGTCTCTCCACGCGGGTTGTAGACGCTCACCATCGGCGCCTGCGGGTTCTCGTGCCGATTGGCCTTCGCAAAGGCCGACGCCAGCGCCTCGGCGGTCAGCCCTTCTGGAGCCGTGCCGCGCCCCGCCAGCAGCGTGTCGAACTGTTCCTTCGTGAGCGTAATCGTTTCAGCCATCGTTGTTTCCCCCTGGTCGGCCTTACGAAAGTAGGGCCGCGAACCCTGACTCATGCCGCCCCCTAGTTCGTGTTGATGATCGTTTCATTCACGAAGGCGGTCGTCTTGCCGCCAGTCGCCGTGATGATGTGATCCAGGCAATCTGTCGTCCGCACCGCCGCCGTGCCCGCCTGGAATGTCTCGTTCGCCAGCAGGGGCGTGGTGTTGGTGCCCTTGGTGCGCTCGCGCCCCGTGGCCGATCCCACCGCGATATTGTCGTAGGCCACCCGGCGTAAACGGAGGTTGTAGCTCACGGTCGTTCTCCTAGAAGTGATGCGAATGTCCGCTGTGTTCCCAGTTCGGCCGCTCGCCATCGGGGAACTTCATCAGCGGAGGACGCCCAGCCGGGTTGTCCATGTCAATCATCTTGAGGTTCGCCACCGAGAACTTGGCGTCGGCGTGATGAGGAATCATCGTGTTCTTGCCGTCAGCGTCGTGGGATTCGTAGCCATACAACCGGGCGTTATGCAGGAACGGCGAACCCGGTGGCACGACCAACTGCACCCCGCGCCCCTCGGCCACGCCCGCCCAATACTCGGAACACGCTAACTGCCAGTCGCGCTCTTCCCGGTGCGAGTAGTGGATTCCGTAAAATCCCAGATGCGTCACACCCTCGGTCAGCGCCAGCGCAATCATCCAGGCCGTCTGCGACGTAAAGTACCGGCGAAACTCTGACAGGATGCGCTCGCGGGGATAGCGAATCGACTGCGGCACATCCTTGAACTTCGTAATCATGTAGACCGGCACGGGACAGTCGCGGAGGAACTGCTGATAGTCGCCGCGAAACCAGTGCTTCTTCGCCCGCCAGACGTGCTTGGTGTGCAGGTCGAAGATCCGGTCTACCCGTGGACAAATCGTGACCGCGCTGTTGTGCGCCCAGATTTCCCACGACGGATCGTGGAACGGCGCGAACCCGTATGTGCCCGCCGTTCCGATTAACGCGATCTTCCGCAGGCGTCCCAGCCCCGGAGGTTCGTAGGACGGTGGGCGCTCTAACGTGACTCCACGCTTCGAGCTGCCCACCGTGAGTCCGTGGATCTTTGGCTTCTCCCCCATAGCCTCCAACCTTACGACGTGGCGATGTCCTGCTCCACGTACGGATAGTTCAGACGCGCCGTGAAGACGCCGATGGCCGACGTGCCTTCGAGGTCAGACGAGTGCGGCGTGGTCGCCGTGGACGCCGACGTGACGGCGTTCATGTTGTGGATGGCGTAGCCAAGGCCAGAGGTGCCCTGGTTGACCGGGACCGACAGCCCATCCGTGGTCGCGCCCACCATCAGGAACCCAGAGGTCAGCGCCGATCCAGCCAGGACGAAGGTGTTGATGCCGTAAATCTGCACCCACCCAGCCTTATCGCTGGTGGACACGTCGCCCACCACGACGCCGATAAAGCCCACGGTCGTCGCGCCGCAGTCCGTCGCCAGATATGCGGCGTCCCACGTCACGAGTTCGCCCGCGTACTTGATCGCGTCGAAGTCGAGATAGATGTATTCGTTCCCGGCCGTATCGCGTGCGCGAGTGCCGAGCGCGAAGGGAGCGGGGGCCGTCGTCGAGTTGACGTGAACCACGCTGGTCTGGTCATAGCCGATTGCGCCAGTGAGATGTGCCATGATGTCTTCTCCTTATCTCGCTGGTTAGCTGATGGTGTGAACGATTCCGAGCATTCTCGGGTTCGTCGTGATGAGGTTGCAGATGGTCGCGGTCTTGAAGACCCGGATCAACTGGTTGGCCGGATCAACGGCGTCAAACATCTTCATCCAGCGGCCCTTCTGGACCGCCAGTTTCAGATACTTGGGGTTGAGGAAGTACAGCGCGGCGGAGGTGCAGTCGTCGTCGTAGGCGAGCTTGCAGCCCTTGAACTTGAGGACTTCGTTCTTGAAGCCCCCATCGGCCTCGCCCTTGGAGGTGAACCGCTCGTTGGCGAGCAGCAACCCCTCAAAGCCCTCGAACACCGTGCGCGTGGTGACGGCAAACGTCGGATGGTCGCCCGCCACGCCGTTGCTGCACTGGTTGTAGACCGAGCGCATCGCGGCCCGGAGATTGTCGTAGGCCGCGCTCGACAGCGTGCCAGCCGCCGTCTTGCTGCGCCAGAAGGAGAAGTTGGCGCGATTGATGCCGCCCACGGTGCCCGTGGTCGGGTCGGACGGCACGAGCGCGGCCAGCCCACCGATGACCTTGTAGGCATTGGCCGAGCCGTCGCCATACAGGTCTTCGTTGAGTTCCTTTTCGTTCGTGGACTTCAGGTTGGAGAGCTTCGCGGCGAGCAGATCGAACTTCGCCCCGCTGCCCTGGTTGATGGCGTCTTCAAGTTCCGACTGCACGACGGAGCCGCCGTACATCTTCCACTCGAACGTCGCCGTGTCGAACAGATCGACCCGCGAGGTGGAAATGGTTTCCATCTCGCTCATCGACACGACCGTGCTGTTCGTCGCGTACTCGATGGGCTGCTGAATCTGCCGCCCACCATCAATCGTCTTGAACCCGCTGCCCGCCTTGAGCTGATTAAAGAACCAGTAGTCCTCGAAGATGTTGTCTTCGGGCTGGCTCTTGACAATCGCTTCCCAGGCGTGGGTGACGGTCTGTCCCAGATTCGGATCGGCCATGAGTGGCCTCCACTAGCGCGTTGGAGGCGTCGGGCTTACCGCTTGGCCGCGAAGTGTTCGAGCGCCGCCTTGAAGTCACCCCTGAACTCAGGTGTCGAAGGTCGGGTCGAACTTCCGGGGTTGAGCGTCTGCGCCGCCGCCTTAGATTGCAGATCAGCGACGACTTGGGCCTGGGCTTTCGCGGGATAGGACGGCAGAATCTTCTCGTGCAAGACGTGGAGGTAGGCGTCCTGTAGCGACCAGTCCGCGTGCGCGTTGAAGACCTTGGCAATCTCAGCTTCGTGATCCTTGAAGCCGTGCCAGCCTCGCGCCCGCGACAACATCGCGTTGGCTTGCTGATCCGTCTGCGCTTTGAGTTCCTGTTCCTGCTGGCGCTGGACGAGGCTCTTGAAGGGAGCCACCGTCTTGTCCAACTGGGCTGAGAACTCTGCCTGCATCTGCCGCCGTTGCCATGCCGCCCACTCTCGCTGCCTAGGGGCGCTCATCACGG
The DNA here is from genome assembly GCA_025454475.1 of Anaerolineae bacterium. GTDB lineage: Bacteria > Chloroflexota > Anaerolineae > B4-G1 > SLSP01 > PWVB01. The sequence goes on from JALOOJ010000098.1 coordinate 10,361, forward strand.
GAGCGCCGTTCTCGGCTACGAGATCAGGTTGCGGTTCCGGGTCTTCCTTGGGCTGATGCTGACGCAACGCCCCAAGAATCCGGGCCGCTTGGCTGGCGACCTGCGGCCGGTATTGCTCGTTCTCGTTCAACTCCGCGAGGAGTTGGGTGACGTGCCCTACCGGGTCAGCCGCCATCCGCTGATACGCGGCCATCATCTGTCGAATCTGGCCGGGATCAGCTTTCAGGACATCCGCACCCCACGACTGCTCAAGGGACTGATACCGCTCTTCCGCGTCCTTCATCCGGCGGTTGATTTCCTCAAACCGCTGGTAAGGGATCGGCCCTGGAGTCGTCGCATCGGTTGTCAGAGATCCCGTCTCCGCAGGCTGGCTGCTTGTCGGAGCAGTCCCGAAATCAGCCGCCGGAGCCGTGGTTGCTGTGACCGGCGCAGTCACAGACTCGGCTGGCGCCGAGCCGATGTCGCCATTCGGACTCGTGTTGTCCACCCCGATTCCCCCGTCTTAAGGGCGCGGTTGTTTGGTCGGTCGGGGCGCAGATACCACGCCTCCGCACGACAAACACACCACCGCGCCCGATGGTCGCGTGTGGGGTGAAGGCAGGGCGCAGTCACAACACAACTTGGGAGGAGTGTCGTGACCCCTGTTCACGGGGTTATTCTACCTTCTAGAATGTGGAATGGAGTTCCGTATGTTGGAATTGCCTAGGCGGTATTACGAAAATAGTACTTGACAGGATTAGATGAGACTGGACTGAATTGGCTGCTGTTCCGCTGGTCGGAAGTCTAGAACTTCCTGCGCCAACCTCTTGACCGCGATCTCGCAGTAGCGTTCCTCGATCTCGATGCCGATGGCCTTCCGGCCCAACTGCTTCGCCGCGACCAGCGTTGTGCCGCTGCCCATGAAGGGGTCGAGTACGTCTCCCGGAACCGCGCCAAGCAACTGAAGTAAGAGCGAATCTGGCTTCGGGCAGGGATGCCCGTTCCTTGTGGCCGTGTTGTGGTGCCACACATCGGGAAGGTGATACCCCGGCACGCGCCCACCCTCGCCACACACGCGCCCGTAGACCGCGCACGGTTCCCAATGCGGGAGGAACGGACTTCCACCAAGACGCGGAGAGAAGCACATAGGCTTGTCCCACACGCAGACGTGCCTTGGACGCTTGTAGGCCGATAGCGAGAGCAGGCCGTTCACCGAGAGGAAGACGAACACTGGGCCTGTCACGACTGCCTCGCACCCGTCGATGATGTTCGCCAACCACGTCACATACTCGCCCCACTCGCGCTTGTCGTTCGTGCCAGCGCCGTAGTCCAGTCCCGCGTTGTACGGCGGGTCAGTCACCACCACGTCCGCCGTGACGTGCGGCAGGATGTCCCGGCAGTCGCCGTGGTAGATCGTGATCCCGGCATGGTCGTAATAGGGGGTAATCATATCCAGCGTGTCGTATCTGGCTTCTTGCCGTCTGCCCGTGGCACGTGGCGCACGAACTCTAGCAACCCGTGTTCTCTCAAATATCGACGTTTCTCGGACTTACTGGTAAAATGCACCGGCTGGTCGGCCACGTTCTCGTTCCACTCGTCAATCGTATCTGCGGACAGGTTACTATTGCCGTAACCATGCGGACAAAACGGCCACTCCCCGACGTGGAGTTCCGCGCCGCATTTATCGCAGGTATCAGACGCCAAGCCCGTCGTGGGGTTCTCCACCGTATCTGCCCTGTAAACGAAACCAGTCCTGTTCAGTGTCCACATTGACCGTCCCCTCCACGGGAACGTACGTTCCCTCAAACGGGTGAATCAGCAACAGGCTCCCCACCCGCACCCGATACAGCAACCCGTCCGGCCTATAGGCTGGCTCTAGGCTTTGCCGCGTCTTGGGCATCTTCCCGCCGATGGCATACGCCGGGTGCCAGAAGTCGGGATAGCGCACCGACGTACCCGCCGCACGCTCCCGCAACACGCGCCGCGCCAATTTGACTCGCTCCGGGTGGTAGCAGTTGGGTTGCATCAGTAGGATCGTGTCCATCGGATACATGGACCGCGAGACGAGCTTCAGCACGAGCGTCATGGGAGTGTCGTGCCCGCACAGGTGCGCGGGGCGCTCCTCCCAATAGGGATGCGCCGCCTCCGGTAGCTCGTCCAGCCGGTAGTCGGTCGTGACGACGATCCCGGCTGGAGCCAACTGCTCCGCGTCATGAATCGCGTGTTCAAGGAGCGTGGTGCGGTTGAACGGGCGCAGCGACTTCCGGGGGCACCCCACGGTTCCCTTGCGGAGCGGAATGACGACATAGAGCCGTGAGGTGGCGGGCGATTGCTTCGCCCGAACGTCCGGTCCCATAGATTGCACTTGAGTCGTAACGTCCGTGGGACAACTGGCGGGCGATGGCGGCTCTAATAGCGTGGCGGTGGTGTGGGACATCAATCACGTTACCGGCGCGTTCGCGGCCTGTTTGACGGCTACCAATGTTGACGGTCGGACAACCGAGAAATGCAGCTTCTCGGATGCCCGCGCTGGAATTACCAATAAGGACACGGGCGCTCCGCAAGACGGACATGAATTGGTGCGCTGGCAGATGTCGCACAAACTCAATCCCCCCGGTATCGTCGTGTTCACGATGCTCTCTGAGACGCTTGGCGAGGGCGTCAGAGCCAGCATCCTGTCCAGGCCAGAGCCACAATACCGGATAATCCACGAACTCAGCCCCCGTGATGGCGGCGAAGGTTTCATCGATCTGTACAGCTGCCAGCGCAGCTTCAGAGGTAACAGGATGTTGGAGAACAATAAGGTAATCCTTCCACTTGTCGTCCGTGAGGGACCGTGAGGCAAGGTCAATCGACGGGCATCCCAGCATGTAGATGCCACCACGCACGCAGATTCGGCGCAACGTGTCAGCCGCCTGCGCCGTGGCCGGGAAGTGGTGGTCGGCCAGCATGGAGTTGGCGTGGCGCACCTTGTCGTCAATGCTGCCGGTATGCTCCCCGCCCTGAATGTGCGCGAGCGGGATGTGCTGGTAGGCGGCAGCAATCGAGGTCGCCAGCGTCTCGTGCCGGTCGGCTATCGTGACGACCAGATCGGGCGCGTCCTCCGCGAAGAGGTGCGCCAGGTAGGACGTGAGCATCCCCGTCTCCGCAGCGGTCGTACGAAGAGTATTGCCAGCGAGACTGCTAAATACACGATGAGCAACAGGACAGGGTAAATCCCGCTCGGTGTCTCCATAGTGATGCAGTAACGCTCCCCCGGCGAGGATGACTCGAAGGTCACAGAGATACCGTAAGGCTTCAAGGACCGTGTAGACGCGGGCGAGTGACGCCCGCGCCGTGATGACGACACAGATACGCATCAATGCTGCCAGCGCCCGACGAAGGGCCGCTGCTCCTGCGGCTCCCAGAGCATCCGGCCAGGAGCCAGCATCTTGTCCATCGCATCGCGGAACATGACGAGCGTGGTCAGATCGTCTAGATCCTTGTCCCACGCGCAGCGGCGCGGGACATCGCCCCGCGCCACGCTATGCACCTCCACCGCCTCCGCGCCCCGCGCAATCGCCGCCAGCGGCGCATGAATCCCCGCCGTGTGGTCGCTGTAGCCTGCGGGCAACCCGTGCCGCAACGCCAACCACGACATCCGGCCCAGATTGACCTCGCTGGTGAGCGTGGGATACTTGCTAACTGTGTGCATCAGCACGAGGTTGTGCCCCGCCAGAATGCTCGCGGCCAGATCGAGTTCTTTGCCCGTCACCAGCCCCGTCGAGAGGTAGACCTTCCACGGGTGTTGCGCGATGGCTTCCAGCATCACGGGATTGCTGGCCTCTCCGCTCCCCACCTTGATCGCATCCAGCCCCAAGTCGGCCAAAAACGGAATGCGATCCGCGTGGAACGGCGTCGTCAAGAACTTCATGCCCTTGCGATGGCACTCCTTCAACAGCCAGACGTGATCCTGATTCAGCATCTCGCTCTTGGCGAACCATGCATACTGCGGATCGTCGTGGCGAAGGTGCTTGATCTCAAACGACTGCACCTTGATGCGGTCTACGCGAGCGGCCACCGCTTCATCCAGCATCCGCGCCAGAATCTCGCGGCGACCGCCGTGGTTAGAGGAGAACTCCGCGATGATCTCAGTTGGCATTGTCCATGCCTTGCCCGCCGGGGGCCAGCGGAGCCTTGAAGTTTGTCCCCTGCATCCCACCGCTGCCTTCGGCTCCAGCGTTGCCAAGTCCCTTTTCTGGCTGAACCATCCCCGGATTTATCGTGGGAGGTGGCAACTGCGGAGGTGGCAACTGTGTAACATCCAACCCGCTGGACTTCAGCACGAGCAGGATGCCTGGATACTGCGGAGCGAATGGGATCAGATCCTCACCCTTGACGCTAATGCTCACCTTGGGCGGATCTGGCTGCGGCGGGGGCGGGGGCTGCGGCGGCTTGATGGCCGCAGGGCTGATGCCCATGACCGGCAGCACGTCTTTCCGCAGACTGATACTTCTCCAGCGTCATCTTACGCTGCTGGGCGGCGTCTACCCGGATGGCGCTATCCGGCAACGCGGTGAACGCCAGTGGCGCCGGAACCTGCTGCATGACTTGCGCCCACATCTGCGCCTTCTGCGGCCCGACAATCTGCGCGGCCTGCTCCACCGTCACGAACCGCTGTACCAGCGTCGAGAACTTCGTCACACCCTTGATGAACCACTCCAGCACCGCTGCCCGCTCCGCATCCAGTCGGACGTTCGTGTTGACCTGAATCAACTGAAGCTCCGTCGCCGTGCGGGTGTCGTCGGTGCGCGTCCCGCCCTGATTGGAGTCCATCGCGTGCGTGCGCGAGATGTCGTTGTCCTGCTTGTCCTCGAACGCCATGTTCTCGCGGGGATACGTCGCCTTGGCAATCTCCATGACGGGGGGATTGCCCGCGAAGGCTTCGGTCGGGGCGCCAATCGGCTTGCTACCGAAGCCTGCCGCCTCAATCTTTGCCACCAGTTCCGGCGGCATCCGATCCGTGTCATACAGCCGCACGGGGATGTTGCTGTCCCGCATGGCGATCTGATGCTCGCGGTAGCGGTTGAGTTCGTTCACCTGGGGCCGCGAGATCGAGCAATCGGACATCACGTAGGCCGAATCTGCCAGCGTGCGGATCGTCAGAATATGAATCGGGTAGCCCTTGAGCGACCGGGGCGAGAGCCTTCCCGTCGTCGGGTCCAACTCCTGATAGGGCGAGTCCATGTGCTTGACGGGCTGCTCCAGCCCCCTGATCAGCACCAGACATCGCAGGAGATCCGGGTTCCGCACGGTATCATCGTAGTTCGCGGCCCGATACCAGATTTCCACGCCCTCAACGGACTTGCCCTCTTCCTCGCCCTTCGTGCCGTGGTCGAACTTGTAGTCGTCGGTCCCGGCCTTCGCTTCAAAGTCGTCAGGTAACTGATACCGTAACTTCGCCTCATTAAGCGTGAGCGAGAAGCGCACGCCCAGCCACGGGGCTTCGTCGTAGTTCGTGGACGAGAACCCCGCCGGAATCAGCACCTTCTTGGGCGTGACGCGCTCCCAGAACAGGCGCTCCCAGATGGGCACGGGCACCGACTGCGGCATCGTCATCGGCTGGCCGCTCATCGGGTCCACGGCGGGTGCCCCGGTCGTCGGATCGGGGATGGGCACCTGTGTCTCGACCATCTCCGTCACGTTCTCGTAGCCCAGTTTTGTGACGCCGAATCCGGCGGGGCAGAGCGTGTCGAACAGCGCCTCCCGCACCGTCTTCTTGACGTTGACGCCATCCGGCCCCAACATCTCGTTGAGGATGTCCTGATGGGTGAGTAGCACCTCTTCCTGGCCCACCATCAGCGGCGACGGCTTGATGGTGATCTCGGGCGACTGGAAGAACAACTGGGACCCGGTTGGTATTGACATCGACGCCGTACGTCTTGGGGTCACGAGTGACCTTGGGCGAGTAGGCATCGAGGTTGGCTTCCCACCACCCTTCGTACGGCTTCCGCACGCGCTCGGCAGATTCTACATCCGACCAGAACCGCTGAACTTCCTCGGTGGAGATTTCGATGTCGCCCTTTGCATTCTTCTTCATTGTTTCCTCTGACTAGGCGACGTGCGCCCACACCTTGCGGTTGATAACGTTCAGCACGGTCTGTTGGCATACACCGAAGATGTCTGCAACATACTTGAGCGTAGGACGCTCTCCGTTTATGGAGTCGGCATACCAACTTCTAATCGTCCGCACGCTGTCTGCGTTAAGTTTGGCTCCGCTGTGACGCTCTCCATGACGATGCCTGCTCTTACTGATACAGTCGCGCATATTGTCTGTATGGGTGGCTTGGAACAGATGCTTGGGATTGACGCAAAGGGGATTGTCGCAGGAATGACAAACCTCCATGCCGGGCTGAATGGGTCCGTTAAAGTGTTCGTACGCAAACCGATGTGCGCGAACATACTTTCCGTTGGCCTTAAAGTTCCCGTAGCCATCTTTCATCTTCGCCCCGGCCCACAGCCAACACTCGCCAATCCACGGGATGTGAACGTGGCCCATGAATCTTGAGAATATGTCGGTTAGTGGCAACGCGGCGTCATTCGGCATCACACTCTCCTACTCATACGTTCGTCCCACGCGGAATCAGAACCGTGAAGAACCGATGGTCTGGATACGGCTCTTCTCTCCCCATTACCCGCGCCACCATATTTGCCATCATCTGTTCTTCTGTCGGCTCCAACTCGGGCCAGTTCACCAGCACCGGAACGGCCACATACGCTCCGCCTTCCGGCACATCCTTTAGTAGTGGTAGGCGCACTTGCCTCATCGGTCCCTCCACCCCCGTACGAGTCCATGCAGATAGCCCATGACAAACGGAAGTACCACCATGCAGATCGGAATCAGATAGGCCCACAGCGGAATGTCTGGTCGGCATGGGTCGGTCATACGTACAGCCCATTCTTCGCCTTCGACGCGGGCCAACACGCCAGCCCATGATTCACCTGCTCGGTCGAACGCGCCGCAATCAACACCCCCTCCGCAAACGCGGCCTCGACTAACGCTCGCAGGCGCGTCACTTCTGACTCGTAGGATTTCACCTCGTCGGCGTAATCCTTCAACCGCTTCTCCACCGTGCGAAGTAGCACGGCATCGTTTAGGTGATAGCCTGATTGTTGGCGCGTCTCCATCGTTACCATCCTGCGTCGTCTGGAACTCGTATGACGCCACAACTCAACATGCGTCGTCCCTCTTTGGTCAGGTCGTCCCTAAACGTTCGTCCCAAGACGAACGCGAGCTTCTTGGGATTACGCTGCCTAATCTTTTTGATCTTTCTTAGAACGCGCTTTTCACTCAGGATCTTCGTCATGCTCGCCTCGCCAATACGCCTTTGGGCTTTCGCGCCTCACGATTGAGGAGCCAGCCCAGTGAACCGTCGGGGAAGATCTTGTTGGCCGAAGTCTGTCCGGGGGCAGGACGGGCCATGACGGCATAGCGCAAGGCGTCAGCGGCGTGATCGTCCCCGTCCGAATCCACAATCTCGGGGTCGTGTTCGTCCTGCTGTAACGACGGCAATGTCCGAATCAGGTATGGGCAGCGGGGATGGACTTGCAGCCACGGGCGTCCATCCGGCGACGGTCCCAGCCATGCCCGCACGCGCTGCCAGCCGTTGATGCGGTCCTTGTGGGCCTGGACGAGCGCAACCCC
>JALOOJ010000261.1 GCA_025454475.1 Anaerolineae bacterium
GCTCCCAAGGGCTTTCTTCCCGAATCCGCTCGGGCGAGTCCTTGGGAGCTTCTGCGGTGTGTGCGGAGAACCGCCCAAGGACTGCGCAGCCGAGTACCCTCGGCCAAAGTCCTTGGGCGGGCAGAGCAGACCCCCCTCCCCGGCCCTCCCCCGCCCGGACAAACCCCGCAGGGGAGGGAGTCGGAGGCGTGCGCGGCGCCTCTGCTTTTCCCCCCGCGCTGTTTGCGGGGGCGAAAACGCGAAAAGGGGTCCGAGCGATAGAGCGGCGGGGCCGTATCTTGCGGGGTGGCCAAACCGTCTATCATGTAGGCGCAGAATGGAGACAGGTATGGACTGCTATCCTATGCGCCGACGGACACTTTGAATCAGGATGAGTCGCTCCTCAGTCGAGCGCGAGCGTTTGACGCACAAGCACTCGGCCAGATCTATGACGCGTATTTCGAGCGTCTGTACCGCTACGCCTATCGCTTCGTGGGTGACGCGCACGGCGCGGAGGACGTCGCGGCCGAAACGCTACGACGGCTGCTGGAGGCACTGCGGGATGGGCACGCGCCTCGTCACTTGAGCGGATGGCTATACCGCGTGGCCCACAACCTGGCGATGGACCAGCACCGCCAGCGACCTGTAGGAGGGCTGGTTGCCCTGGAGCCGGATCGCGACCTGGCTGACGACGCCGACACCGAGGCGGACTCCGAGCAGCGGTTCGCGCGGCGAGAAGTGCGCGAGGCGCTGGCGCTGCTGACACCGGAGCAGCAGCAGGTCGTCGTGCTCAAGTTTGTGGAAGGGTACTCAAACGCCGAGGTGGGCGCGTTGATGAACAAGCCCGAGGGCGCGATCAAGTCACTGCAGCATCGAGCGCTGGCTGCCCTGAAACGCGCACTCACGAGTCTGCCGATGTTGTTGTAGGGGAACGGACCGAGATGTCGAAGATGGTTGATGCTCTGGATGATGTGCTGGCGAGAGTCGCCGCAGGCGAGTCACTGGATGACTGCGTTGCGCGCTATCCTGGCATGGCGAATACGCTGGTCGAGCTGGTTGGCGCCCGGGACCGTCTGAGTGCGCTCGCGAGTGCACCGGCTGTGCCGGAAGGCACGCTCGCCGCACGGCGCCAGGCCTTCCTTGGCACGGCTCGCTCCCTCCAAGAGGAGTCGGCGGCGGCGCATCCCTTACGACGGTTCGCGGCATGGGTCTGGCGGGGCGGGCAGGCGGGACAACCCCCGCTGTGGCCCGCGCTCGCGCGGATGGCGATCGTATTTGTGCTGGCGTTCGGCATTCTCGGCGGCACGGTGGCCGCAGCCCAGGCCAGTCTGCCTGATTCGCCGCTGTACGGCATCAAGCTGGCGGCGGAGGACATGCGGTTTTCGCTGACCCAGGATCCCGCGCAGCAGGCCACACTCGCGATGAGCTATACAGGCGAACGGATCCGCGAGATGGAGCGGCTGACAATCGCGGATCGGGCGATTGGCGATCAGGTCACGGCACGCCTCGAAGCCCACCTCGACGCCGCGCTGAGCGCAGCCCTGCACGCGCCCGAGCCGGAGCTGGCGGGCTTGCTCGAGCAGGTGCGCACGATGGCGCAGACGCACCAGCGTACACTGATGCAGGTCCAGGCCAAGGCGCCGCGTGGTGCACGGGCACAAGCAGCGTTGGGGTTGGCCGCGCAGGCCATGATCCGGGCACAAGAGCGCGCCGAAGCCGGGCTAGCCGACCCGGAGGGTTTCCGTAATCAGTACCGGCACGGGCTGGACACTCTCGTAGAGCCCACGGAACAGTTGGCAGCACCGAGTGCGCCGCAGTCGCCTACCCCTGCGGCAGTTGGACAGCCGACGGCAGTCCAGCAGCCGACTGCAACACCGGTGCCAACGGCCACACCGGCACCGCCACACGGCCCACGGGCCGGCGCTACACCGCGAGCCGGCGCTACGCAGCAGCCCGCACCGACCGGGACAAGCCAGCCGGGGGCGACCACGCCCGAAGCGCAGGCCACGGCCACACCCCAGCAGGCTGGCGCTACGCCGGAGCTCACGCCGGATCCGGCGGGCCCCGGATCCCAGCCGACCGCCACGCCCACAGAGACCACAGGCCCAGGCCGGCGACCGAGGTGGGATAGGTAAACCGAACCCCCATCGCCCTTTTCGGAGAGCCGCGGTACCGCGCGGCCCTGCCGATGGCGACGCGATCGAAGTAGTGCGCACACCATAGAGGACAAGCGGGAAGCCTGATCGGCTTCCCGCTTTTTCTTGACGCTGCGTAGGGCGGCCTTGCAGTTCGCCCCTACCCGGACACCGCGGTCTCCCGTAGGGGCGAAACGTTCCCTTCGGTGCCTTGCTGGGGCGAAGTGCAACCTCGCGCTACGGCAGCCGTGAGAGCGCACGGTTCTGAGGAGACTTGGCAGCCATCCGCCGGCGTTCCTTCTATTGACAGTTTGGCAGTAGAAGGGTAGAATGAAGGCCGTTGAGCGGTGACTGACACGAGGAACGACGGAGACCCACGAACATGAATGCTCAATCGCCTATGCGTGGCGTGTCTCGCCTGATGTGGGTAACTCTAGTGCTCAGCTGGCTGCTATTGGGGCATGCGCTGCCCACGGCTGCCGAGGAGCCGGTGGTTCGCGCAGTGATGTTCTACTCGCCGTCGTGCGGGCACTGCCATAGGGTGATCACGGAAGTGCTGCCACCGCTCCTGGAGCAGCACGGTGACGAATTCGAGATCATCGGGGTGAACACAGCCGAGACAGGTGGACAGGCGCTGTACCAGGCCACCATCGCCGCCTTCAGCATTCCCCAAGAGCGCAGGGGCGTGCCCACGCTCGTCATCGGGGACGTCGTGTTGGTGGGTTCTGTGGAGATCCCCGAGCAACTGCCCGGGCTGATCGAAGAGGGCCTGGCTCAGGGAGGCACGGACTGGCCCGCGATTCCCGGCCTGGCGGAGGCTCTGGCGGAGAGCGCGCCCGCAGAGGGTTCGCCCGCGGAGGGTTCGCCCGCAGAGGGTTCGCCCGCGGAGGGCGCGCCCGCCGAGGGTTCACCTACGCCTGCCCCTGACGTTCCGTCGCCCACGGCGCCAACCGTGGCACCATCCGAAGCAACGCCCTCCCCCACCGCAGCGGAAGATCCGGTCATTCCCGGAACCTTCACCGACCGCGACAACTGGCGCACCCGCTTCTCACGCGACCCGCTGGGCAACGGTATTTCGATCGTGGTGTTGGTCGGGATGCTGGCGAGCGTAGTCTATCAGGGAGCGGCGCTGACGCGTGCGCCCGTTGCGGCGCCAGGCCGGCGGCAAGGGGGCGTCCCGTTGCTCGTCGCCCTGGGCCTGGTTGTGGCCGGCTATCTGGCCTACGTGGAAACGCAACAGGTCGCCGCCGTCTGCGGGCCGGTGGGTGACTGCAATGCCGTGCAGCAGAGCGAGTTTGCGCTGTTGTTCGGCTTCCTGCCGATCGCTGTGCTGGGGGTGTTGGGCTATATCGGCATCGGCGCAGCTTGGGCGGTGGCGCGGTGGGCGCGCAGCCCGTGGACCGACGCAGCGCGGCTGGCAATGGTCGGGATGGTGTGGTTCGGCATGGCTTTCTCCATCTACCTGACGTTTCTCGAGCCGTTCGTGATCGGCGCGACGTGCGCCTGGTGTCTCACCTCAGCGGTCGTGATGACGGCGCTGTTCTGGCTCATAGCGCCGTACGCCCGCTCGGGAGCTCGTTCGGTTGGTCGATTATCCCACAGAGATAAGAAGGTGCGATGGGCGAGCAAGTGAAGATCGGCATCATCATCTGCGACCGGTACCGGCGCTGTGCGGGCGGGAAGTGCCTGCGTGCGCTGCGCAATCGCGAAGGCGCCTTCAACGTCTACGCCGACCAGGAAGTGGAGCTCGTGGGCTACACCTCCTGCGATGGGTGTCCCGGCGGCAACATCGAGTACGCCGGCGAGGAGATGGTTAAGAACGGCGCCCAAGTCATCCACCTGGCGACTGGCCTGGTGGTGGGATACCCGCCGTGTCCGAGTATCGAGACCTTCAAGGCCTTCCTTGAAGCGCGATATCACGTTCAGGTCGTGGTAGGTACGCATCCCATACCAACGAAGTATCTCGAGATGCACACCTGTCTGGGAACCTGGGAGGACTCATCGTGGGAGCCTCTGCTGGCCCCCACAATGGCGGACGAAGCCACTCGCAAAGCGTACAACTGATCCGATATACCACCTACAGGAGGCGAATTGACACAACTACCGGAAGCCGTGAGTCAGGCCTGGGAGCAACGTGAAGGCCCGATCGTGTTGACCACCGTGGATTGCGAGGGCACCCCCAACGCGATCTATGCAACGTGCGTGCGCAAGGTCGCTGAGGACACCCTCGTCGTCGTCGACAACTTCTTCAACAAGACGCGAGCCAACATCCTGGCGGGGAGCAAGGCTTCGC
>JALOOJ010000262.1 GCA_025454475.1 Anaerolineae bacterium
CATGCCTTTCGGCCCTGGCAGGCCTCGAGGGTCACCGGATGCCTGTGAGGGCACAACAAGCTGAGCGGCAGAGGTTGGTTGCTAAGCTGCTGATCTGGCAGAGCGAGCTAGAGACCGGGGCGGCAGCGGAGGTGCTGGTGGATCGGGCCCTGGAGCTCTTGTCGTCGCCTGATGTGGTCGCCACGGAGGGGCGGGCGACGCGGGGACGGGCGCTGCGCCGCAAGGCCGGCCTGATCTCTGATAGGGATCGACTGCGCGCGATAGCGCTCTACGAGGAGAGCCTATCTTGTCTGCGTGCCGCCGGTGATCGCTGGGAGGAGGCAGACACTCTTAACCGGCTTGCCTATCTCTGCAGTGTTCTCGGCGATCTCGATGCCACGCGCGGCTACGGCGAGGACTTGCTGTCAGTTGCGCGTTCCATCGGCGACCTACGGGCGATGGCGTGGGCGCTGCTTCACCTGGGCGCTGATGCGCAGTACCGCAGCCAGCTGGACGAATCGATTCGGCTCGGGGATGAAAGCCTGGCGGTGCGGCGGGAGCTGGACGATCCGCTCGAGGTTGCCACAGGCCTGCAGACCCTCGCGACCCGGTACTTGGGTACGGGTCGACCCGATCTGGCGATGCCACTCTACGATGAGTGCATTATGATCTTGGATCGACTCGGTCTGCCCGCCCCTTACGCCAGGGGGGTCAAGGCATGGGGCCTAATGTTGGCTGGAGACTACGATCAGGCGCGGCGCCTGGTGCGCCACGCGCTTGAGGATGCCCGTACCACCGACGATAGGCGGTTGACCGCCTGGGGAGAGCATGTGACCGGCGCCCTCGCCCTGGTGAGCGGCGACGTCGAGGACGCCTTGACGCGGCTGGCTCACGCCACGGCGGAGTTCCGCCAGCTGTGCGAGGTGGGTTTTCTGGGCCTGGTGCTGTCTTTCCTGGGGTATGCGTACCGGGCGAGCGGCGACCGTGAGCAGGCGCGCGCCTGCCTGGTCGAGGTGCTCCGGACGGGCAAGCATACCGGCGCTAGGTTGGGCCTCGCCTGCGCCCTGCCGGGGATGGCGCTGCTGTATGCAGATGCTGGGCACCCGGCGCGCGCACTTACGTTGGTCACCGTGGTCAAGCAGTGCTGCCCGTTTGTGCCCGCCTCAAAGTGGTTCGCGGACATTGCGGGACCCGCGTACCACGCCGGGCTGGCGGCCCTGACGCCTGAGGAGGCCGCAGAGGCCGAGGGACGCGGGCTGGTGAGTGATATGCAGACGGAGGCTCAGGCCATCCTGGCGGAGTTGGCGGTGGGCAACGTGGCTTCGCCTTAGGTCACTGACAGCCACGGGTGATTCGCCGTGGCTGTTGTGTGTGAGAACAGGGCTTGGTGAGGTAGATGGCACGCCTCGAAGCGTGCGTTTCTTATCAGGATTCAGGAAAGGGTGCAAGCACGATGGGAAAGCAGCATCGCGGGAAGGGCATTCGACACTTGCTGCGGGGAGGGCGGGGAACCTGCCCTGTCTGTGGCACGACGGCGATCAAGGTCCTCTATGATCGCACGACCGCCGACGGCGCGAAGATCAAGGTCTGCAAGCGCTGTCGCAAGAAGGCAGTCTAGCTAGAAGCTGAGAGACGCCCCCCGCAAGGGGGCGTTTTTCATGATTCGGCAGTGTTCGGGGCGGATCACGGATCCGCCCCGAACACCGTAATAGCGGGCTTCTGCCTGGAGTACCGGCCCCTACAGCAGCATCCGCATCGTCTTGATGGCCTCTCCTGCTGCCGTGTCGGCGTCGGGCCTGGGCATGAACTCGCCCGAGATCCAGCCTTCGTAGCCGGTATCCAGGAGCGTCGCCACGACGCCCGCGAAGTCCAGGTGTCCCGCGCCGGGGTACCAGCGGTTGGAGTCGGCCACGTGGACGTGAAAGATCCGATCCCCGCAGGCGCGAACGCTCTCCTCGATGTGCGGCTCCTCGATGTTCATGTGGAAGGTGTCGAGCAACAGCCCGACGTTGCCCATTCCTACGCGGTCCAGGAAGGCGAGCCCTTCCGCCACCGTGTGGATCAGGTCCGTCTCGTACCGGTTGAGCGGCTCGATGGCGAAGCGGACACCCGTCCCCTGTGCGGCCTCACCGCACGCCCGCATCGCCTCGGCGAAGTAGGCCATCGAGTCCTCGTGGCCCTGCCCCTGGGGCGTGATGCCGCGGATCAGGCCGATGATGACGGCGGCGTGCATCTGCGCAGCGAGCGGGATGTGGCTCACGATGCGCGCGACCGCGGCAGCGCGCACGCGCGCATCATCGCTGGTGAACGAGAGGCGCTCCTCGCCCCAGGCCTGCCCTGTGCCGATCGCGGGCACCGCCAGTCCGTGGTCCTCGACGACGCGCATCAGTGTGCCGACCTCGACGAGGGCGGGGTCACGGATCGCGAGCTCGACGCCGTCATAGCCCCACGCGGCTATCTTCGCGATGTTTGCCTCGAAGTCGCCCTTCAGGGCTACCGCTTCGAACTGAGCTTGATGGGTGCTGAGGACAAGGCTTAGCTTCATAGGGCAGCTCCTCTCCGAGCCAGGGACTGATGATCGGTGACCTGGGATTAGGGGCGTCGGAACGCCTGGACCAATCCCAGGTCGACCATTCCCTAACCCCTCTGCCTACTCATCCTGCCCGATGCGCGGCAATGAATAGACGGGACGCCAGCCTTCGCTCAGGGGCTCCTTGAGGTACGGTGCCATTTCCTCGTTAGTGCGGAGCGTGATCTCCTCGACGGGGGGCACGGTGCCGGGCGGGAAGGCCTCGAGGACCTGGTCGTTGAACAGCGTAAGGTAGCGCAAGATAGCCGCGAGCGGTCGCTTCGCCTTCTCGGGATCGCCATGGGTCGCCTTGCCGACGACGCCCTGGGGCGTGCCCGCGATCTCGATGGCGGACTGCCCCTCGCCCTCCGACCAGCGGCTGGGCCGGCTGAAGGGATCGACCGACTTGTCGAAGTGCCCATCGGGCAGGTAGCTCTTGCCCTCGGTGTCGACAGCGTAGGCCATGTCCACCATCTCGGGATGGAGATAGAGGCCCAGCGAGGTCTCGGACTCGTCGGCGTGGACGAAGTTGGTGTCCCACTTCCCGCCGCGCTCCTTGGTGCGGAAGAATTCGCGCACCGCGCGATGCCAGTCGATGACCCGGAAGATACCCGGGAGCTGATAGCGCTTGCAGAACTCCTGGACTGCTGACTCGAGCACCCAGAGCTGACCGTGGTTGTTGAGGATGATCTGCTTGCGGAAGCCATCGTTCCAGAGGCCTAACATCACGTCCATCATCTGCTCGCGGATGACGGCCTCGCGCACGATCACGGTGCCGGGCATGCCCAGGTGGTGGTAGGGATGGGCGCCGTAGTTGATCGGGGGCAGCGCCAGGGCGATCGGTGCGCCCCGCTTCGCCGTGTAGCGGCGCACACCTTCACAGATCTGGCTGACGTAGAGCGTGTCCGAGGCACTGGGCATGTGCTGCCCGTGCAGCTCGGTGCAGCCCACCGGGATCAGTACGATGTCGTTCTTCTTGCGGTTCTGCTCCACCTGCCAACGGACCGTCGTCTGGATGTATGAGCCGGGCTTGCCCCACTCCACAGGTGCGGGCATACCATACTCCGCCAGGATCGCGTCGATCTCGGCGTCGGTCGCGTCCCAGATCTCCTTCTTTAGCCGCCCGACGGTGTTGTCCTCGAAGAACAAGTCGGGCTCATCGGTGGCGAGAAGGCCCGCCGGAATCGGTCTCGTCTGTGTCATTGGTTGTCTCCTGTGTTGGTACGTATACGCTTCAAGTGATGGGTGATTGGTCGAGCGGGGATTGGGCCGGACGCCTGGCCTGATCCCCAGTTCCTGATCGCCAGTCCCTAGCCGTTGGGCTTCACCATGATCTTGCCGTCGGTGCGGGTGGTCGAGCGCGCGATGGCGTCAACAACATCGGCGAGTCCATACTTTGCCGTGATGATCTCACTGAGGTCGAGCCGGCCCGCGGCGACCATGCGGATCACGTTGGGGAAGGTCTCGTCGCCGGAATGGCCCTGCGAGCCGAAGGCCTGCGCATGGCGAACCTGGAAGGCCTCGAGGTACATCGGCACGCGCTGGGCCGCCCGCCCGATCTGGACGACTTTTGCGTCGATGGCGAGTGCCTGTTCCATCTCGGGGATGATCAGGTGCGGGGCGCCGGCAGCCTCGACGTGGAAGTTGAAGCCTTCGCCCTTGCTCAATTCCATCATAACCTCGTGAGGGCTCACGTCTCGAGGGTCGTAGGCATAGTCAGCGCCGACCTTCGTGGCGAGGACGCGGCGCTCCGGGGAGACCTCAAACGCGACGATGGTGCCGGCACCTGCGGCACGGGCCAATCCTATGGCGGTGAGGCCAATGGATCCGGCGCCAAAAACACTTACGTAGTGGCCGGGCTTGAACCCGCCTGCGCGTATGAACATCGCCGTATAGCTGACGCTGGTCGGTTCGCTAAGTGCGCCGATCTCGTAGCCCTTTTCTTCGCTGCCGAAGTGCTCAGCGATGGCGTCGATGGGCCAGCAGTATTTCTCATCGAGCGCGATGTAGTTGGCGAAGGCTCCGGGAATCGTGAAGCCGATCTCCTCCAGGTTCGTGCAATGGTTGAAAAAGCCATTTCTGCACGCGACACAGCGCCCGCACCAGATCATCTCCTCGGCGGTGACCATATCCCCCACTTTGAGCGTCTTGACCTCAGGGCCGACCTCGACAACCTTGCCCGAGAACTCGTGCCCGGTGATCGTGGGGAACTTGGTCAGCCCCGGGTAGAGGATGTAGTCATCCTCGTCGGTCTCATAGAAGTGCATATCGGAGCCACAGACACCGCACGCCTGCACGGCGATGACCACGTCCTGCGGTCCGGGTTGGGGGTCAGGCCAGTCACCGACCTTGAGCGTCGGGTGGCGCCAGATGGCGCTGCCGGTGATGGCTTTGCCGGTCGCCTTCTCCCAGTCGGAGAGCGCGTAGTCCGGTCGTGGATCCCACTTCGCGTCAAGTATCAGGCCTTTCATCGTGTTCCTCCTAAAAATGTGATGGGTGAATGGTGATCAGTGCCTGGTGGTAAGGAGACTCTGGACCGATACCCAGTCCCTAGTCACCAATCCCTACCTCTGACAGGATAACTGGCCTATGTTCCGCGTACGACTTGCGCGCCGCATAGCCCATCAGGATCGACTGGCGCCCGTCAATGCCGGTGACGGGCGGAGGCGTATCCTCCATGATGCAACGGATGAAGGTGCGCAGCTCGTCTACATAAGCTTCGACATAGCGATCCATGAAGAAGTTGAGCGGAAGATCGCGGTGGATGCTGGACGCGCTGCTGATCAGGGCGGTGTTGGGGTAGTCGTTGTCCGAGCGGATCGCGCCACCACTCCCGAATACCTCAACCCGCTGATCGTAGCCGTAGACGGCCTTCCGGCTGTTGTCGATCGTGCCGATGACGCCGTTCTCGAAGCGCATCATGATCACGGCGGTGTCGATATCGCCGGCGGCGCCAATCGCCGGATCGACCATCACGCCACCTTCGACGTAGAGCTCCGCGACCTCGGACCCAGATACCACCTGAGACCTTGACATACTCCGCCGGTGGAGGAGCGGGGTCGCGGCTGATGATGTGGAGTATGTGCGGTTTGCCGACGGCGCCGGCCTGCACCAGCTCACGGACACGGCGGAAGTTGTGATCGAACCGCCGGTTGAACCCGACCATGAATTTGACACCGGAGCGATCCACGACCTCCAGCACCCGGTCGACCCGCGTCAGGTCGAGGTCGATGGGTTTCTCGCAGAAGATCTGCTTTCCCGCGGCTGCAGCGCGTTCGACCAGGTCCGCGT
>JALOOJ010000099.1 GCA_025454475.1 Anaerolineae bacterium
TACAAGGTGGTAGAGGTGTTATTGGACAACCGGCTACAGCGTGCGCGGAAGCAAGCGTAGCCTCCCAGATCCATATCTAATAGCGACCCGTGGGTTGCGTAGACACCGCCACCGTAATCGTCGGCCGCATTGTAGTGAATCAGGGCCTTGTCGCCCAACATGTCGCTGTCGTCCAGATAGGCGGCTCCCCCATTGCCTGCACCACTCGTGCCGGCGGTGTTGTCATACAACTCAGCGTCTTCATCCAAGTTGACCGTGCTGCCCTGGGCATAGACACCGCCGCCGTTACCGGTAGCGGAGTTGAAGCTGATCTCCGAGCAAGATCCCTGGATGGTCAGCGTGCTGGTGATGAGATAAGCTCCGCCTCCCTGGAGCGCCTCGTTTTGGTAGATGTCGGCGCAATCGGTCGCGAGCACACTGCCCTGCCGTAGATAGACCCCGCCGCCCAGGCCGCTGCCGGTTACCGCCTGGTTGCCGTACACGTCGGAGTTGACAAGATCCACCACTGGGACGTAGACATCTTCCTGGGTGGCGTGGATGCCGCCGCCTAAGGGCGCGCTATTGCCGTAGATGCTGCTGTCAGTGAACGTCGCCCGGCTACCAAACAGCCGCACACCGCCACCATAGGCCGTGGCCGTGTTGCTGTAGATCGCGACGGCCTGCCCGATCACCTCAGCGTTCTGACCCACCCACAGCCCGCCGCCCCACTGACCCGTGTTGCCGTAGATGAAGACGTTGTACAGCGCCAGCCTCCCGGTCCCGTTGCCCCAGGCAAACTGGACGCCACCTCCCTCGAAACCGGTAGCACCGTTCGTGACGTTCAGGTTGCGGAGCGTGACGGAGATGGCCCGGTTGACGACGATGACCGAGCCGAGGGCGTTCCCATCGATCGTCGTTCGGGCCGTTGACCCGCTGGCGCAGCCGGCGTAGCCGCCTTGGAGTGTCAACGTCACGGGAACCGTGACATTCTCGACAAATGTGCGCCCTCCTTCGATCAGGAGGGTATCACCGGGACTGGACGCCGCGATAGCAGCAGTAATCGTGGCATAGGTGCAGCTGCTGCCCACAGTGCGGTTAGCCGCTGGGACCGCAGGCGCCGTGATGCTAAGGGGGGCTGCCGTAGAAGCGTCGGTCGCGTGGCCCTCGGCAGGGTCGCCGAAGTCGGTCAGCGCAACGGCGCGATGGGCGACCTCTTGCTCTGCCATCGCCTCCAGGGCCGCCTGCTCCTGTGCCAGGTCGAGCACTGGCTGCTCTGGGGGCGGCGGTGCCGCATCAGCCAGTTGCTCCCGCGCCTCGACAAGGTCGGCCATGGCCAGATCGAGTGCCGCTGGCGACAGGCGCTCGACGAGCGCCAGCAGGGCCTCGGGGCCGGCCTTGCGCGCCGCCTCAAACGCAGCCAGCTCAGCATCTAGCCCCGCTTGCGCTGCATCCTCCATAACCACAGCCACAGCAGGTGCTATCCAATCATCCGCTTCCCGCGAGGGCGGGGGCGGGTCGAGGGGGCTCTGAGCTCTTACGGTGGCGGGCGCGGGAAGGAGACCTGCGAAGATCAAGCCAACAACCAGAGAGACATGTAGTGCGAGTGAAGGACAGCGGACAGTGCCCATGACACCCTCCTTATTGTGCGAGGGACGATGGCTGGCCGATAAGTGTGAGATGGATGATGGGAGAAATAGGAAATCCTACATCCATTATAGCACCCCACACGTACAGTCACAGGATTCGGGCGTGTCGCTCCGTCGATGTGCTGTAGAATGAGCGCCATGGACACGACGCAGGTCCCTTTCAGCGATCTCTTCGCAGAAGCCACCGCGCTCAGAGAAACGCTCGTCGCCCTGCGCCGCGACCTGCACGTGCACCCCGAGCTGTCAGGCGACGAACGGCGGACCGCGGGGCGGGTGGCCTCACGGCTGCGCGAGCTCGGCCTGGAGGTCGAAGAGCACGTGGGCGGCCACGGCGTGGTGGGCGTCCTCCAGGGGGCCCACCCGGGCCCCACCCTGGCCTATCGCGCTGATATGGATGCCCTCCCCGTTCAGGAGATCTCCGACCGATCCTATGCCTCCCTGGTCCTGGGCGTCTCGCACGCCTGTGGTCACGACGCCCACGTGGCGATGGCCCTCGGCGCCGCGGAGCTCTTGGCCGGCCTCCGCAACGACCTGCACGGCCGCGTGCTGTTTGTCTTCCAGCCAGCCGAGGAATCGCTCGACGGCGCGCGGGCCATGATCGAAGCCGGCCTACTGGACCGCTACACGCCAGCGGCGCTGCTCGCGCTACACGTGTCCCCGCTCCAGGTCGGCACGGTCGGCATCGCCGAGGATCGCTGCCTGGCGGGGATGGAGGAGTTCCACGTGCGCTTCTATGCCCCAGGTGGAGACCTTGAGGCCCTGTTCAGTGAAGCCGCGGCCGCGCTGCAGGCTCTCAGCACCCACGAGGGCCCCCGGGATGCCGCGCAGTTCGAGGCGCTGGCTCAGGAGATGGAAGCCGGGTCAGAGCTCGATCGCGCCGTGTTCGTGAGCTGCTGGCCCAACCTCGACGAGGGGGAAACGCCTGCCCATCACCTGCTGGTGCTGGCCAGTATGGCCGACTTCGACCTGCGCCCGGCGCTGCAGCGCGAAATCCGCCGCACCCTCGACCGCGTCGTGGATCGCTATGGCGCCACGTATGACCTGGCGGTCACCTTCGTCAACCCGCCCCTGCGCAATGCTCCCGCCCTGGTCGCCGCAATCCGCCCGGCGCTGGAACACCTGCCCGGCGTGGAGCGCGTGCGCCTGTTCCGCGATCCCTACCCGTTCTCACACGAAGACTTGGCGCTCTATGCCGCCGGGGTCCCGACCGCCTTCGTCTGGCTAGGAACGGCGAACGCCACACGCGGCATCGCCAGCATACTGCACACACCGGACTTCGACATCGACGAGGACGCGCTGGTGACCGGCACTGGGGTCGCCGCAGCCGCGCTGCTACACCTGAGCAAGGTCTGGCGTTAGTTTGCTGCGGCCGTTGCGGTGAACGCCGCAAGCCCGTCAGGGTCGTGGGCCAACGCTTGCGCGAGCCTGGCACACAGCCCGGCGCGCTCTTCGTCGGGGATGAAGGCAGCTTCGGCCGAATGGCGCAACATCCGGTACATGGCCCCCGGCGCAACACCGATCCGCTCCACCGCCACGAGCACCTCATCGGTGAGCGTCGTGGCGGAGACGCCCGGATCGTCGGTGTTGAGGGTCACCCGCAACCGCAGCCTTAGCAGGTCGGCCAGCGGATGGGCCGCCAGGGTGGGCACCACACCCGTATGGAGGTTGCTCGTGGGGCAGACCTCGAGCGCAAGCCCCTGGTCATAGAGCATGCGAATGACCGACGAGTCCTCGATCGAGCGGATGCCATGGCCAATACGCTGCGGGTGCAAATACAAGATCGCCCTGCGCACGCTGTCGGCGCCCATCGCCTCGCCGGCGTGTACGGTGATGTGCAGTCCGGCGTCGTAGGCGCGCTGAAAGGGCTCAATGAACAGCTCCGGGGGATAGGTCACCTCGTCGCCCGCCAGGTCGACGCCGCGAACCCATCGTCCGAAGTTGGCAATCGCGATGTCGACGATTTTGTCTGCCACGGCAAGTGGCTCCTGCCTCGGGATTTGGAGAATCAGACACGTCCTCATGCCTGTCTCCTGCTCCGCCTCGGCGGTGGCTTCCAGCACCCAGGCTACCACATCGGCGAAAGCAAAACCCTGTACACGTGCTAGTGCAAGCGGGTTGAAACGAAGCTCGAGGTACACGATGTTGTCCAGCGCAGCATCGATGATTGCCTCGCGCGTGATCCGCTGAATCGCCTCTCTGGAGGTGTAGAACTTGCGCAGGAGCTCGAACTTGTCGATGAAACGACGGAAATCAGGCGCGTCCTCCACCATCTGCACGTGGGGACGCAGGCCCTCGACATCGTAGCTGGGCAGCGGTATGGCGTAGGCGCGCGCCAACTCAGTCAAGGTCACCAGGCGAAGCGAGCCCTCCAGGTGACGATGCAGATCGATCTTCGGGAGCCGGTTCGCCCATCGCCACAATGCACTCGATTGTGGCTCAGCCCCTTCGGATCCCCTGTGCGGCTCAATCATCCGTTGCATACTTAGGCCCAGCGGCTAAGACTGTACCTGAGGTACATGCTTGGGTAAGAGGATGTGGAATGTGCTGCCACGATCGACCTCACTCTCGACCCAGATCTCACCCTTGTGCGCGTCCACGATTCGATTCACCACCGTTAACCCGAGGCCAAGTCCCCCAAAGCGGCGCGTCGTCGATCCGTCGATCTGGTAGAATGTCTCAAAGATCTGTGTTAGCTGACGCTCTGGTATACCGATGCCCTGATCAGCGAAAATGAGGTGGACATTGGCGCCCTCGGACATAGCCTGGATGGTGACCTGCCCCCCATCAGGGCTGAACTTGACCGCATTGTCGAGCAGATTGTAGCAGAGCTGTCTGATCTTGTCAGCATCGCCGTACAGGTAGAGATCCTGCTCCACTGGCACTACGGCTAGGGTCACCGTCATCTGACGCGCACGACGATCGAACGTCTCAATTACCTCCCTTAGTAGCTCGCCGACAAGGATCTTCTCATACGCTGGCGCTGGATCATCGACTGGGCTGAGCGACACGGTGCGATCGACGATCGTGACGATGTCGTCCACCCTATCGCAGACCGCAGTGAGGGCTTTTCGCTGCTCCGGCAGAAGCGTACTCGTCCTGTCTTCCATAAGCAGTTCCAGGTGTCCCTTGATCAGGGTCAACGGGGTACGTACCTCATGCGAGATATTGCGGAGGATGTCTGCCTTAAGCTCGGAGAACTCCTGCAACCGCTGATAGGCCCGCTGTAACTCAGGGGAGGATGTGTCGCCCTTTCCCCAGCTCTCCTGGGCGATGATCACAGCAAGAAAGTCGGCCACCGTTCCCAACGTATCAAGATCAGCCTTGCTGAAACCGTTGACCCAGGGACTGCACAGGTCCAGGACCCCAACCCGCTTACCTCGGTAAGCGATCGGAATCGCAACCTGCGAGCGTGCGGCGGCGGAAGCCCAAGGCGGCGCAGGCCAGCGCTGCTCTGCCCTGAGGTCCTTGCTAGTTACCGCCTTGCCCTCGATGGCGGCGACGAGCGCCAGCCCTGCCGGGACAACGGCTCCGGAACGTGCCGGCACTCCGCCCACCTGCATGCGCAAGGACAACGGTTCGCCGGCATACACAGCAATGACGTCGAGGCAAAATGTCTGTAGTGTCCGCTCCAGCGCGGTGAAAAACGCGCGCGCACTTGGCATGTCACCCACGGCCATCCTGCTGATCTCGCCGATCAGCGTCAGGCGGGCATCAGTACCAAGTTTGGAGGGGTCCGGTTCTGTCGTCATCGTGTCTGCGCCCGGTTCTGACCGCGTCATCCACGCCCAAGCTGGAGTAAACCGTGGATGAACGCCAGATGCGCCTATTGTCGGTTCACGCCAGTGGCTGCCCGTTGATCCGATCGCCAGTGGCAGTCCTTGTACTTCTTGCCGCTTCCGCAGTAGCAGGCGTCGTTTCGCCCGGGTCTGGTCGAAGCGCGATGCGGCTCGGGCGCAGCGTCGCTGGCCTGTCCACCAGCGCTGGCACGGAACGTGAGCTGACGCTGTCGTGCGGACGCGTTCTGACGCGCCGGATCGTCGACAGTGCGCCGCTGTCCACCTCCGGGAGCCGTCTGCGGCACCAGGAACAGCGAGCGAACCACCTGCGACTGGATCGACGCCAGCATCTCCTGGTATGTCTCGAAGGCCTCTTTCTGATAGGAGACCAACGGGTTCTGCTGCCCGATCGCACGCAAGCCAATACCCTCCCGCAGCACATCAAGGCTGGTAAGGTGGTTCACCCAGTGATCGTCGATCTGGCGCAACATCAGGCGACGGTCGCGGAACAGCCGTTGCGTATCGATGACAGCTCCGCGAACTTGGACCTCAAGCTCCTCGGGGAGCCGGCGCAGCGGCTGATCGTACCACGGTTCGAAGGCACCGGAGCTCACCACGTCCCCCAGGCGCTCACGGATGGCGCGGTAGAACGACTCCTGGTTCTCGAGAATCGTCCGCACGGACGTATCCTGCTGGCGCATCATCCGGTACAACTCATCGCCCAGAGTCTGGTTCATCTGTCGATAGGTCTGTTCCGCCCAGTCCATCAGGCGCTCTGACAGCGCATCTAGCTGTAACCCTCGCAGGCTATCAACGCCCAGGCTCCGCGGGATAGGCGCAAACCGACGCAGCTCCGCCAACATCGTCTCGAGTTCTGCATCCGTCGTCTTCTCGGAGTAGCCACTCAGCACCCCACGGATCTCAGTCTCCAGCATCGTCATGAGATCATCATGCAGGTCGGGCCGGCTGAGCACCTTGCGCCGCTCCTCATAGACAACCGCGCGCTGCTTGTTTACGACGTTGTCATACTCCAGAACGTGCTTCCGGATATCGAAGTTGTAGCCCTCGACCCGCTCTTGGACCGACTCGATAACACGTCCCAACATGCCGGATTCCAGGGCATCTTCCTCGAGGCCGGCCCGGTCCATCCACGGCTGCAGCCGTTCGCCGCCGAACCGCCGCATCAACTCATCCTCGAGCGAGATGTAAAAGCGACTCGAGCCCGGGTCACCCTGACGACCGGCGCGACCACGCAACTGGTTATCGATACGTCGCGCCTCATGCCGCTCGGTGCCGATGACATGCAAGCCACCCTGCACATAGATGGTATCGCGGTCCTTCTGGCACTGCACGATCTTCTCCTGGAGGACCTCGGCCCAGCGCTCACTGTAGATCTTGGTGGGGTCCTCACCAGATCGCGCAAGCTTCAACGCGCCATCCCATTCAGCTGCGCGAATCGCTGTGAGATCGACACCCTCCTTGCGCAGTTGGTCGCGTGCCATGCCCTCTGGGTTTCCCCCCAGGAGGATGTCAACGCCCCGGCCGGCCATGTTCGTGGCGATCGTCACCGATCCGGGCTGGCCCGCCTGCGCGATAATCAGAGCCTCTCGTTCGTGATACTTGGCATTAAGGACACTATGCGGCACATGCCGCCGGGTCAACTGCTTCGATAGCCGCTCCGAGGTCTCGATGGCAGTGGTACCCACGAGCACCGGCCTTCCAGCCTCATAGGTGCGCTGGATCTCGTCAATGACTGCCGCAAACTTGGACTCCTCCGACTTGTAGATCAGGTCAGGCATGTCAAGCCGGCGATAGAAACGACGAGCGTCTGGGGCGTCAAAGACCGTGACCTTGTAGTTGGCGTGCTCATCCAGGACACCGCCAAAGGCGACACCCGCATCCCTCGCGGGCACCTGGCGCTCCTCCAGGTCCGAGAAACGTGCGCGGTACTCGACATTCGTCGGCAGCACTACGACATCGAGGTTGTAGATCTTGCGGAGCTCCTCTTCCTCAGTAGCCGCCGTACCCGTCATACCCGCCAGTTTCTTGTACATCCGGAAGAAGTTCTGGAAGGTGACCGTAGCATAGGTCAGCGATTCACGGCGGACCGTGACGCCTTCTTTGGCCTCGATCGCCTGGTGCAAACCCTCAGAATAACGCCGACCGAACATCAGCCGGCCCGTGAACTCGTCGACGATGATGATCTCGCCATCGCGGACGACGTATTCCTTGTCGAGAGCGAAGAACTCCTTGGCGCGCAGCGCGTTGTCGAGGTAAGGGAGCATCGCCGCGTGCTCGGGATCATAGATGCTTTGACCCTCCGGAATGTGAACCATCGACTCGATGCGTGCTACTCCCTCGTCGGTCAGAATAACGATCTGGGACCGCTCGTCGACATCATAGTCAATATCGCGGCGCAGACCGGGTGCTAGCTGCGCGAAACGACGGTAGAGGTCAGATGACTCTTCTGCCGGCCCCGAGATGATCAGGGGAGTCCTCGCCTCATCGATAAGGATGCTGTCCACCTCATCAACGATCGCATAGGTTAGCTCTCGCTGCGAGCATTGATCGAGATCCACCACCATGTTGTCACGAAGGTAGTCGAACCCGAACTCGTTGTTGGTGCCATAGGTGATATCCGCGCGATAGGCCTCACGGCGCGTGACCGGACGTAGGTACTGGTAGCGGTCATCGTCGGAGGCGTAATCAGGATCGTAGACGAATGAGGCTTCATCAGGACGCCCGGCGCCCGACTGGATTACGCTTACCTGCATACCCAGGGCTTGATAGACCGGGCCCATCCACTGGACGCCATATTTCGCCAAGTAGTCATTGGGTGTCACCAGATGGGCGCCCTTGCCACTGAGCGCGTTCAAGTACAGCGGCAACGTGGCAACCAGCGTCTTGCCCTCGCCGGTGCGCATCTCGGCGACCTGGCCTTGGTGCAGGATCATCCCGCCGATCATCTGCACGTCGTAGTGCCGATGGCCGATCGTACGACGCGCGGCCTCACGCACAACAGCGAAAGCCTGAGGCAGTAGGGCATCCAGCGACTCGCCTGCCGCAGCACGGTCGCGGAGTTTCGCCGTCTCCGCGCGCAACGCCGCGTCCGAAAGCGCCTCAACCTGAGGCTCAAGAGCATTGATCGCCTGTGCGATCTTCTGGTGCCGGGCTATCGTACGGTCGTCGGGGTCTCCGAATAGTTTCTTGAGGAAACCAGCGGGCATGCGTTTCTCCCTTGCAGATGGGTCATCCACCGGGATTATACCACGTGTAAGGTGCCCGACAACGGTGCAGCTGGATGTACTGGGAAGCTCGAGGCAGGTGCCATCGCAGTTGATGCGCGAAGCTTGCGTGAGGGTGGACTCGGAGATCGCTACCATGGCTTGGCCCCCCGGCGAGGGGGGAATCCGGGGGACCACCAGCCAAGGAAAGGAGGAGAGGTGCGATGGACTTAAGCCATCCTAACCTCGTCGCTTCTTATCATAGCTGCCTTCACACACCCGGCCTAGTGACATATGGCTAGGAGTCCCGTGACGGTCTTCCCATCGCCAATTGCACCGCGCCCGCACCCTTTTCGCGTTCATTGTTTTGTGCTAGACTTGGTTTTGGCTCCGTCCGAGGACAGACCACAGGTACAGAAGCTCAGTCCACAATCCGGTAAGGAGGCAAGCAGTGAGCACAGAGGCAGAGCTACAAGCAGAAGGCACACAGGTCACAGCGAGTGAGGAAGAGGCTTCGACCGATCCCGGTACACCGGCGGAGGTGACCGCGGACACGGTGAACATCACACAGGGCGGCGCACAGGTCATCAAGGCCGACAAGGTCCTGGTGGAGCAGGGCGCGGTGGGACGCGCCGAGGCACGGTTCATCGACGTGGAAAACGGCGCAATCGGCATCGCACAAGGCGAGAACATCTCGCTGACCGACGGCGCGGCGGGCATTGTTGCCGCCGAGAACGTCAAGATCCAGGACAGCATCGCGCTGCTAGTCGCCGGCAACAAAATAGAGGGAGAGGACGTGACCGTGCTGCTCGACATGCGCGCAGCAGCCGTCTTTGCGCTCGTGCTAGGCACAGTGACCAGCCTGTTCAGACTGATGAGACACCGTCGGTAAATACCGGCCCAGGCAGAATACCACGAGAAGAAAATGGGGGGCGACGCTGTTAGCGTCGCCCCCCTTGACGTTCGCGAGAGTGCGAGCAGACTCGCATTGAGCGCGTTATGCTCGCGCAGCCTCCACGATCGCCGTAAAAGCGCCTGGATCATTGACGGCCAGGTCAGCGAGCACCTTACGATCCAGTGCGATCATCGACCCCTTCAGGGCGTTAACCAGGCGACTGTACGTCGTGCCATTGTTTCGGGCGGCTGCATTGATGCGGATGATCCATAGACGCCGTAGATCGCGCTTCTTATTGCGCCGATCGCGATAGGCATAGGCCATGGACTTCATGTACGCTTCATTGGCTCGCCGGAACAGCTTACGGCGCGTCCCAAAGAAGCCCTGAGTTCGACTCAGCATCTTCTTGTGGCGACGGCGTGTTACGGTTCCACCTTTGACTCTCACAATTCACCTCAGAAGTTCTAGGATTGTTTACTCAGATACGGGGCAAGCCGACGCACCCGCTGCTCGATACCATGATTGTCGACGACATGCAACTCATCGAACTGAGCCCGCAGGCGCCGCGTCTTCTTGCGACGGAAGTGGCTCTTCCCCTGCTTGGTGCGCATCAACTTCCCCTTACCGCCCTGCGATATGCGGAAGCGCTTGGAAGTCGACTTGTGCGTTCTCATCTTGGGCACGGAATCTCCTCCTGCTAGTTCTTTCTAGGCGCCAACACCATCAACATCGTCCGGCCATCCATCGTGGGAGCCTGCTCCACCAACGCAATATCGGTAAGGTCATCCGCGATCTCCTGCAGTTGCTCCATTGCGACCTCGGGATACGTGATCTCCCGACCCCGAAATCGGATGCGAACCTTGACCTTGTTGCCTTCCTCCAGCCAGCCACGCGCATTCTTGACCTTGAACCCGGCATGGTGATCGTTCGTCTTCGGACGTAACCGGATCTCTTTGATCTCAATCTGCTTCTGTGACTTGCGCGCCTCACGCTCCTTCTTGGCCTGGGCATAGATGAACTTGCCGAAGTCCATAATACGCGCGACAGGCGGCTCGGAATTGGGCGCAACCTCGACCAGATCCAGACTTGCTTCCTCGGCAATCCGCAACGCCTGTGGCGTCGCCAAAACACCCAGGTTGTTCCCCTCGGCGTCGATTACGCGGAGTTCCCGAGCCTTGATCTGGTTATTGGCACGATACTGCTGCTTACTGATAATGGCCCCCTTTGCAGGTGATGGCTGAGTGATGCATTAGGCACGAACGCGACCGTATCATAACATGGAAGTCTGCACTGTCAACTGACAGCACATGCTTTTCTGGTGGCACATGCTTTCCTGACGGAGCACCTGCGCAGGGCGCACTGTCTCGTTCCCCATACGATACGTCCCAGAAGCGCCGTATCGTCGCAGCACGTGGTAGGGACGCAGTAGAGTTGTGCCCCTACGGTTGTGCCGTGGCCGTCGGCGTCGCCGTGGGTTCTGCCGTGGCGTTGGGCTCCGGCGTGAGAGTCGACGTTCCGGTCACGCCGGTCTCCGTCGGAGATGGCGTGAACGTCGGAGACGGCGTGAGCGTCGGAGACGGCGTGAACGTCGGCGTGGGCGTCTCCGTAGGCTCAAGCGTCGGTGTCGGCGTCGGTGTCTCTGTGGCCTCCAGTGTCGGCGTCGGCGTGGGACCGATGACCAACACGATCTGCCTTGCCTCGAAGCGCGCGCCCAGCGTATTGTAGGCAGTTACACGCAGCGTGTAGGTGCCCGGCGTGAGCCGCTCCGGGATCTGCCAGATACCCAGGGCGCCCCCCCGCACCGTGGCTAGGTGGGGTCCGCTAATCCAATCCCACCCCTGCGGGTTGCTGCCCATCCCATAGGTCAGTTCGTAGCGCTCAAAGTTCGGCACTTCAACGGTGCCCCAGATCTCGGTCCAGCCGTACAATTCGGCGCCCTGCCCCGGCGACGTGATCATCACCTCAGGCGGGGTGTCACTGTCGGTGCACTCAGTCTCCGGCGCGATCGCCAGGCCGTGTTCAATGGCCCATTGCTGCACCCACTCCCGCCCCTTGAGGTCCGCAATGCGGTTCGCATAGACGGCCATTTTGGTGATGACATTGGACCGACAGAAGGCATTGGCCAGCAAGCCGCTGTTCGCGTCGATCTCGACCTCCTGCAGCCAGCTCTCCTCGCGCGCGGTGGGCAGAGCATCGATCGAAAAGACCTCGACCCGCTTCTCGGGGCACGCAGCAGTCGGCTCGGTCCCGGTCAACACACAGACCTCGCGCTCGACCACGCCTGCAGGCCTTGGAAATGCGTGAGGCGCGATGCCCTCGTGCGCCCGGCGCATAAACGCCTGCCAGATCGGGCCGGCGCCCGAAGATCCTGCCACACTGCCCATAGGGCTGTTGTCGTTATTGCCGACCCAGACGCCCGTCGCGATATCGGGCGTGTAACCCACGGTCCAGGCATCCCTATTGTCATTCGTCGTTCCGGTCTTGGCTGCCACTGGGCGATCCGGAAGCTCCAACACACTCGGGCACGCGAAAACCAGACAGCGCGCCCGCGTGTCCGAGAGGATGTGCGTGATGAGGTAGGCCAGATCGGGCTTGACCACACGCTCGCCCTGCCGCTGCCGATTGTCGACCAGAACCTTGCCTCCGCGCTCCTCGATCCACAGAATCGGCGTCGGGACCATATGCACGCCGCCATTGGCTAACGCAGCATAGGCACCAGTCAACTCGACCTGCTTCATCTCGCCGCCGCCGAGCGTCAACGCCAGGCCGTAGTCGGGACGCGTATCGTAGGGGTAGTCAGGGCATTCCGTCTGCGGCGAGACCAACGATGCCGCCCCCAGCCGCCCGGCTGTCTCCAGGAGCCCATCTACCGTGACAAACTCCAGCGCCTTGACCGCAGGAATATTCAGAGAGTTGGCCAGCGATACGCGTACCGAGACCGGCCCGCGGAACTTGCCATCGTAATTCACGGGCTCGTACGCGCCGCCAGCAAAATCCGGATACGCGACAGGCAGGTCCCATAGTACCGTCGCCGGGGTCCATCCACGTTCTAGCGCCGCGAGATAGGTCAGCGGTTTGATCGCCGAGCCCGGCTGGCGGCAGCGCAGTGTCACGTTAACCTGCCCCCCGAGCTCAACATCGTAGAAGTCACGACTGCCGACCATTGCCAGAATGTGACCACTCGACGGCTCAATCGCCACAAGTGCGCCGTTGGTAACGCTGGCGTCCGCCAGGGCCGCAACCCCGTTAGCCACTTCCTCCTCAGCAATGCGCTGCAGAGCCGGGTCGAGCGTCGTGAAGATGCGCAGACCCCGCCCTTTGTAGAGCGCATCGGCGCCGAGCGTCTGCTCGACCCACTGAGTCACGTGCACGACGAAGTGCGGCGCCGGGATTCGATCGGTGTAGGCGGGCTTGAATTCGAAGGCGTCCATCTCCGCAGCGGCCGCCACGGCCTGGTCCACAGTGACAAAACCGTCCTCGACCATGAGCGCCAACACAACCTTGTGGCGGGCAAGCGCAGCATCGCGCCCACCGCGGTAGGGATCGTAGATCGCGGGAGACTGAGGGATTCCCGCCAGAAACGAAGCCTGCGACAGCGTTAGCTGCGCCGCATTCGTGCCGAAGTAAGTGCGCGCCGCAGCATCCACACCGTAGGCCAGATTGCCGTAGTTGTTGTTATTGACGTAGATCTCAAGGATGTCATCCTTGCTGTAGCGCCGGGTAACCTCAGCCGCGAGGATAATCTCCTTGATCTTGCGCGAGACCGTGCGCTCTGCGCTCGACTCAGGCCCCAACAGGATATTGCGTGCGACCTGCTGCGTGATCGTGCTGGCGCCTGAAACGACTTCCTGCTCCTGGATCGCGTAGTAGACCGCGCGCGTAATCGCGATCGGGTCAAATCCGCCGTGCTGGTAGAAGTTGCGGTCTTCCGTCGCGACCGTAGCCAGCTTGAGATAGGGCGAGATCTGGTCGATCGAGGCATAGGTACGCTTGCCCATCGTGGGGTCGATGATCTCGTGAAGCAGCTTTCCGTTGCGGTCAAAGATCTGGCTACTGGCGAAATTGGGCTCACGCTCGCGCAATTCATCCGGCGATGGTAGCTGAGCCGCTAGGTAGACATAGCCCACGGCAGCAGCAACCAGCCCCAACATAAAAGCCCCGACGCCCACCAATGTGATCGTCAGGAGCACGTTGGCCAAATTGGGACCCTTCCTGCGCCGTTTGGGTCGAACGGCCTTCGGCTTTGGCGTTGCCGGCGGCGGTGCAGACGCCGACTGTGGCGCCGCCGCCGACTGTGGCGCAAGAACGGGCACCTTCACCGGGCGATTGGGCTGTGTGGGCGAGTCATCATCCGACGGACGGGCGAGAGCCGGGATGACGCGCGTAGGCTCATCGTCGAGCCTCACCCGCCGAATCGGACGAGTGGAAAGATCGGGGCTCCGAGTCGGCGCGGGTGACGCCACAGGCTCATCCGGAATCGCCCTAATGCGCCGGGTGGGCTCAGCCGGTGTTCCATTCGGACGCATCCCCGCCGGCTGCCAGGGCTGCTCGGCCTCTCCCTTGAGGGGAGGTGTATCGCCCGGCTGATGGGTGGACTTAACGCCGCGTGAACGTTCCGAATCTGACGGCATAGGATCTCCGACTCAGGTTGCAAGGGTATCTGGCTATTGCAGCGCTGGTGCATTGTACCGTTAACATTTGGTAAGGCAACGCCAAGGAGTAGCGTCCCAGCGTCTTTGCAGCATAGCGCCCTTGGGCGGAGATGCGTGGCAAGCACCCCCCTCCCCTCGGCCCGGCAAAACGAGCCGAGGGGAGGGACATCTGCATCCGGTTCCCAATCCCTAGTCCCTTTTCATCAGTCCCCGATCTGCCGCGTCCTTACGCCTCCAGCATCTCCCGCGCCCGCCGGATCTGCTCCACCACCGCCGACGGCGCGGTGCCCCCGATCACATCGTGCCGCGCGACAGACTGCGCGAAATCTAGCGCCTCACGGACATCGTCGCCGAAAACCGTAGAGATCTCAGCATAGGCTTGCACCGACAACTCGCGCAAGCCGCATCCGAGCGCGAGCGCCCGGCGCACAGCCTGGCCTACGAGGCGGTGACTCTCACGAAAGGGCACCGCGCGGCGGACGAGATGGTCAGCCAGGTCGGTCGCCAGCAGTTCG
>JALOOJ010000263.1 GCA_025454475.1 Anaerolineae bacterium
CTCGGCCTCTTCCATCCCGTGGTCCTTGAGGTCCTGCAGGCTGCGCGCGATCAGGGCACGGGCCAGTCCACGCCTCCGCCAGGGCGGGCGGACATAGATGTGCTCAGTGTAGCCGTGTTTGCGCCGGAGTCTCTCGTTTTCATCCGGGTCGATCCGCGCGAGCACCATTCCGGCCAACTGGTCGCCATCCCAGGCTACCTGCCAGTGTTGGGGGGTGTGCGACGGCTCTGCAAGCCAAGTCGGGTAGGTCTCTTCCAGCCACTCCTCGGCCACGTTCTCGAAGAGACCCGCGTTCATCTCCTTCTGTGCTTCCCAGATGCTGCGCATGTGCTCCGGCACGACCGGGCGGACCTCAAACCCAGCGGGCAGAGGGTAGTGAGGTATGGCGTCCAGTCGATGCAGCATGTTGTGGAACCGCCGCGCGACCGCGTATCCGGTGTTCTCCAGCGCGGCGATCCAGTCCGTCTGGTTGTCGGAGGCCCAC
Organism: Anaerolineae bacterium; assembly: GCA_025454475.1. Taxonomy (GTDB): domain Bacteria; phylum Chloroflexota; class Anaerolineae; order B4-G1; family SLSP01; genus PWVB01. The sequence goes on from JALOOJ010000263.1 coordinate 485, forward strand.
GCTTGAAGATAGCGGTGTGGCACGGTCCGATGGCCATCGGCGATCTCGCGCAGACGGTGCTCGTTCCGCTGAACCATTGTCTCCCATAGGCCGCGACCGCGGTATTCCCGCGCCAGAAAACTGACCTGATAGTACAGCCGAGTATCCTCGCGGCTCGAATACCAGCCCAGTCTGCTATACCCGATGGCCCTAGCGGGTTCATCTGCCAGGAACGCGATCAGAGCGTCGCGAGCCGGGTCCATACGTTCGGAGGGAGCAAAGACCCGAGCGATCTCCTCCAGCGACACGGCTGTGTTCTCGCTGTCAGCTTGACGGCTGCTGCGGTTGAGCACCATCAGGAGCGGATAGTCGCTCTCGCCCTGAACACCCTGGAAGATCAAGTCATCTTCACTTGTGAGTTCTTCGTCACGCATTCACCCATTCCTCCGTTTGTGTGGCACTTCTGCGTGCCTCCAGCGATACACTCGACAGGACGCCGGTAGCTGCCCAGGAGAGCATATCGGCAGCCAGCGCCGGCAGATCCGGGTACCAGTTAGCGGCCTTCGGATGTTGCTGAGCACACTCGCTCAACATCGTCCGGAGCGCCTAGCGCTCGACTCCAGTTGCTTCCAATAGGAGGAAATCGAGTTTGGCATAGCTCCGCTATCCGGATGTAAACATGGATGGCCATGGATGGAGAGGATCTGACCTGGCATCATCTGCATCCTCTCCATCCATGTTGGCTTGATGTGGTACCGCTCATGATCTGAGCCCGTTGTAGCACATTCTTCCTTGTTTGCGTGGTTCGGGCGGAGCGCGTGATCCAGCCGATATGAGACTGCTCGGTGCGGTAGGAGTAATGTTTCAGGCGCAGGGTGTCGCGCACCAGATCCAGAAGTCTCTTGTGTGCTGGCTGTGATCTCATGGCTGATTCCCTTGATTTTACAGATTCTGCGTCCTGGCTCATACTCCGAGTGCAGGCAAACGGTTTTTCCATTGTGCGGCAGCACATCAAGGAAGCTATCAACCAGGGCAAGACCGAGTTGAGAGGAGGTCGGATCATGTCGAATGCGACTGCTGAGGTCATCACGGCGATTTTGGATGCCTTTGCCGATGCGTGGAACCGCCATGATATCGATGCCCTTATGTCATTCATGGCGGAGGATTGTGTCTTCGAAGCCTCTGCAGGCCCAGACGTCTGCGGCACCCGGTATGCAGGCCGTGAGGCCGTGCGAGCTGGCTTCGCCGAAGTCTGGGCAACTTTCCCCGATGCGCACTGGGGCAACGCGCGGCATTTTGTCCAAGGCGACAGAGGTGTCTCGGAGTGGACGTTCACGGGAACACGCGCGGATGGCACGCGCGTCGAGGTCAATGGCTGCGACCTGTTCACTTTCGAGGACGGCAGGATCGCTCTGAAGAATTCCTACCGCAAGAACCGTCCGCCCCTCGGTGGCGCGAAGCGGTGAGCCTATGACGCCCAACGCGAGCGTTGGGCGCGTCTGTGAAGGAGGGGGACGGCGTGAGGGTGGCCCGTTGGCGCCCATCATCTTCGCAGTCTTGTTCGCTTAGGCAGCATCAGTCGCCCAACCAAACTGAAGGATACGTGTTGGTTGTGTCCGGCAGAACTAATGTAGCGCGTCGAGCGGTTGAGGTGAGTGTGGACAAGCTGCGTCACGGCGCCGTGAAGGCGTAGCGGGTGGCGGCCTCCGGCGGGAGCGTGAGATCCCGCAGGAAGGCCTGCACCGGCGCTACGATGCTATCGCCACCGGTATAGGTGACGCCTGGGTCCAATCGCATCGTCAACGTCTTGTCACGTCCGTAGGCGACCGCATACTCTTCGGTCCCGCCCCCGTCCGGCGGGTCCTCGGGCTCAACCCGCTTGATCCTGGTTGGGTTAGCGCCCTCAAGCTGCGCGAAGAGCGCGGCTACCGCATCCTCCTCGACCGTGATCTCCCAAGTCCCGGCATTGACCTCCGTGTCGGGTGTCCGACCATTGCGGGTCAGCACGACTCCCTCTCTGGTGATGTCGAACTGCTCATGCCACTGTAGCTCAGGCAGGATCGTGCCCGAGTCCGAGGTGTAGGTCACTTGGGTGATCGATTTCATCGGGTGTCCCGCCTTGCAGCCTGCCATCACCATACACAGGACCATCGCCAGGATGGTCGATAACTTGCCCTTCACACGCCCTCCACTGTACGCTGCCTTTCAGCAGGAAGCGCTCCCCATCGCTGGAGAGCGCTTCTTGTTTCCTCTCTGTACCAAGTTAGGCCCGCGAGTCCTACTTCTTTGGAGGCTTGGCAGCGGTTGGGTTGATCTTCTTGTTGATCTCGTCCAGGACTGTCTGGACCTTCGCCTGCGTGAAGCCGAACTGGGCGGCCTGTGGCATGGCCAGAATCGCCTTGAGCGTCATTCCCTTGACCATTCCAATCATCGGGTTGGTGGAGACCCCCGGTGCATACTGGTCGATGACCGCCTTCGCCTGGGGATGATCCAGAAGTGTGCCGAGCGTCGTGTCAAGCGTGAATTCCATGGTTCCCTCCTATGCTATACGGTGACTAGATAGATATCCTTAAGCGCTGTCCAAGTCCGACCCTATTCCGCAGTTTTCTGCTCAGGTTCCTTCGCGTCCGCGCTCCGCGTCTCCGCGCCCCGCGTCTGCGCGCCCGACGTCTCCGCGGCCTCCGCTTCGGGCGCCGGCCCTTCCATACGGCCCGCCGTGCCGTGGTACAGCTCCCACCCTTGGCTCAGGATCACGACCTGGGCTGCGAGTAGCCAGGCAAGGAACAGCCCCAACCCAATTGTAGCGCCATTCAGGATCGGGGCCAAGTTGCCCTTGAGTGTGGTGAGTATCGACTCCAGGTTGGTCATCGAAGACTGGGATTCGGTGATCATGGCCTGGTATTGGCGCAGGCTGGTCGAGATCAGAGACACACTCTCCGCCATCGTGTCGAGATTGCCCTTGATCTGATCGAGATTTCCTCCCGCCTTGTCCACATCAGCCGAGATGTCCTCAAACGTGGCCGGCATATCCTCAATGCTGGTGCGCAACTCGCCCAGAGACTCGGCCAGGGGTTTCTCGGGGTTGTAGGACGACTGGGATGCGGGCACGAACATGCTGAGAAGCGGTGTGGCCCCCACGACGGCGCGGAAGGTATCCAGCGACTGGATCGCACTCTCGAGCGACACAGCCGCCTCCTCCGCGGCCTTGAGCGAGTCCCCGGCAGCCACGAATGTGGCCGGCAGCGTCTCGCCCATCAGGTCGTTGACCTGGGTGATGACCGGCTGGGTGTCCTCCACTGTTGTGGCGGTCGTGCTCAGCATCTCCGAGAGCGCATCCACACTATCGGCTGTGGCGCCCAGCGCCTGGTTGGTGATGACCAATGTGTCCTGGCTGACGTTGATGCTGGATGCCAGCGTCTCGATGGTGGTGTCCAAGAACGTAGTCACCGCCGGCCTCGCCATCCACAGCCCCGCCAGACCGGCGGCGCTGAGAAGCAGGCCCAGGATCCCCGCAATCATCACGAATACGCCCAATATCCGCCGCAAGAAACCCATAGCTACCCTCCTGTGATTGACCCGCCTAGGTACGATAGGGTAGCTCGATTATAGTCCTGATTGCAGAGCCCGTTGCGACCACTGGCGCAGGGTCGCCTTGCTGTTTACCCTCGATCCGGTAGCATAGTGGCTCGATGACGTGCACTGAGGAGAGATGGAAGATGATCCGTACCGAGAACCTGACCAAACGTTTTGGTGACAATCTGGCGGTAGATGGCTTGACGCTGCAGGTGGCAGAGGGCGAGGTCTTTGGCTTCCTCGGCCCCAACGGTGCGGGCAAGACGACGACGATGCGGATGCTGTCGGCTTTGGTCGCCCCGACTTCGGGTTCTGCGTGGGTT
>JALOOJ010000264.1 GCA_025454475.1 Anaerolineae bacterium
ACAAAGGTTAGAGGCGGCGATCGTGCGTGGTACGAGCCCGAGGCGCAGGCCGTGGCGCGGCTCGATCTGGCCTACGCCCTCTTCCGGGAGAGCAAGGTCGACGTCATCATCTCGACCGGCAGGCACGCCCCGATGGCCACGGTCGATCCGGAGGTCTCGGACCCCCAGACCGAGGCGGAGGTCGGCGCCGCCTACTTGGTCGCCAAGGCCAGGGCCGACGCGGGCCTGCGGCGCACGATCGAGGATTGCCTACTCGTCGAGGACCAGTCCTATGACACGATCGGTAATGCCTGGTACGCCAAGAGGCTGTGTCTGGAGCCCGCGGGCATCACCTCGATCATCGTGGTCACGTCCGATTACCACATCGAGCGCTCGCGGGTGATTTTCGAGTGGGTGCTGGGGCCCCACTACACTGTCGGCTGCGCGGCGGCACCCTCGCCCCTGACCGGCGAGGCGCGCGCGCAGCGCGATCTCTTCGAACGAGCGCTCACCGACTTCGTGCAGGAGCACCTGGTCAGCGCCATCCCTGCAGGCGACGACGCCGCGATCGCGCGCTTCATGGAGGACGAGCACCGGGCGCTGCTCTTTGGCGGCGCGACGCCGCCACCGTGAGGCCTCTTCGCCGCGGCTATGACTCCCAGCGGAACGCCTTGGTCGAGACGACGACACCCACCACGAGCAATCCGACCAGAACGCCCGCGTCGAGCACGTGTTTGCTCCAGGCGTCACCGGCCCACAGCCCGCGCAGCAGGTTAACCACGTAGGTGAGCGGCATGAACGCCGAGATCGTCCGGACGGCTTTGGGAAGCAGATCGACCGTGAAGAAGGCCCCGGAGAGGAACATCATCGGATACAGCAGCGCCATCCCCGCGACCCAGGCCGACCGCACCGTGGGCAGGCTGCCGGCGAGCATAAACCCGATCCCGAAGAAGCTCAGGCTGCTCAGGATGAAGCCCCCGAGCACGCTCAGGGCATTGCCCTCGAAGCGCACGTGGTAGACCAGCGTCCCGGCGGCGATGAGCAGCAGCATCCCGGCGCAGGACATGGCAAAGTTCACGATGACCTGTGCGGCAAGGACGACCCACGAGGCGACGGGTGTGGTCCGCAGCCGGCGCAGGATGCCTCGCTCGCGGTAGGTGGCCATCGTCATGGTGACGGGCATCAGCCCGGTGATGCCAATGATCATGGCGATCAGCGAGGGGACGGCCGTGTCGAGCATCCGCTGGCCGCCATACTGTGGCGCGGGTTCGTTCCCCGAGATCGCGCCGAAGATGAACAGATACATCAGCGGGAAGATCAGCGTGAAAAAGGCGCTCATCGGCTCGCGCAGAAAGAGCTTCGCTTCCATCCATGCCGTCTTGGCTAGACCTCTCATCTCACACCTCAGTCCCTCAGTTGGCGACCGGTCAGGCCGAGGAAGACATCCTCTAGCGTCGCCTGCTCGGTGCGCAGGTCGCGAAACACGACTCTCTGTGCGGTCAACAGCCCGATCACCTCGCTGACGAGTTGCGTCTCGCCGTCGGGCTTCCCGTGGACGACCACCCGCTCTCCCTGGACCTCGGTCCGGCCTATGCCGGAAAGTGCGGACTGCAGGGCCGGGGAGGGACCTCCGGCCACCGTGAAGGCCACGCGCTCCTCCGCGCCCAGCCCGTGGATCAGGTTGGGGGGCGTATCCAACGCCACGATCCGCCCGTGGTCGAGGATCGCGACCCGGTCGCACAGGCGCTCTGCCTCTTCCATAAAGTGAGTCGTCAGGAAGACCGTCTTACCCTTGGCGCGTATGTCGCGCACGAGGTCCCAGATGGCGTGACGCGCCTGGGGATCGAGCCCTGTAGTTAGCTCGTCCAGGAACACGAGCTGCGGATCCGGCAGGAGCGCGAGCGCAATGAACAGGCGCTGTTTCTGCCCGCCTGAGAGCTTGGCGAAGGGTGCTGGGCGCTTTTCCTCGAGTCCGAGCTGCGCCAGCAGCGGCTTCCAGTCCACGGGTTTCGCATAGTATGAAGAATACGTGTCCAGCGCCTCCCAGACCCGCATCCGGTCCGGCAGGGCCGACTGCTGGAGTTGCATCCCGGTGCGCTCTCGCAGAAGCTTCCCGTTGCGCTGCGGGTCGAGCCCGAGTACGCGCACCGTCCCCGCGTCGGGTGTGCGCAGCCCCTCCAGGCACTCGATGGTGGTGGTCTTGCCGGCACCGTTCGGACCGACCATCCCGAAGATCTCACCCTCGTGGACCTCGAAGGAGACGTCGTCAACGGCGACCGTCGCGCCATAGACCTTCCGCAGTCCCTCGACCTGAACAACCTTGTCCATATCCGGCCTCACTTGCTCTTGAGAATGGTCTCCAGCGCCGCCACGTGCTCTCGGAAGACCCCGCGTCCCGCCGCGGTCGCGGAGACATAAGTGCGCGGTTTGCGCTCGACGAAGGTCTTGTTCACGGCAATGTAGCCCGCCTCTTCCAGCTTGCGCAGGTGCGCGCCAAGGTTGCCGTCGGTCACGTTCAGCAGCTCGCGCAGGTAGGTGAAGTCCACCTCCTCATCGGCGCTGAGCGTTACCAGGGCGGCCATAATGCGCAGGCGCACCGGCTGGTGGATGGTCTCATTGAGCTCGGGCATTGCCTACCACCTCGACCGAATGTACAGGCCCAGGACGATCATCGCGCCGCCGACTAGGATTCCCATCCCTAGGTAATAGAGGTCGGGCAGCAGGAAGTGGACGGCCAACACGAGCGCCGAAACGGGCAGCGTCCACCACACGGTGGCAAAAGACAGCAGCAGGCCCATAGCGAGCTGGCCGACCATGACAAACAGAATGATGAGCGTCGTCATTTGCCGACCCTCCAGCGGCCAGGTGATCGCGATCGCGGCGGCGCAGTAGACGACCAGCACCGCCCACAGCAGCGCGATCTGCCTGGCTCTCACGCCGGCCAACGGCGTGCGGACGCGCTTCGCGACCCGCGCCCCCAGGATCGATGCCACGATACTGCCCAGCACGGCTGCGACGATCCAGACTGCGATCACGGCAGGCTGGGCCAGGAACTGGGTGGCCGTGTACCCGACCAGCCAGACGATTCCGGTGACGATCAGGTTTATCGACGTGCCGCTGCCGGCGATCGAGGCGCGGGTCCTGCCTACCATGGCACGGATCGCCGCCAGCTCTTCTTCGGCTTCATCAGGCGAGATGTTCAACGGACGACTCCTTGTAGAGTACTCTGCAATACAGAGTATTCTATACCATCTTGCGTTCGGTGTCAATGGGTGGTGCAGGAAAGGTGTTCGTCCCTGCGGCTGCCTTCCGGGTAGGGGTGAACCGTTGCGGAAAGCACAATGGCCTGGCGCAACCACGATCGCCCGCAATGGGTCGCCCTCCGGGGCGGAGGCAGAGGGCGAGAGATTCCCAGCGCGGCACGTGCCGGCGACGGTGCACATGCTTCCGCACCGATCCGCCAGCCGTCGGCCTGCTGCGGGAATCCCTAGCCCCTACACCATACCCCGTCCGCCCCTACGTATGCCCTCCGGACGTCCCATAACCGTGCAATGCACCCGTGATGCCCCTACGGGGCGCGGCCGATCCCTTCGTCGTCGATGAAGGCGCTCAGAAGCGCGGGCGAGAAGTGCTCGCCCGCCTCACGGACCACGAGCCGGCAGTTGGGCGGCAGCCTGGCGGTCATCTCAGCCGCGTCGAAGGGCACCTGAGTGTCCGTTCGGCTGTGCTGCATGACCACGGGGGTGGCGACATCGGACAGCCGGAATCCCCAGTCCCTGCAGCGCAGCCGCAGGTCCAGCGCGATGCCGAAGCAGTCGTGCGACATCGAGTCTCGCACATCATCCCGCGCAAGGTCATCCTCCGTTGGGTTCGGGAAGAAGACGGCTCTCGCCACCGCCTGGAGCTCGGGGATCGCCGCGCCGGTCGTGAGCGGGTAGGGCCAGAGCGCCTGGATCGCGGCATCGGATAACGCGGGCGTGCCGCTGAGGATGTAGATCGTCCGGACCCGGTACGGCAGCCTGGCGCCGATGGCATAGCTGTAGGGCGCGCCGGACGAGATACCGAGCACGTCGAACTGCGCCAGCTCGAGCGCGTCGACGAGCGTCGCGACAACATCGCCCCACTCGGCGATGCTGTGCATCGCGTAGGGCGAGGACTCGCCATATCCCGGGCGCGCTATCGAGATCACGCGACCACCCGCCGCGATTGCGCGACCGAAGAGGTGGATGTCGCGGATGCTGGCGATCATCCCGTGCTGGACGAGGACCGGATAGCCGCCTGGGTCGCCCGCGTCCGTGTAGGCAAGTCGCTGACCGTCGCCGTAGGCCAGGGTTGTCACCCGCCGCGATCCCCGCGTCATCTGAACGCCCTCG
>JALOOJ010000265.1 GCA_025454475.1 Anaerolineae bacterium
CACGCTCAACCGTTACCGATCGTGGCTGGAGGCGAAGTACGGTGGGCTGGAAGCGCTGAATGCTGCGTGGCAGCGGCGGTATACGTCGTGGGATGATGTGCGCCCCGGCAAGAGACCCGACCGGCCTTACACGGAGATGATGGCGTTCCAGGACTTCATCGCCTGGAGGTCGGTCCAGCACGCGTACGACCGCTACGACGTGCTCAAGTCCGTGGATGCGCAGCACCCGGTTACGGTGCACGGCGCGCAGCCGACCGTGCTTCACGGCACCGACAGCTATCCCAACGCCACCGCGCTCCATCGCGGCAACGACTGGGGTTTCTCCGACCGTATCGACGGCATCGGGACCTCCAGTTTCCCCCTATGGGGCGGGATCGAGATGGATCGCGCGCAGTTCGTCAACCGGATCGATTACTCGGCCTCGGCGCGGCAGGGCAAGCGGCTCTGGCTCAGCGAGCTGCAGGGCGGACGCTCCAATATCGGTTTTGGCGTGGCCCAAAGCGTCGATGCTGCCTCGCAGCAGAGCTGGGTCTGGACCGGGATCTCTGCAGGCGCCGACGCGATCCTCTTCTGGTGCTGGCGTGATGAGGTCTTCGGGCGCGAGAGCACTGGCTTCGGCCTTGCCGGCAACGATGGGCTGGCGCCAGAGCGTCTGGCGGCGATGCGCAAGAGCGGTGACGTGCTCAAGGCGCACGGAGATCTGCTGCGCGCCTACGAGCCCGCGCCGGCACAGGTGGGGATCCTCTTCAGTCCGCAGGCCTACTATCTCTACTGGTCGCAGGATGGTACGGCGCACACGCCGCTAGCTGCAATCCAGGGTTACGCCAGAGCCCTGACCCGTCAAACCATCCCCTACCGGATCGTGGAGGAGAACCACCTCGACGCGCTGAAGGGGCTCAAGATCCTGATCCTGCCGCGGACGGTTGTGATGGACGTGCCCGTGGCGGAAGCGCTGGCCGAGTTCGTCCGCCGGGGTGGGGTGCTGTTCTGCGAGTCGGAGGTGGGCTCGTTCGACGGTGCCGGTATCTACCGCTATCCGGAGAACCGGTTCTTCGCCGAGCTCACGGGCATCCGCGAGGTCGGGCGGCGGCAGCTCGAGGGCAACAGCGTGACGCTCTCGCTTGGCGAGACAGCGTTCACGGTGCCCGCGGCACAATGGCTGACGCCGCTGGTGGTGAAGGGTGGCGAGACCCTGCTGGCGGAGGGTGTTTGGGGCAAGGGCCGCGTTCTGCTCTGTGGCACCTACCTGGGCGATGCTTACCTTCAGGCCGGCCCGGGCCGCGGTCGGGCGCTGGAGGAGTTCCTGCTCGCACTCGTGACCGAGGTGGGCGTCATGCGCCCGGCGGTGGCGACGCTCTCGTCGCCCGCTGGGGATGACTTCGTGCATGTGCGGTTCGGAGCGGCGCCTGGTACCAACGGGCAGAGAGCGCCGCGGCCCGTAGCCTTTGTCTTTGCACCAGATCCCGGTGCCCGCGTCGAGGTCGTCTTCCAGCCGGGCACCTTTCAGGGCTCGGTAGTCGACCTTCTGAGCGGCTCCGAGATCCCTGTGACGGAGGCGGACGGAGGCCAGACCATCGTGCTGGGACCGACCGAGTGGGGCATATCGGTGCTGGTCGGAAAGGGATGAAGCGGTCACTTCGGGAGCGTTGGGGCCGCCTGAGGGATGATCCCCAGCTCTGGGAGTGGCTGCCCGCCGGGATTGTCGGGGGCATCAGTGGCGGCGCGGGCGTCGCGTGGCTCTTCTGGGGCTGGCCTAACCTGTTGGGGAGCGGCGCCTGCTTCGCTCTCTGGGTAACCCTGGGTGCCATCATGTTTATCTTCGCCTGCGCGGCGGGCGTCGGGCTGGTCTTTCTGACCAAGTGGCTTGTCAGGATCCTGCGGCGGTTGAGGACGCCGCCGGCACTTGCGATGTGGGAACCGGTCGAGCCCGTGGCGGAGCTGGATAGTGGCATCATCTCGACGCCAGGCTGCGCTATGGCGCTCTATCTGCCGCTGATCTGCCTGTGCGGCGCCGCTGCGCTGGGCTTGGCGGTCCTGGCCTTCTGGCAGGTGGCAGCCTGGCGTGTCATCCTTCTTATCGCGGCAGCGATCCCGCTCGGGATGGTGATGGCGCGGTCAGAGAGAAGTCGCCACGCCCCGAGGGCGAACCGAACATACCCTACCGGCGACGAGCGTCGCTAATACGCCAGCCGCGCCAGGCCGCTCTGTCGGGGTGCCTCACCACTTGGCGTCACCCCGCGATGAGTACGATGGCTTTCCTCTACTCCGCTCCCGCGCTGCAGGCGCGCAGGTCGACTGTGGCGATGGTGCCGCGCCGCGACCGTCGGATGGCGGTTCCCATATAGCAGGCCGACAGCAGTCGGTAGGCCCGCGTATTCATCATCACGAGCGTGACCACAAGCCCGATGATGCCGGTCAGTGTGAAGACCAGGGCGATGCCGCGATCCGCTCCGGTGCCGAACCAGCCGCCGATGAGGTCGGCGCCGACGCCATTCGTCATGAATGGGATAGCCACGAGCTCCGCAACCGGCCCGATGAGGAGCGTCGTCACAGGCGACGCAGCCGACTCGACACTGTGCGCGAAGCCGAAAGCCCTGCCCTGGCGTTCCTGTGGCACCACCCGCTGCATGATTGTGTGTTCGGCGGCTTCGATGAACGGCACGACGCACAGGTAAACAAACATTCCCGCCGTCAGCATCACGATGGACGGCTGGATCGTGAAGAGGCTGCTCACCGTCCAGATCACCAGATTGGCGGCGAACATAGCGGCCAGAGGGTTCTTGCCGAGGCCCCATCTGGCTATGGCCAGCCCGCCGATGATGAAGCCGAGGCTGAGGAACGCCCACAATATCCCCCAGATCTGCACGGACACGAGTGAGAGTCCGTAGGCGTCCATCAGCCCCATAAACACGCCGCCGAGGAGATTGTTGAGCGTCGTGAAGCCGATGAGCGCGAGCAGGCCCGGGACCGCCGCGATGATCGCCACCGTGCCGCGGACATCCAGCGCCGCAGGCTTCCCGTCCTTCCGCGCCGGTTCCTGTTCAGGCATGGGGAGCCTCAGGAGATGCAGGACCGAGGTGGCCATCAACACCATCGCCAGGATGAGCACCCCGACCATGCCCGACGAACCCACCAGCACCCCGCTTATGGCCGATGTGATGACGAACGCGATCCCGGTCGCCGTGCCGGCGAGCCCATTGGCCCTGTCACGCTTGTTCTCGGGGATGAGCAGCGTGACGATCGTGGGGAGCGCGATCCCGCGGACGTTCCCGGCGATCACGCCAAGGAGCAACAGCACGACGAGGACCCAGAGCCTGACACTGGTCGGCGCCGTGAACGCCCCCTCCGGAGCCGCGAGAAAGACCGCGAGCCCGAGCGCGTAGAAGACCAGCGAGGCCATGCCGGAGCCGACAAGCGCGCGCTTCTTCTGGTAGCGGTCGACGAGACCGCCGAACCAGACGCCCGAGACGGCGCTGGCCACCAGATAGATCCCTGAGACGACGGAGGTGGCGATGACCGAGCGTGTCTCCAGGTAGGTGTAGAAGATCAGGGCGAACCAGACCGTGTTGTTCGTGATGCCCGCGACGATCGTGTTGCCCAGAAGTTGGTAGAAAGCCTTTATGGCTGGGTTGCTGCCCTTGATGGCCATCGCTCCCCCTATATAGCTTGACGCCAACAATCCGCATACACGCCTATTATACGCTATTATTATGAAGAATATCGTGTAAATATGGGCGTGATAGCCGAATTGGGGGATAGCTTGGCTGCACCAGGGGCGACGTGGGCCGCAGCGGGCAGGCCGATCGGACGGGCGTAGCGGTAGGATCTCAGCTCAGGGCGGACGAGCAGGCCTGGTCCCGCGGCCGTCCGGCTGCCGCAGTCATCACGGTGTGATGCTGACCGCGGCGAACTGCGCGTCAACCGGCGCCGATGACGTCGCCGTGAAGACCTCGCTGAGCGTGGTCCGCAGCGCATCCACCTGCTCGGTGCGCTCGACCCCGAGGGCCCAGATGGACAGCTCGGTTGCCAGGCTCTCATTCATGCCGTACCCCAGGTGCGGCCATTGACATGGTTCAACCATCTCCCCGTACAGCGTCTCCAGCGCCATCGGGTCGGACCCCGCCGCCATAAGCCCCACGCGCAGGCCGTCGATCAGAACATGGCCCAGCTCGTGTCCGATGACGACCTGGAGCAGTGTGACGTCGGGCCCGGGATGGGCGTACGACCCCTCCAGGAACGTCCAACGATAGTTGTCGGCGAACCAGGCGTCGTCGAACAGCCCGTCGAGGAACATGACCTCTCCGTCCTGATCGAGCCAGTAGGCCGCTGGCATCGTGCGGCC
>JALOOJ010000266.1 GCA_025454475.1 Anaerolineae bacterium
GTGATCCAGGCGTTCTCCATCTGCGCGATCGCCCCGTGCTCGTACTGGACCGTCGTCATGTAGGAATCGACCGCATCGATGCCCAGCGCCTTGAGCCGGCCCTCACTCTTGACCGCATAGACGGTCCTAGGCAGATCATCGATGAGCCAGCTCATCGTGTCCAGCGAGTGGCTGCCCAGGAACCAGAGGATCGACGACTTGCTCACCCAACTGAGCATATCGGTGGCGACCCATACCTTATCCGTGAGCCGACAATGCGCCGAGATGGCCTTACCGTATCGCCCGGTGGACACGAGTTGTTTGATAGCATTGAACGGCGGATTCCAGCGGTTGTGTAGGTCGACCATAGCCCGCACTCCGTTGCGCTCGATCGCCTCCACGGTGCGGAAGACATCGTCGCGCGTCGTGGCGAGCGGTTTCTCGATCAACAGGTGTTTCCCCGCGTCGGCGCAGTCAACGGCGATATCGGCATGCAGGAAGTCCGGGGTGACGATGGCGACGGCGTCGCACTCGCAGCCCTGTAGCATCGCCCTGTGGTCCGAGTAGATCTCGGGGATAGCGTGCTCGCGCGCGAAGCGTTCGGCCTGCGCCCGGTTGACGTCGCAAATCGCCACCGGCACGGCGCCGGGGTGCTCGTTGTAGATGCTGGCGTGGGCCGCACCCCACGTGCCCGCCCCGACAATCGCGATTCTGAGTTGTTCCATGCTAACACCTCCAAGGGTCATTCCGAAAGCTATACGTAGTAGGCGCGCAGGCTCATCGTGCCTGGCTCGAGGGGCAGATCGATCATCTCGTTGCCCGCGTCGAAACAGCCCCAAGGCTCGCCGCCGATCTCCACCCACCGCAAGCTTTCACGCCTCGGGTGCCGCAGGCGTAGGAATGCGCGTTTTGGCGGGTTGCGGTTCGGCAAAGAGACCTCGGCCTCGATCACACCCTCGTCCGCCAGCGAGCGCAGGGCATAACCCATCTCGCCGAAATAGGTCAGGGCGCGCGCCACGCGCACGCTCTTGCCGTGCTCTAGCCATGCCCGGGGGATGGCCTTGCCCAGAATGAGGTCCTGTCCGTGTTCCTCAACAAGCATCAGCCGCAGGTAGCGGGCCACGTTGGCCTCGTCCGAAGTCTTGAAGTGATCCCCGCGCGCATCGGCCAGTGTCGGCAGCGCGTGCTCGGCAAGCATGCAGGTCTCCGGGTAGTAGGTTGAGGCGAACCCGTTGAAGAAGGCGCGCAGGAACGTCTTGACATCGTCGCGCGCCAGATAGACCGCCGGGTGCAGCAGCAGGTTGGATTGCATCGAGAAGCCCCCGCGGCTGAACCAATAGCGCCCATAGTCGGGAATGCTGTTGGCATAGCCATAGCGCGCCGATAGGTACAGGTTGTCCTCGTAATCGTCGATGATCGCCTGGGCTGCCGGGTCATTCGGTGAGACGAGCCCACTCACCAGGAGGCCCATCGCGCCCTCCAGTACCTCGCGCAGCCAGCCAAAGTCGCGTCCCCGTCTCTCAAGGCGAGGCGGGTAGTAGGGCACGTAGCGCCCATCTGCCAGCTTAACGACGGGCGAGCGACCCCGGGATTCGTTGAAACCGGCCATCAGGTCCTGCTGGAAGGCCTTGGCGTCGCACACAAGCCGAGCGGCCTCGGGATGGTCGATGTCGCTCAGGACCTCAGCAATCGCAGTGAAACCCCAACTGGCATAGGCATTGGACGAGAGCCAGTGCCAGTAATCTGTCACATCCTCGAGCGACCCCGCCGGAAGGAAGCCGTGGTCGATGGGGTGTCTGCCGTCCGGTGCCGCCGCCATCGTACGCTGTCGTTCGCGGGTCACCCAGTCGCAGGCCCGCACCAGCGCCGGCGCAACCCGCGCCAGCCAGGCCCGGTCGCGGCTGTAGCGATAGTGCTCGGCCATGCCCCACATCGCCCATCCCTGCCCTCGGTTGTAGCCGCCACACTCGTAGCCGTTGGCACCATAGAAGACGCCATCCCGTGTAAGGAAATCGCCCGGCAGCGGAACGCTCCCCTGGTAAGCCGCCAGCATCTCAAGGCAACGCTCAGCTTCCCTGGTGAAGCCACGCCGGTCGAGGTCACTTGTGCCCATCACGCCCTCGTCGGGATAGACGCCATAACTGAAGCCCCCACAGCGTGGTGCACGGCGGTCGGAGCCGGGCTCGCGGTCGTTGACGATGAGCATATGCGTCAGATGGGCCTTGTGGAAGCGGTTCAACTCGGCATTGGGCGTCTCAATCTGCATCCCCAGCGCCACGCGGCCCCGCCAGAAGGCGGCAACCTTCGCGAGCTCCTCATCGTAGTGCAGGCGTCCCAGCGCAGCGATCTCTGCCTCCTCGCACAGCGTGACAAACGGCATCTTGACCACCACAGCATGCGACTCGCCCGGCAGGAGATCCACCGCGTAGACCAGGCCCTGCTCCGCTTGTTGCAAGCTCCCCCGCCCACAACTGTCCAGCAGCAACCTCAGGCGCCGCTCACCCTCGTACAGGGCCTGAATCAGGCCGCAGTCGACCTGCAGGCGCTCCGCGCCGCCGGCATCAGCCGTCTGCAGGGTGAGGCGGGCGACCTCAGGGGCCTGGCCCACATTCGTCAGCGTGAAGCGCAGTAAGGAGACGACCGGGTCGTCTCCCTGCTTCTCACTGGCGTCGGCGATATCGCGCAGCAGCCAGGTGGCGAACGCCTCCTGGTGGTAGGCGATCGGCGACGTAATCCACTCCGACTGCATGATGGGCAGGTAGCCATCCGCCAACTGCCGTACCTCGGGCTCGGGCAGGCCGAAGCGCACGGTCAAACGCTCTCCCCGCCACAACAGCCGGTCGGTATCCCTGCCCGGTACGCGCCGGACGAAGTTCTGCGGCAACGCCAGATCGCCGTTGGGCTCGAGCCGGAACTTCTGTCGTCCGCCCTCGCAGCCCAGGACGAAGTACAGCCGACCCTTGCGGGGCATCTCGGCCCAGGCACGCTCCCAGGTCTGCTCCGGCATCTCGGCCACCCGCTGCAACGTGGTCTTACCCCTCCGAGCCTCCCAGGCACTGCGGATCGCACCGAGTCCCGGATAGCCCGCGGCGGCTGCCACCGCCACGCCAAAATCGGGCAGGTAGACCACCTCGCCATCAGCCACGTCGTTAAGGTCAACCGAGAGCGCGGGCTGCGCCTCGAAGCGCAGTGTCAGGATTGTACGATCGAAGGAGTTGCCGTCCTCGTTCCACGCGTAGCGTATCCGGGCGCGCACGCCCGCGCTCAGGCCGCTCGTACGGGAACGCCAGCTACCCTCGGGCTGCACCTGGCAGTCACCGGTCAACGGCTCGACGCCGATCACATACCCGTTGTAGGCCTCGAGGCGTCCATCCCAGCGCTTCTCGGCCGATGCAGTGCCGCCCCACTCCAGGCACACCTCCGCCTCGCGCCACTCGGAGTCCGTGAAGGCGCGCACGCTCTCGATTTCGGGCCCATCCGCCTCTCCCTTCAACCTCAGCTTGAGCGTCCGCCGGAAGCGTACCGGGAACTCATCTGCATGCGGCACATCCTCCGCATCCAGGGATTGGAAGGTGTAGGACCAGGTCAGGGACGCCTCATCTGACCGTCGACCGACCTCCCCGCCTTCGCAAGGAGCAGATCCGGCAGAACAGGGATAGCCCTGCACATCGACCGCGGCGGGGCGCCACTGTCCGGTGATCCAGTCGTCCATTGCGAGCCAACCCTCATCACCGGCGCCGACGATAGCGTTCCTGGCGACCCGCACCCTGGGCCAACTGTGCTGCCAGTATTCGAGACGTGGCAGCAGATCGCACGCCACCGGCTGGGCAAAGGTAACCTCCACCCTCTCGACATCGCGCGGGTCCTCCCACCAGACGGCGATCTCCCCGGCATGCGGTCTGAGCACCCTGGCGGAAAAGGGAACGACATCAACGGCTGTGCTCATCTAGCCTCCTGCGGAAATACCCTCACCACGAGACGCGCCCATAGCGCCGCACGGCGTCGATCATCGCCTGAACGTTCTCCGGCGGCGTACCGGGCGCCAGCGGGCTCCCGTTAGCCACCACGAACGGGCCGTATGCGGCCGCCTCCAACTGCCGCCGCACCGCCATCTCCACCTCACTGGGCCGGCCCCGGAGCAGCAGATCGGTTGTGTCGATGTTGCCGAACAGGCAAACCTTGCCCTGCAGCGCCTTGACGATCTCCACGACGTCGAAGGCGAAGGTCTTGCGGTTGTCCTCGATCAGCAGCCCGCGTGCGCCCGAATCGCGGATCAACGGCACGAGCGGGCGCACGTCGCCACAGAAGTAGACCATGGGCACCAGACCCAGGCGGCTGATCTGCTCGAAGAACCAGCAGTCA
>JALOOJ010000100.1 GCA_025454475.1 Anaerolineae bacterium
GAGCCCGGCGGGCACCTGGCTCACGCGGGGGATGAGGCGGAGATAGACCTGAGGGCGCATCCCCGGCGGAAGCATGGGCTGAATACAGCGGTGCAGTGGCGCCAACGTCTCTCGCGCTAGCCAGTGGGCCAGTCGCATCATCCTGTCGTTGAGGACGGGCTCCGGATCGAGGACGCTCGTGATCTCCCGGGTCTGCGCGACAGTGGAGGCAGGCGACAGATGCATGATCAGGCCGGGAAGTGTTTGGGTGCGCAAGGGCACGGTGACCAGCAGGCCCGGACGCACCTGAGATACCAGCGCGTCGGGCACCCGGTAGTCCAGAAACGGCGAATCCTTCAGCCGGATCGGTTGGAAGACCAGGACCTGAGCGAACATGTCACCCCTTGTCCTTTTCCGTTAGGTCCTTGTAGATGCGCAGGAGCTGCCGCCCCGTCCGCTCCCAGGAGAAGTGCCGGTCGGCCCTCTCGCGCAGGCGCTCTCCTACCGTATGTGCCTCCAGCGGGTCCGCAATGAGCGATGCCAGCGCCTCAGCCAGCGCGATCACATCGCCGAGCGGCGTCGCGTAAATACCCAGGGAGCCCAGGTATTCACGATTGACCGGTGTATCGTAGGCCACAACGGGCAGACCCATCGCCATATAGTTCAGGACCTTGCCGCTCCCCTCGGTAGCCGAGAGTTTCGGCGCCACCGCGATGTCGCCAAGCGCCAGGTACTCGGGCGCTCGATCGTAGGGGATCTTGCCAGTGAAGACCACGTCCTGCGGGGTCAGCCCCAGGTCGTGGGCCTGTTGGCTGTAGACTTCCACGCCCGGGAACCCCATGACAAGGCAGGAGACGGGCGCGCCTTGTGCGCGCAGGTGGGCCAGCGCCCGGAGCAATTGCGGTACACCCTGATAGCCGGCAAGCAATCCGAGATACACGATGACTTGGCGTCTCGGCGGCAGGCCCAGCGCCAGGCGACGCTCGGCGCGGGTCTCGGATGAGAGGCGGTCGGGGCAGAAGAAGTCCAGGTTCACACTGTCGGGGAGCGGGTGGACCGCCTCTGTGCGACCGAACCCCTGCTCCAGGAGCGCCGCGCTGTGTGTGGTGCTGGTCACGATCGCATCGGGCATCTCGATGACGTATTCCTCCAGACGGCGCCACCAGGTGTAGGCCCGGCTGTCCTTCTCGATGAACCCGTGGTCGAGCATCTCGCCTGTCAGGCTGCCCTGGAAGTCAAATACTGAAGGGATGCCGAAGAGCCTGCCGATGACGGCACCGATGAGCGCACCCTCGTGGAGGTGCCCGTGGATCACGTCAGGTCGCCAGGTCATCGCCTCTCGTAGCGCGCGCAAGAACAACAGCACATCGAACGCGATCTTGTGGCGCGATGAGCCTACCTCATAGTCCGCTCGCCACGGCGTGGGTCTTGACCGAACGATATCCAGACCGGGCCAGTTACGCCCGAGGTAGTAGGTGACAATGCGGACGTACTGCCCGCTGGCCTGCAGGGCGCGGGCCTCCTCGAGGATCCGGACATGGCACCCATAGTCCAGGAAGAACGACGTGGGTGCTATCATCAGGATGCGGCGTGGGTGGGTCATACTACCGGGTCGACCTGCCAGCGATGCCGCTCCCCAGCATAGAGCGCAGCGTGCGCCCAAAGAGGTTGTCTTGTTCGATGCCCTGCTGTTCATACTGCCAGGTGCGGGATCGGCTCTGTTGCATCCAGCGCTCCCGATCCGCAGCCGCAGACGCCAATAGCGTCTCGAGCCCGTCGACATCGCCATCGGCGACGCTCTTCCGCAGCACTTCTAGTTGGGCTATCACCGCGTCGAGTCCCCGCAACACCGTGTCGCGCCCAAGGAGCGTCGCCATCCGCGCGGAAGCGAGATCCCCCGAAGCGCCCGCTGTTGCCGTTGCAAACTCGCGCCCCGCCGCCCTGCGCACTTCCTCCCACCCAGGCATATTGACGGTAGCGCGCATGAGCGCTGCCGCGGACAGTGCCGGGACGGTGGCGCCGATCAGGCGTACTGCGTCGTGTTCCGCCACGTCCATAAAGAGCGGCATCGCGCCCAGGACGAGGGCGAGGTTCGCCACCGTCCGGATTGCGCTGGGATGGTCTTGGGTCCGCACGGCTATGGCATAGACCGCCTCGCGAAACAGGTCGCCTCGCGCATCCGCTACCCCGCTCAGGGGCTCCCAGCCGCCCTTTCCCGGCGCCAGGAAGGGATCGCCGCCGACGTAATGCGCGTTGGCAGGCAGCGCGGCCGCAGCCCAGGCGAAGGCAGGTTCCTTGAGAGGGCCGGTATCGGTCACGACGACATTCGATTCCGGGTCCAATAGCCGTCCGACATCCTGCAGCGTCTCACGCAGCTCCGCGAAGGGCACTGCCAGGATCACGAGCTGCGCGCCATCCAGGGCTATGCTGAGGTTAATCGCCGTGCTCGAGAAGGCGCCCATCTGCTGGGCCAGCCGGGCGTGGCCCGCGTCACGATCGTGTCCCACGATGTCCAGGTGATCAGCGTCTTGCGACAGGCGCAGCGCCAGGCCGATTGACGCGCCGATACAGCCGGTGCCGACGATGGTGACCCTCTGATGTGGCGCCTTCTGAGTGGCTGTGTCCCGCTCTGTCTTGAGCATAGACCCTCCTCTTTCCTACAGGCTATGCTTCGTCCGCCGCCTGAAGTGCGGCGAGCAGGTCGAGGTCCAGGGCGGCCTCACCATCGCTCGCCGACAGCACCTCGTGGTGGCAGGTGATCAGGGCCACTGCTCGAGGCGGCGCGCCGGCCTCGGCAGCCATCTGGGCGCCCCAGCGTGCGTGATGGCGCCGGACCACAAAGGCGCGCCGCAGTCCGCGGGGTATCCCCGGATTGCCGTCCGCGATGTCGCCCCAGGTCTCTGCCCGGCGCGGGGCGAGGTACTCCACCAGCACCACCAGAACCCGCCCCCACAGCGCGGGCGGCGCAGCCGCTTTGCCCACGTCGTGCAGCAGCGCAGCGATATGCAGATCCGGATCGGTGTGGCCCCAGCGGTCCAGAATGCGGGACACATCGATCCCGTGATGGCGTTCGGCGCGCGGCATCGTACGGAAGAGGTGCAACAGCGCCGCCGGGTCAGCCGCATGTCCCAGCCTCTCGCCGACGTAGGCCTCATCGACGGGCGCCAAAAACGCGCCGACGACCTGGATGAACTGCCGCACGCGGTGCTGCGCGCGATGCGCTCTCATGCGGTGCGGTCTCTCGATCCTCAGAACAGCAGGATGCGGAAAAGGAACTCCTGAAGGGGTCTGACCAGTAATCCGACCAGGTCCAGCCCCAATCGCGGCAGCAGGAAGAGCACGAAGAGCAGGATGTAGATCGCGTATGGCTCCAGGCTCTCGATGACGTCGCCGATGCGCCGCGGGGCGACGCCCACCAGCACGCGCGATCCGTCAAGAGGCGGGATCGGCAGCAGGTTGAACGCGGCCAGTCCGATGTTGACCGCGATGGCGGCGAAGAGCACCTGCGCCAGCCGGTACGCCATATTCGACTCAAGCAGCGTGAGCAGCCCCAGTCGGAAGGGGATCGCCAGGATCATCGCCTGGATGATGTTCGACACTGGCCCGGCGAGTGCCGATAGCGCCATCCCCGTCCGGGGATTGTGTACTCGCGTCATGCGATAGGGATTCACCCTGGCCGCGCGTCCCCATCCAAAGCCGGTCAACAGGATCGACAGTGTGCCGACAGGATCGAGATGGACGAACGGGTTGAGCGATAGTCGTCCCTGAAGCTCCGGCGTCTCGTCGCCCAGCAAATGCGCCACCCACCCGTGGGCCCACTCGTGGATGGGAATACCGAGAAAAATAACCAGTATCCGGCCCAGAAGAACGTCTGCAGTCAGTCCAAACGGCATAGCGTGCTCTCTCCAATCAGGTGGCCTGGGTACCCTCAGCCACCCGGCTGGTGGCAGGAGCCCGCAAGTTTCAGCATTACCGTGGCATTGTGTCACAGAACGGTCGATTTTCAACCCCGGTGAGACCGCCGCAACTCGGGTGGATTCCAACGACGCGCATCGAATGGCCAACAGGGTCGGATTCCGTATACTCAGAGCCATAGGATCTTCCTTACTAGACCCAAGGAGATTGCGCTATGACCTACCAACCCACGCTGGAATCTGTCAAGACTCATCCCCTGCCGGATTGGTACCACGATGCCAAGTTCGGTATCTTTATCCACTGGGGCGTGTACAGCGTGCCGGCGTATGCGCCATCAGGTGAGATGGATATGGAGAAGCTTCTCAAGGGCGGAATGGACTTTTCCCGATCCCCCTATGCTGAGTGGTATCAGAACAGCCTGCGTATCGAGGGCAGCCCCACCTTTCAGCACCACGCCAAGACCTACGGTCCCGGGTTTGGCTACGAGCAGTTCGCAACACAGTTCAACGACCAGTTGCCCAAGTGGGAGCCCGAGTCTTGGGCGAACCTGTTCGCTCGTGCCGGGGCGCGGTATGTGGTGCTGGTCACCAAGCATCACGACGGTTTCCTGATGTGGAACAGCCGCCATCCCAATCCGCATATAGAAGGCTGGCAGACCTCGCGCGACGTGGTTGGCGAACTCAGCCACGCCCTCAGCGCCGAGGGCCTGAAGATGGGCCTCTACTACTCCAGCCTGCTCGACTGGAGCTTCACCGGAAAGCCCATCACCTCGCTCGCTGAGCTCGTCGCGGGGAGTGACACCAGCCGCAGATACGTTGATTATGTCGAGAGCCACTGGCTCGAGCTGATCGAGCGCTACGATCCCTGGATCTTATGGAGCGACATCGGTTACCCGCCCGGCTACGACTTGCCCAAGCTCTGGGCGCGGTTCTACAACGGCAAGCCTGAAGGTGTGGTCAACGATCGCTGGATGCAGTTGCCGCGAGTTTTCTTCAGCAGGCTTGGGCGTGCGGTGCTCATGCAGATGATACGGCGTATGGCGGGCGGCAAGCCACCCCAAGCTCCCCACTGTGACTTTGTGACACCCGAGTACGCGACGCTCGACACGATCACGCCTCACAAGTGGGAGACCTGCCGGGGCATCGGCAACTCCTTTGGCTTCAACCAATCTGAGAGCGCTGAGGATTATCAGAAAGCGGTTGATCTGGTGCGCCTTCTGGCGGACATCGTCAGCAAGAATGGCAACCTCTTGCTGAATGTGGGGCCCTGTGCCGATGGCACGATCCACCCCGCACAACTGGAGGCGCTCGAAGGCCTGGGGGGCTGGCTGAAGGCAAACGGCGAGTCCATCTACGGCACGCGTCCGTGGCTCCGCTGGAAAGATGAAGGCGCAAGTGGAGGGGAGGTACGCTATACGTCCAAAGAGCGGACCCTCTACGCTATCGTCACCAAGCTACCGGCGAACGGGGTCCTCTCGCTGCCGCCGGATATCGAGGGCGACGTGACCTTGCTCGAAACACGCGAGATGCTGAAGGTGGATCGGTTGGATGGGCATTGCCGGATCACACTCCCGGCCATGACGAGCTTGTCTATCCCTGTGATCAGGATTCAGCAGAAGGCATGAGTCTTCGGTTGCGAGAGGGGACCTAGATGCTATAATCCATCCACGGCCCCTCTCTGCCGAGTCGGTGTCACCCAGGATCAGGAGTCGATATCCGTGAAACTCGTTATTCCAATGGCGGGATTGGGAACACGAATGCGCCCGCACACATGGGCGCGGCCGAAATCCCTGTTGCCTCTGGCTGGCCGCCCGATACTGGAGCACATTCTGGAGCGCTTCGGCGTCCAGGCGATTGAGCAGTACGTCTTTGTGGTCGGATGGCTTGGTGAGCAGATCCGGAGCTATGTGACCGAGCATTGTGATGTGCCCACGGCCTTTGTTACACAGGACAAGATGCTGGGACAGGCGCACGCGATCTGGCTGGCGCGTGAGCACCTCGTGGGGCCGCTGTTTCTGATGTGGGTCGATACCCTCTTCGACGAGACGGATCTCTCGGACCTGGATGATCCAGGTCTGGATGGCATGGTTTTCACTAAGGAGGTCGAGGACCCCCGGCGCTTTGGCGTGGTGGAGACGGATGACGCCGGGCGCGTGACGAAGCTCATCGAGAAGCCCGACAGTGTCGAGAACAAGACCGTGCTGATGGGGCTCTACTACTTCCGCGATGGTGAGTGGCTGGTCCGCGCGTGCAAGGAACTTATGGACCGCCGGATTAAGACCAAGGGCGAGTATTACCTCGCCGATGCGGTCACGCTGATGGTGCAGCAGGGTGCCAATTTCCGCACGCGTGAGGTTGGGGTGTGGATGGACACCGGCAAGCCTGAGACGACGCTCGAAACGCAGCGCTATCTGCTGGAGCATGGGCACGACAACAGCTTCGTGGCGCCGCGGCCTGGCGTTGCGATTATCCCGCCCGTGTTCATCCATCAGGATGCGATCGTCGAACGTTCGGTGGTCGGGCCCTATGTCTCGGTGGAAAAGGGCGCGCAAATACGCGATAGCGTGCTGCGCGATGCTATTGTGGATGAGGATGCAGTGCTTGACGCAGTGCTTTTGCAGTCGTCCCTTATTGGGCGCTGGGCAAAGATACGCGGGGAGTTCCGGACATTGAACATGGGTGACTCCTCAACGATGGATTTCATCTCAAACGAGGAGCAAGACTGACTATGTCATCGACCCCCTACGCATCACAAAGAGTCCTGGACATCCCGCCGTCCGGCATCCGGAAGTTCTTCGATATTGCCGCGACGATGCGCGATGTGATCAGCCTAGGCATTGGTGAGCCGGATTTCGACACCCCCGAGCCCATCGTGCAGGCCGGCATTGAGGCGCTTAAGCGAGGCGCCACCCACTACACCTCGAACTCCGGGCTGGTGGAGCTGCGTAAGGCGTTGGGCGCGCACCTGCAGCAGCGCTACGGTGTGGTCTATTCGCCTGACAGCGAGATCCTGGTGACCGTGGGCGTCTCCGAGGCGCTCTACGTCGCCATGGCCGCGATCCTGGATCCCGGCGATGCGATCATCATCGCCGATCCCTGTTTCGTCGCCTACGAGCCGACCGCCCGAATGGTGGATGCCGTGCCGGTGATCATCCCTACGACGCCGGAGACGGGATTTCAGGTCACGGCTCAGGCAATCGAGGCTGCGATCACGCCGCGCACCAAGGCGTTACTGCTCGCCTCCCCGAACAACCCGACGGGCACGACGATCGATCGCGACGAGTTGGTCCGTATCGCTGCCGTTGCCGCGAAGCACGATCTCGTGGTTCTCTCCGACGAGATCTACGATCGGCTGGTCTATGGTGTGGAGCAGGTCTGCTTCGCCAGCCTCCCCGGGATGCGCGAGCGCACCATCGTCCTACAGGGTTTCTCCAAGTCCTACGCCATGACGGGCTGGCGGGTCGGCTACCTGGCGGCTCCGGCGGCTTTGGCAGCCGAGATCCGCAAGTTACACCAGTATCTGATCATGTCGGCGCCCACGGCATCGCAATGGGCCGCGCTCAAGGCGCTGGAGGTGGGCGATCCGTTTGTAGAGCTGATGCGGGCCGAGTACGATCGCCGTCGCCGGTTGATTGTCGACGGGCTGAACAGCCTGGGCCTCACCTGTGTCGAGCCGCGTGGCGCGTTCTACGCCTTCCCCTCGATTGCGTGCACCGGTATGGATGATAATGCCTTTGCCGAGGGGCTGTTGCAGGAAGAGCAGGTTGCGGTGATCCCCGGCAGCGTCTTTGGGGCGGCGGGGACCGGGTTCGTCAGGATGTCGTACGCGACAGCCTATGAGAAGATCGAGATGGCTTTGGAGCGCATCGCGCGATACATCCAGCGCCACTGCGGGATCTAGCACCAAGGAAAGTGCCGGGGACTTTCCGCAGTCCCCGGCACTTGGCTGAGATGTCCCCATCTGGGGGAGGTGGGGTGGCGCCGAGGACTTCGTAGCTGGGGTCCGCGGCCCGGTGCCAGGGAAGGGAGCCAGGAGGTCAATTGATTCCATTCCAAGGAGTGTGTTGACGATGGCCGATGAGATGAATCCCTTTCAACTGGCGCAGGCGCAATTCGATCAGGTGGCCGAGCAGATGGGGCTCGACGATGCGGTGCGCAGCATTCTGCGCTGGCCTCTCCGCGAGTTCCGCTTCCAGTTGCCGGTGCGGATGGATGATGGCAGCATCAAGGTCTTCTTCGGCTTCAGAGTACAGCATAACGATGCCCGCGGGCCGGCCAAAGGTGGCATCCGGTTCGCGGCGAACGAGACGCTTGACACTGTGCGCGCGCTGGCCACCTGGATGACCTGGAAGTGCGCGGTCGCGGACATCCCCCTGGGAGGCGCCAAAGGCGGCGTCGTGGTGGATCCCTCTTCGCTGTCCACCAGTGAGAAGGAACGCCTCTGCCGCGAATGGATGGATGCGGTCTGGAAGAACCTCGGGCCCCGGAACGATGTACCCGCTCCCGATGTGGGCACCACCGCCCAGATGATGGGCTGGATGATGGACGAGTACTCCAAGCTGCACGGGGAGTATGTTCCCGGCGTGATTACCGGGAAGCCGCTTGGGGGCGGCGGGTCCGAAGGCCGGACCGCAGCCACAGGGTTCGGTGTCGTGGTCACGATCCGCGAGGCGATGAAGCACCTGGGTATATCCTCGGTGGGCCGGACCGCCGCGATTCAGGGCTTTGGCAACGTGGCGCAACATGCGGCTTTGACGTTCATCGAGATGCTTGGGGGGCGCGTGATCAGCATCTCCTGCTGGGATCGCCACGAAAAGGTCGCCTACACCTATACCAAGGACGATGGCATCGACCCCCGCTTTCTGCAGAGTATCACCGATCAGTACGGCACGGTTGACAAGGCGCAGGCGCAGGCCGCGCACTATCTGATCGAGGACGGCAATGCCTGGCTGAGCAAGGACGTCGATGTGCTGATCCCGGCGGCGGTTGAAGGGGCCATCACCGAGGCCACGGTGGGGCGCATCAGCCCGAGAGTAAGGATCCTAGCCGAGGGAGCCAACGGACCGACGACGCTCGAGGCGGATGCCGTGCTTAAGGGCCGGTCCATATTCGTGATTCCCGACTTCCTCTGCAACGCGGGGGGCGTCACCTGCTCCTACTTCGAGCAGGTCCAGAACGATATGAACTACTACTGGGACGAGAGTGAGGTCCTTACCAAGCTTGATCAGAAGATGACGAGCGCGTTCAGGGCCGTGTTGGCTATGGCGCTGGAGAAAGGCCTCTACATGCGCGATGCCGCCTATTGGGTCGCGATCGCGAGCGTCGAGAAGGCTATGCGCCTGCGCGGCTGGGTCTGAGCCAGCGCAAGGTAGCGAGCGTGCTCACTCGTCGCGTTGGCTAAGGCGTTCCAGCGCTCGGAGCAGAAGCCAGAGGAGGACGAGCACGGTCGCACCGGGCATAAGGCAGAGGAGGCCGGTCAGCGTCGACTGCCAGCCATAGACCAGCCCGATGACCACACCGCCAACGACGAGCAGTATGACAACGACGCTGATCATCAGCGCTCGCTCGGATCGGCGTCGGGCAGCCCGCAGATCCGTCGGTTTGTTATGCCATCCGCTCATATCGTGTTGGCCCCACTGAGTTTGGAGAACAGGATCCCCCCAGAATCTTCTGGGGGGATCCGTTGTTGTCGGTTCGATGCCTCAGCGCGATCAGTAGCGCAGTAATGCCCCGACGCGCGCCTCGATCAGTTGGCCGTCGTTGACGACCTTCACGTTGCCGCCCTTATCGACGACCTGGGTGACCACGGCTTCCACGGCATCCGGAATCTCGGTAAACGTTCCACCGCAGAAGACACACCGGTCCATCTGCTGAGCGGTGAGATAGCCGCAGCCCTGGCACTGATAGCCGGGCTGATGGTAGCTCCGCTCGACGACCAACACCTGGACCCGCCCCTCATTGGCCACGCTCAGCGTCTGGTCCAGCCCGACTACACCATTCATGCCCTTGGCCGCCTGCGTGCGCACAGTATTTATTGCCCGCGTATGCTCGTGCTCCTCCAACGCGTTAAGCAGCCGGAACGAATGCTCGCGGACTTCCGCATCGTTCAGAACGCTCTCACTCGAGAAGGTGTCGGCGACCAGTTCGCGCGTGGCAGGCGGCAGCGCGTCCATGAACTGGGCGAGTGTATGCTCGGACCCGCCCAACAGCAGTCGCCGCGGATGGTACTTCTGGCAGAAGTCGACCAGATCCGCCGCGATATCCTTCAAGTTTCGCTGAACTAGCGCTGCTTCGTGCCTCCCCGAAATCGGCGAGCCGCCGCGCATTCCGTGGACACTTGATCCCCGCCCGCGGCGTGTGTGCCGAACGTCCTCGCCTTCCATTCCGACCTGATCCATCAACTCACCCATCTGAAAGTAGTAGAACTCTCCACCTTGCCGATCGATCAGCGCGACGACATACTTGCCATAGAGCCCGTCGATCTCGACCAGCGGAGAGATATAGGGTCTGCGTGCGACAGTGGCCCCTGAACGGACCGGAACCGCGAGCGGGTAGACGTACCAGATACCCTCGGCTGCGTTCGAGAACATCGCCAGGCCACGCCCCGACCAATCGTACTCATACTCAATGTAGCGCTTGGCGACCTCGAGGTCTTCAGCAGGTACCTCCGAACTCACCTGTTTGAGCAGTTCCCGGAGCTCGAGCTTGTACTCTTCGGCTGTGCGCCGCGTAGGGTCAACGTTCAGGTAGACACTCAGTATTGGCCCTTCTGTCTGGATGGAGGCCAATTCCCTTAGCGCAGTTTCATCAAACATTGTTCCATCCTCCCATAGGTAGTGATTTCCGCCATGGTGGTCCGTGGCCACAAGTTCCGGTCGCTGGATGCACCTCCTTTTCCAAACTGAATTCTGGATCGACCATACAGCCGATAGAACGCAGACTGCGGGTCAGCTTCTCAGCATCCCCGCAGTCTCAGCATATTCACCCATTGCCCAGTGTACCTGATGCTGTTCGCATAAGCTATCCTCGCCTCAGGGTATGACTCCATTCTATGGAGTAAGCCGCGCCTTGTCAAGGCGCATTCATGCGCGATATGGAGGGCGAACTGTCCTGTGCTCTTACACCCCCAGAGGCGAACACGACTGTTCGCCGTACGTCCCGAGCGGAGGGGCGCAGCATACTGCGCCCCTCCGACACCTCCACCAGGTCTAGCCGTCCGCGCTTTTGGCCGAAGCGGAGGTGGCCTGCTCAAGCAGGCTCTGGATGCGCGGCACCATCTCCGCAGGGTTCGGCAACAACCCTTCCAGCAGGAGCAGATTCTCGAAGAGCTGCTCGATGCTCAGGTCGACCAGCGCGTCCGCCGAGGGCCTTCCGTTAAGCGTCGCGAGGTCCCGTATCAGCGGGTGGCCCCGGTTGATCTCCAGGATCTTGGCCGGCGTCTCGTAGTTCTCCTCCAGAAGGCGCCGGACGCGCTGCATGTCGCGCTCGGGGCCGCTCTCAGCCGATACCAGGCGACACG
Organism: Anaerolineae bacterium; assembly: GCA_025454475.1. Classification (GTDB taxonomy): domain Bacteria; phylum Chloroflexota; class Anaerolineae; order B4-G1; family SLSP01; genus PWVB01. Next base: position 11,413 of record JALOOJ010000100.1, read on the forward strand.
GGCTGCCCTTGAGCACCTTCGATTCCTTGACCTCTGCGACGCGGTCGCCCAGGACTTTTCGGAAGCGCACGATGAGCTTCCCGAACTGCTCGGGGCCCAACTCGGGCTCGCTTGGCTCGGCCTCCACGCTGTCCGCCTTGGGAAGCTCGAGGTCCGGGTCATCTACATTGGCGAGCGGCTTGCCCTCGATCTCGCGCAGGCTCTGGACCATAAACGCGTCCAGCGGATCGACGAGGTAGAGCACTTCCAGGTCGTTGGCGCGGAAGGCATCGAGGTGCGGGCTGCGCTGGACGGACTGCAGGCTGTCGCCGAGGATGTAGTAGATGCTGGATTGGCCCTCCTTCATCCGCGCGACGTACGCCGAGAGCGCGATCAGCTCATCCTCAGACTTGGTCGTCTGGAACCGTAACAGCGGCAGCAGGTCGTCACGCCCGGCGAAATCGGAGGCCACGCCCTCTTTGATGAAGAGCCCCCACGCTTCCCAGAAGCGTTTGTACTCGTCGGGCTTCTCGTCACCCAGCTCCTGCAGTGCTTTGACCAGCCGGCTGCGCAGCGCACGCTTGATGTGCCCGATCGTGCGGTTGGATTGCACAGTCTCGCGTGCGACGTTCAGAGGGACGTCCGCGGAGTCCACCACGCCCTCCACGAAGCGGAAGTACTCGGGCAGCAGCTCCTTGTTGTGTTCCTGGATCAGGACCTTGCGGGAATACAGCTTCAGGCCATAGTCCGGGCGGGACCGGAACATACTCTGGTCGCGACTTGCGGGAATGTACAGAACACTGTGAATCTCCACCGGTGCATCGGAGACGATATGGGCATGTAGCAGCGGGTCCTCGACATCCATCGTCAACTGCTTGTAGAAGGCCTTGTAGTCATCCTCCTGGACCTGGCTCGGCGGCTGGCGCCAGATCGCCGTCTGCTGGTTGGCGACCGTCTCCCCCACGTAGATGGGGAATGAGACGTAGTTGGAGTGCATCTTCACGATCTGCTCCAGCCGCCAGGTCGACGCGTATTCCTTGGCATCCTCCTTGAGCCGGATCTCGACGGTCGTCCCGCGATGCTCTTTCTCGGCAGGTATGAGCCGGTAGGTGCTATCGCCCGCAGAGATCCAGGTCCAGGCTTCAGCGTCCTGTTGGTAGGAGCGCGTGGTAACACGGACTTCGTCGGCAACCATGAAGACGGCGTAGAAGCCGACGCCGAACTGCCCGATGATGTCATCCAGCTTCTGCCCCTCTTCGAGCGTCTGCAAGAACGCCATCGCGCCCGAGTGGGCGATCGTGCCCAGGTTCTCGATCAGCTCGTCGTGCGTCATCCCGATGCCCGAATCCGACACGGTGAGCGTGCCCGCATCCTTGTCGGCCTCGATGTGGATGGCCAACTCGGCGTCTGCATCGAGCATATCCTGGTTCGTAAGCATGGTGAACTGGGCGCGGTGGAGCGCATCGGAGGCGTTTGAGATCAGCTCCCGCAGGAAGATATCGCGCTCCTTGTACAGCGAGTGCGACAGGATCCGCAGCAACTGCTGCACTTCCGCCTTGAACTCCATGGGCTGGGCCTGTGGGTCTTCAGTCATAGTCTGTTCTCCTGGTTCCTTTCTGTGATCGTGCCCCTCATGATACGCGAAAAGCATTAGAACCGGATTAGACGCGATCTTACGTTTTTCTTATGTGGCACCTATCCCCTTCTAATCTCTGTGCGCTAGAGTAAGGGCGTAAGGTGAACAAGCTATTGTGGCAGAGTGTCTGATATCCTAGTGACGCTTATAGAGGAGGTAACACAATGTTGAGCAATCCCTTCAACTTCAGGTCGAGCTTCCGCGAGGCGGAGAGACTGCGGCGCGATATGAATGAGCTTTTCGAGATGCTGGACCGTGGTCCTCGTCTGAGCGTTGCGGCGACCTACCCGGCGATGAATGTGTGGACGAACCCGGACGGCGCGATAGTCACCGCCGAGCTGCCGGGAATCAATCCTGAGGATCTCGAGATCTCGGTGCAGGGCGACACGCTGACGCTACGTGGAAACCGTTCCGCCGATGCGCTGGGTGAGGGCGAGGCCTATCACCGCCGCGAGCGCGGCAACGGGCAGTTCCAGCGGGCGTTCCAGCTCCCCTTCGCAGTGGATGCTGCTAAGGTCGAGGCGACCTACGAGCTGGGTGTGCTGAGCATCACCCTGCCGCGCGCGGAATCCGACAAGCCCAGGAAGATCCAGGTTGCGTCCGCCTAAGGCGGATCCTAGGTACGAACAGCACAATGGGAGGCAGTGAGATGGCAGAGTCAAAGGAAATCGAGGTCCGTGAGGCCGAGAAGCAGGAGTTGGCGCAGAGCGGTGCCGAGCGCACTCGCGCACAGCAGGCCTTCGTCCCGCGTGTGGATATCTATGAGACTGACGAGATGGTCGCAGTAGTCGCTGATATGCCTGGTGTGGATGCCGGATCGGTCGACATCAACTTGGAGCAGAGCGTCCTGACGATCACGGGCAATGTCAACGAGAAGCGACCGGAGGGCTACACGCTCGCCTATGCCGAGTACCGTACCGGCGATTACGTGCGCAGCTTTACGCTCTCGAACCAGATCGACCAGGATCGGATCGAGGCCGGGGTCAAGGACGGTGTGCTGCGGGTGCATCTGCCCAAGGTGCGACCCACCAGCAAGAAGATCACCGTCTCGGCCGGGTAACACAGAACAGATTAGCTCCTCCTCGCGGGCGGGGCAGCAGACGCTGCCCCGCCCGCGCTCCTTTAAGGACGTGGCGCCGCCGGTTGGAGCCGGGGACCCGGCCGAGCAGCGGCGGAGCGGGCAAGGATGCCCGCGGTCCCACGGCGGCGATGTGGGCCGGGTCGCCGCTTCTGAGCGCTCTGACCCGGCATCCGGTTCCGCCCGCCACATCCGTATGCCCTTGACCGTGTGCCGCAGGCTCCCCTTTTCAGGATTTCACCCTATGCTGTGTCCATGCGCGCGGAGGCATCAGATTACCGGGAAGTGGGATGTCACGAGGATATGCTACCGTATCAAGGTCGGGCGCTTTCTCAGACGTTCCCTGTGCAGAACTCCACCTTGAGTGCGGATGCTCTCGCGGCATTGGTGCGCCAAGAGTATCCCCTGCACGGTACCCCGGTCTGCAGGTTCTGGCGCAAAGGCATGTCCGACGCCTATCGGATCGAGGCGGGTGGTCAGTTGTTCTTCCTCAAGGTCTCCATGGCAGCACGCCG
>JALOOJ010000101.1 GCA_025454475.1 Anaerolineae bacterium
TCGCACTTCTAGGGCGCGCGGCGGATGCGGGCCTCGAGCTCGCCAAGGCGCAGCATTGCGGTGTCGATCACGGGGACGCCCAGTTGGCGCCCCACGAAGCCGCCGTGGTAGTCCGATCCGCCGGTGACGAGCAAGTCGTGTTGCCAGCAGAAATCGACGCACAGCGTCGTTGTCGGCGCGTCGTGGTACTGTGAGTAGCACTCGATGCCGGCGATGCCCAGGTCCAGCACGCTCGCGAGCGCCTCCTCCGTCACGCCGCCGACATCCTTCAGGCTAGCACCGGGATGCGCCAGGATCGGGACGCCCCCCGCACCGCGGATGGCGCGCACGGCCTCGTGCGGGTGGGCGAAGTCGGGCCAGGTGTGTTTGAGCTGGGCGCGGATGCGACCGAAGTAGTCATACGCGTCGCTGCAGATGCCCAGGTCGATGCAGTAGTTGAGCGACTTGAACCCACCGCGGGTGCGGTCGTAGGTGTAGGACAGGTAGTCGTCGTAGTCGATGTCGTACCCTAGACCAATCAGAGCGCGAATGTCACCGTCGTCGGTGGCGCGCAGCTTGCGATCATTGTCGCGCAAAACGCCGACGAGCAGCGGATCGTGTGGGTCGATGCCGTAGCCCAGAATGTGGAGTACCAGGCCCTGCACAATCGTCGAGACCTCGACGCCGCGCAGAAAGGCGATCCCGGCCTCCATCGCCAGCGCCTCGGTCTCGAGCACGGCGTCCATCGTGTCGTGGTCGGTCACCGCCAACAGGCCGATCCCCTCTGCCAGGCACCCCTCCACCACCTGGCGTGGCGTCCAGCGGCTGTCAGAGGCGGTCGTGTGGATGTGCAGGTCGGCGCGGAGCGGCTTGGGACGTGATCGTTTGGCCAAATGGGACCTCTTGGGCTAGAATGGCGCCATTGTAGCGTCGAAGATGTGTCGAGCAACGTCGTAGAAGGCGCACCGCAACGCGTTTTTGCGCACGGCGCCTACCGGAGGGGCATGACCGGCGCCATGGAGGCGGTTGGAGCCCATCGGAAGACGGGGCGCCGCCCCGTCTCTACGGCGGAAAGGCCCTCTGAAGAGACGCCGCACCGCGGCGTCTTCTGGGGCGGTGGCAGACTGAAAGGAGCTCTAAGCATGAACGAGGTGCCGTTGATTCCGCGGACGGTGTTCTTTGGGAACCCGGATCGGGCGTCGGTGCAACTGAGTCCCGACGGAAGCCGGATCGCGTTCCTGGCGCCGCTTGATGGCGTGCTCAATGTGTGGGTAGCGTTGCGGGGGCTTCCGGGGGCTGCGCGGCCCGTGACGCACGACACCGGAAGTGGTATCCGCATCTTCATGTGGACGTATAGGCCGGACGAGCTCATCTACCTGCAGGACGAGGCAGGTGATGAAAACTGGCGCCTATACGCCGTCAACGTCGCTGACGGCCTGGTACGCAACCTGACGCCCTTCGATGGCGTTCAGGCGCGTCTCCAGGGGATCAGCCCCGACCATCCGGATTCGCTGCTCGTGGCGCTCAACCGGCGCGACCCCCAGCTCCACGATCTCTACCGGCTCGATCTGGTGTCCGGCGAGCTGACGCTCCTAGCGGAGAGCGAGGGATTCCTGGGGTGGCTCACCGACGATGCCTACCGGGTGCGCGCCGCCCTGCGTCCGACCCCTGACGGCGGCATGGAGATCGTGCGGCCTTCTCTGAGGGCCGCCGAAGGGCCTGCCCAGGGCGCCGGTGACGCCGTGGGCGGCTGGTCCGTGTGGCAGGCGATCCCGCCCGAGGATGTGCTGACGACGCACCCCTTCGGGTTCGACAAGTCGGGCGAGGTGCTCTACATGGCGGATAGCCGGGGGCGCAACACTTCCGCGGCCATGGTCGTGGACATGGCGACAGGCGACAGCCGGCTGTTGGCGGCGGACCCGCAGGCGGACGTCGAGGGCGGGCTCATGCATCCCCGCGACAGGCGCATCCAGGCGTTGTCCTTCGTCTACGAACGCAAGCGCTGGCAGATCCTCGATCCGGCCATCGAGGTCGATCTGGCCTATCTTGCCACGGTCGCCGACGGCGAGGTGGAGATCGCCAGCAGGACGCTCGATGACGCGCATTGGATCGTGTCGTACCTGGTGGACGATGGACCGGCGCGTTTCTACTTGTACGACCGTCTGCTCGGCGCAGCGAGCTTCCTCTTCACGAACCGCAGTGCCCTCGAAGGGTTGCCGCTTGCCAGGATGCACTCGGTGCTAATTCGGGCACGCGATGGCCAGGAGCTGGTTGCCTATCTGACGTTGCCATTACGCCTGGAAGAAGAGCCCTACGGCTCGGATTCCGGCGTGCCGATGCCTCGAGAGCGTGTGCCGCTGGTGCTGACGCCACACGGAGGACCGTGGGGCCGCGATCGCTGGGGCTACAATGGCTGGCACCAATGGCTCGCCAACCGCGGGTATGCCGTGCTGTCGGTGAACTTCCGTGCATCGACCGGGCTGGGCAAGGCTTTCGTCAATGCCGGCGACCAGCAGTGGGCGGGGACGATCATCGAGGACCAAGCTGATGCGGTGCGCTGGGCGATCGATGAGGGGATTGCCGACCCCAATCGCGTGGCGGTGATGGGGGGCAGCTTTGGCGGCTACTCAACGCTCGCCGGCCTCACGTTTACGCCCGAGCTCTTCGCGTGCGGCGTGGACCTATTCGGGCCGGCGAATCTCATCACGCTGCTGGAGACGATTCCGCCCTACTGGAAGCCGCAGCTCGAGCTGATGGCGAAGCGTATTGGCGACCCGCGTACTGAGGAGGGGCGGGAGTTGCTCAGGGCGCACTCGCCGCTGACCTACGCCGGCAGGATCGTGCGACCCCTGCTGATCGGGCAGGGCGCCAACGACGCACGCGTGAAGCAAGCGGAGTCCGACCAGATCGTCGCGGCACTGAAGGAGAAGGGCATCCCGGTGACCTACGTGCTCTATCCGGATGAGGGACACGGGTTCCGTAGGCCGGAGAATACCCTGTCGTTCAACGCGATCACTGAGGCGTTCCTGGCGCAGCACCTCGGCGGGCGCTGCGAGCCGATCGGCGATGATTTCCAGGGGGCGAGCCTGCAGGTGGTGGAGGGGCGTATCGCTGATTTCGCTGATTCTGCGCTCCCTCCCTCCCGTCCGCGGGGGGGAGGGATGGGGAGGGGGGCTCTGCGGTCGTAGATGAGGGCTCGTCACGGCAGCCCCCCTTTGTGTTTTCCACCCCCCGCAGACGGAGGGGAAAGCAGAGGCCGGCTCCCTCCCTCCCATCCGCGGGGGGGGAGGGACGGGGAGGCTCGGCCTACGCCGGCAAGGTCGTCAGAAGCTCTTCGGGTGTCACCACCCGTACCAGTTGACGCAGGCGCTCGAGTTGTTGGCGATCACGCGTGACGAGAGTGGCGCCGAGGTGTCGCGCGACGCCGGCGTAGACGGCATCGACGCCACGGAGGCGCGCCTCTGCCCCGAGACGCGCGACTTCCAGTGCCAGGTCGTCGTCGAGGCTATCCGCCCTCGTCCGGATCTACCAGCCCGTAACGCAGCGCGGCGACGGCTGCCTGGGTGCGGTCGGATACCCCGAGCTTGGCGAAGATCGCACTGGTGTAGTTGCGTACCGTGCCCTCGGCGAGGTAGAGGCGGGCCGCGATGTCGGCGTTGGAGAGGCCCTGGGTCAGCAAACGAAGGATCTCACGATCGCGATCGCTCAAGGCTATCTGGGTGGGCTGCTGGCTGATGGGCTTCGCCTGGGCGATGCTGGCCAACAGCCGGCCCGTGATCGCCGGGTCTACGTACGCGTCGCCCTCGACGGTGCCCTTGATGGCGCGGATCAGGTCCGCGCGCGGGGTATCCTTGAGCAGGTAGCCCGAGGCGCCTGCACGGATCGCGTCGTAGAGCCACTCGTCGTCATCATAGGTGGTGAGCACCAGGACACGGACCTCGGGGTGCGCGGCCCTGATCTGCTGGGTGGCGAGGATGCCGTTCATCTCGGGCATCTTCAGGTCCATCAGCACCAGGTCGGGCGTGTGCCTGGAAACCAGGTCGATGGCCTCCAGGCCGTTGTAGGCGGCACCAACGACCTCGATCGTCGGGTCGGAGCTCAGGATCCGCTGGAGCCCCTCGCAGACTATCTCCTGATCGTCGACCAGCAGGACTCTGATCATGCCCTGGTCTCCTTCAGCACCACGCGCACGATCGTGCCCGCGCCGGGACGGCTGTCGAACGTGAACGTGGCGCCGATCTCCTCGGCACGCTCGCGCATTCCCTGCAGGCCATAGCTCCCGCTTACCGCGGCGTCGCTGAGTCGCACGCCAGTACCATCGTCCTCAATCGCCAGAACGGTCTCATCGGCTGTGCGAGCCAGGCTGAGCCTTGCGCGATGGGCCCGCGCGTGACGGGTGACGTTCTCCAGACCTTCCTGTGCAATCCGGTACAGCGCCTGCTGAACCCGGGGCTGTAGTCCATCAACATCGCCCGTGAGCTCAATCGCCAGCGCCAGGTCCGCGCGCGCCGCGATGGAGTTGGCCTGGGTGCGCAGCGCAAGGCTCAAGCCCAGGTCCTCAAGAGGCCGAGCCCGCAGATCCTTGAGCGTGCGGCGGGTCTCGTCGAGGCCGGTGCGTGTGGCGCGCAGTGCGTGGTCGAGCATCTGCTGCAGTTCGGTATTCTCTGCAGGAGCGACCGTCTTCATCGCCTCCAGGTTGACGGCAAGGCCGGAGAGGGTGTGCGCCAGCGTGTCGTGCAGCTCGCGGGCGAGGCGGTTGCGCTCGCGGCTGAGCGTGAGCTGCTCCAGCGTCTGGGCGTGCTGGGCCAGGCGCACATTGGCGCGAACGAGCTCCTGGCGCTGCGCGCGCTGGGTGTCGATCAGGCGCGTGACGATGTGCCCCACGGTGCCGAACGCGAATGCGCGGATCAGGGGCACGCCGAGGACGGGGAATGTGCGCACATCGATTTTCCCGATGACGGGCAACAGAACCAGCAGCTCAACGCCCGCGGTGAAGACGATGAACGCGACGACCCAGCGGAACCGGTACTGCCACGCGATGAGCACCAGAGGCACGACCAGGATGGGGAGCAGCACCCAGCTCCGCGCGATGACGACATACATGTCCAGTTCGGGCGGATCGGCGAGGTACAGCAGGTTGCTGAACACCGGGATGACCGTGGCTGCAATCAGCCCGATGGGCAAGTAGAGCTGCTTGAGGCGCCGGGCGAGCCACGGCTGCGAGAGGTAGCCGAAAAGCCCCAGGCTCGTGAGGAAGTTGAGCGACGTCTGGGCCTGCAGCGAGATCGCCTGCCGGGTCTCGAGGAAGGTGAAGGCCAGCACCAGGGCGAAGTAGACCATGGCGATGCCCGTGAAATGCCGAAACACGCGAAGCAGGCCCGGCTCCGGCGATCTGTCCATAGGGGAATGATAGGACGAAAGCGGTAGAAGGGAAGAATGAAGAACCAGAGACTACCTGGCGTGGCGCCCTCCGGGGTGGGGCGAACTGTCTTGTTCGCCCGCGACCCAGCACCGCCCGGAGTGGCAGCCTTGCCACGTCGCAAGGCGCCCTCCGGGGTGGGGCGAACTGTCTTGTTCGCCCGCGACTCAGCGCTGCCCGGAGTGGCAGCCTTGCCACGTCGCCAGGCGCCCTCCGGGGTGGGGCGAACTGTCTTGTTCGCCCGCGACCAGGCACAGCTCGGACCGGCACCCCTGACTCGTCGCCAGGCGCCCTCCGTATGTGGGGCGAACCGTCTTGGCCGACGGAGCCGGTCAGAACCGGAGGGCTTCGCCCGCGACTCAGCGCTGCCTCGAGTGGGAATCCTGCCGCGTCGACAGAAACACTTCCCCCTCCCCAACCCACCCCCCCAGTACAGGGGGAGGGAGCTCGGCACCGGCGTACGTTAGCCATGGTGGACCTATTCCCTCGGGAATCCGGCGCCTGACCCGGCCCACACCAGAAGTGGTGGCGCGCGTCATCGCGGATCGTGACGCGCAGCATCTGGCGACACGGAGCCTGGACAGGTATGCTGAGGGTGTCGGAATGCCGCATGCGGGAGGTAGGGATATGGACTATGCAATCGAGGCCAAGGGGCTGGCGCAGTGGTACGGGCGGCGTGAGCGCCGCGCGATCGATGGGATCGACCTGGCGGTGCGGCCTGGGGAGCTCTACGGGCTCGTGGGGCCGGATGGCGCGGGAAAGACGACGACGCTGCGGATTCTGTCGAGCGTGATGCACGCGCGCGAGGGCACCGCCACCGTGGCGGGGTTCGATGTGCGGCGGGACGCGGAGGCCGTGCGCCGCCGGATTGGGTATATGCCCCAGGCGTTCAGCCTGTACCCCGACCTGACCGTGCGCGAGAACCTCGACTTCTTCGCCGACGTCAACCAGGTGCGTGAGGACGTGCGGGCCACGCGTATCGCTGAGATGCTGGCGTTCAGCCGGCTGGAGGAGTTTCAAACCCGGCGCGCCGGCAATCTCTCGGGTGGCATGAAGAAGAAGCTGGCGCTGGCGTGCGCGCTGGTTCACAGTCCCGAGGTGCTGATCCTCGACGAGCCGTCGACGGGCGTTGACCCGGTCTCGCGCCGCGAGCTCTGGCAGATCCTCGCCGAGGTGGTGCACCAGGGCGTTGCGGTGCTGGTGAGCACGCCCTATATGGACGAGGCCGAGCGCTGTCACACGGTAGGGATGCTCTACGAAGGCCGGATGGTGGCCTCGGGGGCGCCGGGCGAGCTCACCGCGGATCTTCCTTTTGGCATCATCGAGGTCAAGGCGCGGCCCCGCAAGCGGATGCGCGAGATAGTCTCGCAGACTGCCGGCGTTGGCGCCTGGCGTCCCGTCGGCGACCGGCTGCGGCTCTCCGTGGCGCGGGCCAACGACCAGGTGCGCCAGGTGCTGAAGTCGCTCGAGGCGACCCTCACCGCTGAGAGCCTCGATACGCGGCTGCTCCGTGCCGTGCGGCCCGACATGGAGGACGTCTTTGTCCACCGGGTGGCGCAGGCCCGAGCGGGCGCATGAGTGCTTCGGTGAACGCGGTCGAGACCCTGGGGCTGACCAAGCATTTCGGCAGCTTCGTGGCCGTCGACCGTGTCGATTTCTACATCCCACGCGGCGAGATCTTCGGGCTGTTGGGCCCCAACGGCGCGGGCAAGACGACGACGATCCGGATGCTGTGTGGACTGCTCAAGCCAAGCGAGGGCCGGGCGACGGTCCTTGGTCACGATGTGGCCCGCGAGCCGGAGGAGATCAAGCGCCGGATCGGGTACATGTCGCAGAAGTTCGCGCTCTACAACGATCTGACGGCGCTGGAGAACATTCGCTTCTACGCCGAGGTCTACGGCGTCGCGCGAGCGGAGCGCGCCGAGCGTGTTGCCGATCTGATCGCGATGGCAGGCCTCGAGGATCACGCGGGCGTGCTGACGCGCAGTCTGTCAGGCGCGTGGCGACAGAGGCTAGCGTTGGCCTGCGCGATCGTCCATCGTCCGCCGATGCTGTTTCTCGACGAGGCCACAGCGGGCGTTGACCCGGTGTCGCGCCGCGAGTTCTGGGACCTGATCTACTCAATGGCCGCTGAGGGCACGAGCGTGCTAGCGACGACGCATTATATGGATGAGGCCGAGTACTGCAACACGATTGGCATGATGTACCAGGGGCAGCTCATCGCGGTCGCGAGCCCCGACACGCTAAAGGACAAGCTACCGGGGATGCTCCTGCAGATCGATTGCGATCAGCCTGCGGCTGCTGAACGCCTGGTGGATGGACTCCCAGGGGTCATTGATGCGGCCGTTCACGGTGTCTGGCTGCACGCTATGGTGCGAGACGCCGGCGTAATCGCGTCCGTGAGGAACGCGATCACCGGCGGTGGCTACCCGGTGCGCTCCATCGAGGAGACGCTGCCCTCGCTGGAGGATGTGTTCATCACGATGGTGGCGCAGCGGCGCGGCGCCGAGGCCGCGCCCGACGCCGGGACAGGAGACTGATCGATGGGTCGACTCTGGACAATCATGAAGAAGGAGCTGCTCCACATCTGGCGCGATCCGCGGACGCTCGCGCTCATCGTGGCGCTGCCGATCATGCTGCTTGCGCTCCTGGGCTACGGCATTGCCGGCGAGAGCCGCAACACGCCGATGGCGGTGGCGGACTTCTCAAAGACCGACGCCAGCCGCCGGTACATTGAGTACTACACCGCGAGCTCGGACTTCGCCGTGCTCTATGATGTGCTGAGCGAGGCCGATCTGCTGGCGCTCATCGACAAAGACCTGGTGGATGTAGCCCTGCTGATCCCGGAGGACTTCGGGCGCAAAGTGGATACCGGTCACCCTACAGCCGTGCAGCTATTCGTCAACGGCTCGATCGACCCGACCGACGCCCAGACCGTGCAGCTCAAGGTGAGCGCCATCGGTCAGATGGCGACGCAGTCCATCCTCATCGAGCAGTTCCAGCGCTCGCCGAGCGCTCAGATGTTGCGGCTGCCGATCGATGCGCTCGTCAAGACGCTGTACAACCCCGACGGCAACGCGAAGCTCTACATGATCCCGGGTCTCATCCCGATCCTGCTCCAGATCCAGTTACTTTTGCTCTCAGCGCTGTCGGTCGTACGTGAGCGCGAGCAGGGCACGATGGAGCAACTGATCGTGACCCCTATCAGGACGTGGGAGCTGACGCTGGGCAAGATGATCCCCTACATGCTCGTGGGCATCGTCAACCTGTTCGCGTTGCTCTGGCTGTCGGACGTGCTCTTCGGCGTGAAGGTGGCGGGCAACTACTGGGACTTGGTGGGCCTGAGTGGTGTGTTCATCATTGGGGCACTGGGAATGGGGATGTTGATCTCGAACCTCGCCCAGTCGCAGATGCAGGCGATCTACCTGGCGGTGTTCGTCGTGCTCGTCCCCGCGATCATCCTCTCGGGGCTGATGCTCCCGCGCGACAATATGCCCGCGGTCACATTCTGGTACAGCGAGTTGTTGCCGGTGACCCAGTACCTGGAGATTTGCCGTGGCATCATCGTGCGCGGTGTGAGCGCCACGACGCTCTGGTACAGCTCGACCGTGCCGATGATCGTGCTGAGCGTGGTGTACTTCGTGGCGAGCATTGTGGTGTTCAAGAAGCGCGTCTGAGCCTCTGCGTCGCCAAGCCGCTGGACGCTGGGCCGCTGGATGCTGGGAAGCTACACAGGAGATATCTATGAAACGACTGGCACTGATCTTGCTGGGCTTTGCCCTGGTGCTGAGTGGGTGTGGAGCAACGATAGAGGCCGACGGGAAGCTGTCGGCCTCGGGGACGATCCGGGCTGTCACGGTGTCGATCTCGCCTGAGATGAACGCGAAGGTGCTTTCCATCGCCGCGCAGGAAGGGCAAACGGTTAGCGCGGGTGACGTCCTGTTCACGCAGGATGTCGCGTTGCTCCAGGCACAGGCCGACCAGGCGCGGGCGGCGGTCTCCGCGGCTGAAGCCACTGTGGAGGCAGCGGAGGCGCAGCTCACCAGCGCCCGGGTGCAGCTCGAGCTTGCGCTGCAGGGCGCGCGGCTGCAGGACAGCCAGGCGAGGGCTACGGTGTGGTCGGCGGATGGGCTCGCCGACATCGACCTGCCCTCGTGGTACTTCCAGAAAGCGGAGGACGTGGCCGCAGCCCTGGCTGAAGTCGACGCTGCCGCAGCGGCGCTCCAGAAGGAACAGGCGAGCCTCGACCGGGTGCTACAGAGCGCGAGCAGTGAGGATTTCGTCGCAGCCGAGCAGCGTCTCAGCCAGGCCAACACCGCCTATCAGACAGCGAGCGTGCTGTCAGCCCGCGCCAGGGCGGTCAAGGACGACACGGACCTGCAGGCTGCGGCACAGGACGGGCTTGACGCGGCGAAGGCGGAGCTCGATGCCGCCAAGCTGGCGTACAGCCGGCTGCTCACCGCGACAACGTCGCGCGATGTGCTGGAGGCGCGCGCGCGCGTGGCGGTTGCCCAGGCGCGGCTGGATACCGCGTATGCGTCGGCAGCGAGCGTGCAGACCGGCGAGCAGTCGCTGCAGGTGCAGGCAGCGCGCGCAGGGGTGGTGCAGGCCGAGACAGCCGTGACGCAGGCGCAGGCCATGCTGGCGCAGGCCCAGGCGGCTGTCGACGTGGTCACGTTGCAGCTGGGGCGAGCCGCGGTCGCGGCCCCCACCGATGGCACGGTCCTCTCGCGCGCGATCGAGCCCGGCGAGTTCGTAGCGGCAGGGAGCATCGCCATGACGATCGCCGATCTGCGCGAAGTGCGGCTCGTGGTCTACGTGCCCGAGAACGAGTACGGGCGCATCAAGCTCGAGCAGCCTGTGTCGGTGGCGGTGGATGCCTACCCGGGCCGCGCGTTCGCCGGACGGGTCATCTCGATCGCCAACGAGGCCGAGTTCACGCCGCGCAACACCTCGACCGCGGAAGGGCGCAAGTCCACGGTCTTCGCCGTGGAGATCCTGTTGCCCAACGCCGACCAGACGCTCAAGCCCGGCATGCCCGCGGACGTGACGTTCTAGCGGGCGTCTCCTCCGCCCAAGGACCCGCGTCTGCCCGCCCAGGGACCGCGTCTCCTCCGCCCAAGGACTTTCCGCAGTCCTTGGGCGGTTCTGGCTGCGCACCCCCGGAAACTCCCAAGGACCGAAGAAGGTCTTTGGGAGTGCGGAACGCGTCCTTCGGCGTGCAGAACCGGCCCCGATCACTCGACGACGAGGCCTGCCACATCATCGTCGCTTGGTGGCGCTTCGTGCGCTGCGACGAACGCCTCGACGCCCCCGAACCAGTCGAGGACGACGTCGCGCCGCAGACGCGTCGCTCGCGTCGAAGCTAGTGCATGGTATGAGCTGTGACGCCACTCGCGGAAGTCCGCCACGAATCCGTGGTGCTGCGCGTTTCGGTCGATATACACGACCAGCCGGTACAGATGCGCCTCACTCTCAACACGTATGCGCCGAAAAGGATGCTCGAAGAGACTCCCTGTCCGCTCGTACGTCTTGTTGTAGCCGAGGGCATACGACCCGAATAGCGCTCCGAACTGCCGGCTAGCCGACAGCGGGCGCCAGGCTGATGAGTCGCCGTCTGTCGTGCGCTCCCGCTGTTCTTCAGGCATCAGGGTCCGGATCAGGACGTGGAAGTGGTTCCGGAGCAGGCAGTAGGCGTACGTATCTGCAACCGGCCAGATCGCGGCGGCGTACTTCTCCAGGAAATAGGCGTAGTTTCGGGATTCCACGAAGATGTCGTCACCCGCATTGCCCCGGTTGTAGACGTGGTAGGTACACCCCTCGCTCAACAGTGGCGGATTCGGCATGTCGGCCTCCTGTAGTCACACGCCCAAGGACCGCGTCTCCCGCCCAAGGACTTTCCGTAGTCCTTGGGCGGTTCTTGCTTCGTGCACCCCCGGAAACTCCCAAGGACCGAAGAAGGTCCTTGGGAGTGCAGAATGCGTCCTTGGGCGCTCCTACCCGATTCGGTACACCTCGAGTCCCGCTGCAGCGAGCACCTCGGGGATCGCTCGCACCGCCTGCCGATCCCATTCCTTGGCCTCGTCAGGAAGCTGCTCATAGGGCACGAGGTACGGCGTGATCTGGCGCGAGACATCGCGTTCCGGACCTGCCGTCCAACCCGTGGCTAGCCGGCCTTCCACCCAATGTTCGTGCGTCACCGCGCCCATCGCCTCCACCTCGCCGTCGCTGAAGGCGAACGGCGTGGGCCCGTCCCCCGCCGCCGGCCTCACGCCGCAGCCGATGACGTGCAGCGTGCGCTCAATGTCGTCGCCCTGGCGTCGGTTGGCCTCGCGCAGCGCCTCGGATAGCAGATCCCAGGGCTGCATCGCGGGGTCATCCGGCGGCTTGGCGCCCTGCTGATTCACCCGGTACCGCTCGTGGATGGCGCGACCAAGGATCTCGCGGCGGGCGCCTCCGGGAGGCGCGCCCGGGCTGGGCGGCGCCTGCCGCACGATCTGAAAGCCGGCCCCGGCCAGCGTCCTGGGGAGCTCGCGCACCGCCTCGCAGGTCTTCGTGCGCTCGTCCTGCGCCAGGTCGGGCCACGGGACGAGCGCCGGGTTGCGCCGCAACGCCTCATTCTTCGGGCCGGCGCCGTAGCGCCAGCCCTGAGCCTGCCGCTCTGCCACGAAGCGTTCGTGTTCGCGCTCTGCCAGATACGCCACCTCGGGCTCCGTGAGCCTGAAGGAGGCCGCCTCCCAGTCGGTCAGCGGTGCCAAAGTGTAGCCCAGCGCGGTCAGGTGGTGGAGGACACTATCGGCACGCGCGCGGTTCGACTCGCGCAGGCGCTCGGGCAAGCCATCCCACGGTCGCAGCGAGGGGTTCGAGGCCTCCGTGTGCCCGAGCGCCTGCTGCTGCTGGACATAGGCCTCGTGCAATCCACGCGCCAGGACCTCGTGGGTGCCGCCCAGGATGGTCTCCGGGGTGCACGTCTGGTCGACCAACCCGAAGGCATGGAGGTTGGCGAAGGCCCCCGTGCCATCGCCATCCGGGTCCACGAGGCGCGCCAGCCCTCCGGTCTCGGTCATCCGAACCACAACCGGGAGCGCCCCGGCAAGCGTCTGGCGGATCCGCTGATGGATGACCAGGCCCGTGCGCAGCGCGAGCGAGTCATCATCGAAGCACACGAATACCGCACTCACCGCAGGAGCTTTGTCGCTTGCGGCCAGGTATGCCGCCTCAAAGAACTCGGGGCCGTGGACGTTCAGCGTCAGCGGCACGAGGTCGCATACGCTGGCAAGCTGGGGATAGCGCAGGCTGACCGTCCGGCACTTCGATTCCGCATACAGGTCGATGACGGTGATGCGCAGCCGTCCCGCTGCCCGGCGCGGCGTCGCGTGGAGCCGGCTATGCCAATCGCGGGCGGCGTGGGTGACCAAACTGTCCCCCAGTCGCCCCAGGCCGATCACCAGTACGTGATCCGATACCTTCGCAGTGGACGGGGGAGCCACCGGGTCCGGAAGGACGTCGGGTGGGCCAAACCGCCCCCACAGCAGGCGGGCGCCCCGGTCAAAGATATTGAACAGCTCCAGCCGCATCGGCACCCCGTCCTCCAGCGCCAGCTCGCGGGTGCGCGCCAGCTCGTGCAGACGCGGGTCGACGAGGTGGACCGTGCAGGTGAGCGGGTACGACCGGCGTGCGGCGCGCAGCAGATCCTGGCACCGCACCGCGATCTCCGCATTGGCGCCGTCGTCATCCGTGACCGCCACCAGGTGGCGCGCGCGCTCCACACCGGCCCGTCGCAACAGGTCGGGCTGCGTCGCGTCGCCGACGAGCACCACGATGCCGTGTTCGCGACAGGTGCCAATCAGATCGTGGGCCTCATTCTGCTCGATCACCACAACGCGGTCCCCGCGACGGGCGAACCCCTGCGCGAGGAGCCAGCCCTTGCGGCTCAGGCCGCAGACGATCACGTGGTCGCGCCGGAAGCGTAGGGCGGCTTGTTGCCATCGATCGCGGAAGAGCGAGAGCAGCGCACGGATCGCGGTCCAGGCGGCAAGCAAGGGGATCAGGAACCGTGCGGTGTTCAGCGCCCAGGTAATCTGGCCCTCGGAGGGAGCGCCAGACTCGATCGTGACGAGCTGAAGCGTCTTGTACGCAATATCCAGGGGCGTGGCCGCGCGATTCAGGCTCCGGGCGTTGTCGACAAAACCGCTGTAGCCCAGCCCCAGTCCGGCAACCCACAGGGCGCCGATGGCCAGCCACAGCGCCCGGCGTCCACGGACGCGGCCCTTGTCGGAAGGACGGGTCATGGCACCACGCGCCAGATCCTGAGGGCGTCGGACCCGCCGGACGCCAATGCTGCACCGTCGGGCGAGAACGCCAGCCGCTTCACCTCGCTGGTGTGGCCCGCGAGCATGGCCAGCTCCTCACCTGTGGAAATGGCCCACAGGCGCACGGTGCCATCGCTGCCGCCTGTGGCCACGACGAGGCTGTTGGGCGAGATGGCAACCGCTTTCGTTGCGCCGGAGTGGCCGGCGAGCAGCCGCAGGGGGCGATCGGTGGACAGATCCCAGAGGCGAGTGCCATCCTGTGCCGAGGCAGCCAGGAGGCTGCCATTCGGGGAGAACGCCATGGCGCTGGTGCTCGGCTGGCCCTCGATCACCCGGCTCAACGTGAGGGCGGCCACGTCCCAGAGCCTAAGCGAGCTGCCGCCGGATGCGAGTGTGTGTCCGTCGGGCGAGAAGGCCAGCACCCCGACATACCCCTCAACCGGGACGGTGCCCAGAACGGCGCCGCTGGCCAGGTCCCAGGCCTTGAGCGCTTCGCCGATCGCAGCGATCAGCATCCCGCCGTCCGGTGAGAGGGCAATGGCCTGGGAGCTCTTGCTGTCCACGAGGGTGCTGAGTCTTGTGATGCTGGCGATGTCCCATTTGGCGATGCCGTCGTGGGATGCCCCGAGCAGCGTGGCGCCGTCCGGTGTGAGCCACACCCGGCCTACGGTTTCCGTGCTGACACGACGGCCTGTGTCGGTGGCAACGTCGTACAGGTGGAAGAAGGAGCCGCCGAGGACGACGGTGGTGCTATCCGGCGACCATGCAAACTCATCAGCATAAGTCTCGAGCAGTCCCGACTGGGCGACGGAACCGGCGGTGTCGGGTGAGATAGCCGAGGATGACAGCGCTACCGGGGTCGGAATCTTCCCCGGCGCC
>JALOOJ010000267.1 GCA_025454475.1 Anaerolineae bacterium
ATCTATGTCCGCCCGCCCTGGCGGAGGCGTGGACTGGCCCGTGCCCTGATCGCGCGCAGCCTGCAGGACCTCAAGGACCACGGGATGGAAGAGGCCGAGCTGGGCGTGGACTCAGAAAACGAGAGCGCGGCTTTCCGCCTGTACCAGAGTATGGGCTACGAGACCTTCAGCATCGACACGTGGTTCCGCAAACCCGTCGAATGACAGACGACGTCCGGCAGATCATCGCCAGGGTCCCAGCCTGGCAGGACGCGCAGGATGTGCAGATCGAGCGGATTGCCGGTCTGACCAATGCCAACTACCGCGTTACCGTGGATGGAGAGCGCTTTGTCCTGCGCATCTTGCGGCCCTGCGGACGGCTGCCGCGGCTGGGATCGGCCCCGACGTAGTCGCCTTCCTCCCTCCGGAAGGCCACCTGATCACCCGTTGGGTCGAGGGATACCACTGGGAACCTGAGGAGTTTCGCACGCCGGCGAACGTGCGCCTGTTGACCGATACCGTCAGACGCATCCACGCGCTCCCGCCCAATGGCGCGACCTTCTCGCCATTCCAACGCGTGACCGACTACCTGGCAACGGCGCAAAGGTATGGTGTACCGCTCCCATCCGACTTGGGCGGCTTTCTGCAGACTATGGGCGCCGTACAGGCGGACCAGCAGAGCGATCCGTCGGCCTGGCAGCGCTTCTGTCATAACGACCTCGTCTGTGTTAACTATCTCTTCATCGAGCCGAAGCAGCGCATTGTAGTCCTCGACTGGGAGTTCGCCGGCATGGGCGACCTCTACTACGACCTGGCGACCGTGGTCTACACGCACGATAGCGAAGGCCCGATACCGCCCGAGCTGGAAGAGGAGATGCTCTCCTGTTACTTTGGCGAGGTCACGGCCCTGCACAGACGGCGGCTGCTGGGTATGAAGTTCATGCTGATGTTCTTCACGGCCGCGTGGGGACTGGCGCAGCAAGGCATGCAGCAGGCCGGGCTGGTGCCGGCAATGGAGGGGTTCGACTACCTGGAGTTTGCGCAGTATCTCTACGCCCACGATATCTCTGAGCTTCAAGCACAGTTCAATCGTGTGGCGAAGACGCGCAGCTCGTAACACCAGCGAAGCCGGAAACCAGGAGCAATCCTCTATGATCCAAGAGGACGCTCCGACAGGGATATCGCGATCAGTTGCGCTCGACGGTGGGTGTCGTGCGCTCCTCCAATGTGCTCCCCGGTAGCTGCTCGTGCGTCGAGCGCGCAACGGTGCGCGCGACGGGACGATGCGCTGCGAGATTCACCACGCCGGCAGCACCCCAGAAAAGCAGCACATACACCATCATGCCAATGACTGTCGTCACTTCGAGGACCGCGCCGCCAAACCGGGGATTTCCAACCAGCCCCGCGAACGGCGCGAGGAACAACCCTGAGAAACTGTAAACAAGGACAGCGAAACCGCTGTTCGGGTTGGCTGCGATCAACTTCAGCAAGAACCGCAACCCCAGGACAACCTCGAGGAAACCAAGAATGCCCCAGACGACTTGGATGATCAGGGCCATCCGAAGCCGCCGCTCCGCCGCGACATCGCGCGTGACTTGCGCAGTCGCCGCGTAGCCTGGCTGTTGGGTGATCACCGTTTCCTCACGCCGATCCACAGATACCTCGCTTAAGGGTGGAATACTGGACATCTCACTCCTTTACTGCCTCAACGCGTCACATATGCACTCACGACCTCCGGGTGACAGGCCGTCTTACAGGGAGCCTGTCACCCGGATCGCTACCTATTCCTCAGGTAGGTCACTCTGACCACAGGTCTTCGTGGCAGGTCGAGGGACCGCTATCTCCGGCTGAACAGCTTGACGACCGCCAGTAGGATGATCGCTCCCAGAAGCGACCACAGCAGTGACACGAGGTCAAAGGCTCCCGAGATGAGCGTGGCACGGCCAAACAGATAGCCTGCCAGCAGGGCACCCAGCATCCCCACGACGACATCCACCAGCAAGCCCCCGCGGGTACGCATGATCACGCCTGCCAACCATCCCACGATCCCTCCCATGATGAGCATCACTAACAGGTTCATCTTGTCCTCTCCTTATAGGGTGTGTTTGGGAACCATCGGTTCCACATGGTCTTGTGATGGCTCTGCTTCAAGGTGCCCGGCTCCGGGTGATATGCCCGGGTACGCCGGACTGTGTCACGCTCCGGTACGCTCGCCGCCTCCCGGCGCTAAGCTTGCATCTGCCCGCAGATCCTGACGTATTTGCTCAAGGGCAAGCGGGATCTGGTCAAACTCCGTGGACTTATCAAGGAAGAAATCCGCGGAAGCTTCGTTAGATTCCTTCCGGTACTGGGCATAGGCGTAGTTGGTGAGCATGATGACCTTCGGAGCCGGCGTCATCTTCTTCACCTTGCGCAACACATCGATGCCGTTGCCCCCCGGCATGCGTATGTCGAGGATGACAACGTCGGGACGCGACCGAAGAATGGCCTCGAGTGAGCCGGGTACATCTTCGGCCTGCCCAACCACATCCACTTCCGGCAGGTCCAGGACCATACTGACCAGGCGTTCCCGCACAGCGGTCGAGTCGTCGCAGATGATAATCTTGAGCTTGTCCATCGCTCACGATAGTACACGTTTGGCCCGCGCAAGACTATCGGCAGAAGTCTGATTCGTCCGTAGGCGACAGGCCTGTCCGCATGTCGGCATTTGCCCTACATCGCCTATGCGGGTATGGAGGCAAAGCGCGGTACGGGGTGGCTGGATCAGTCAACCAGATGATGCTGAACTGCGTAGTGAATCAACTCCGCGGTGGTCTCCAGATTCATCTTTGCCAACACACGTGCCCGGTAGGTGCTGATGGTCTTGGGACTGAGGTTGAGTTCCTCGGCAATCGCTGTGACGGGCTTGCCGGTCGCCATCAGTCGCAGCACCTGGAACTCCCGGTCGGACAGTGTCTCGTGGGGCAGCTTGCTCGTATCGGCCCCTATCTCAAGGGCCAACCTCTCAGCCATAAGCTCGCTGACATATCTTCCCCCACTCACCACTTTGCGGATCGCGTTGACGAGCTCATCCGGCGCACTGTCCTTCGTCAGATAGCCAAAGGCGCCTGCTCTGAGAACACGCAGCGCATACTGATCCTCTGGGTGCACGCTCAACACCAACACCGGCAGGCCGGGATGTTCGACCCTGAGTTGTTTGAGGATATCCAGCCCACTCTGGTCAGGCAGCGAGATATCGAGGACCACGACATCCCACGGTTCGGCTCGGGCCTTTTCCAGCACCTCACGCCCGTTGATCGCCTCGCCGGCAACCAGCATATCGCGCGTATCGCCGAGAATCTGTTTCAGCCCCTGTCGCACGATCGGGTGGTCGTCAGCGATGAGCACTCTGATCATTGCGCCTCCTGCCCCTATCGAGCGGCAGCCGAATCGCCACGGTGGTTCCCTGACCGGGTGTTCCCTGGATGCTGAAGTCGCCGGAGTAGAGCAGCGCCCGTTCACGCATCCCAAGCAAGCCAAAGGACTCTGGACCGTTCACTTCGCCTTCAGTGACGCCACGTCCATTGTCCTGGATCCTGAGACAGACGCAGTCCTGTTCCTCCTCCAGTGAGACATCCACCCGGGTAGCCGACGCGTGGCGCGCCACGTTAGTGAGTGCCTCTTGGAGGATGCGATACAGGGCGCTGGTCTCTCCTGCGCCCAATGCCACCTTCTCCAAACTCGAAGTGAACGTGCAGCGAATCCCGCTGCGCTGCTCGAAGTCCTGTGCCTGCCATTCCATCGCCGGCACAAGTCCCAGGTCATCCAATATCCCCAGACGCAACTCCGTGGCGATGCGACGCACACTCTGGATCGTCGTGTCCACCAACTCGGACATATCACGATACTTCCGCAACAGGCCCTTCTGCTCGGAACCCGTATGCTTTTGGAGCCAGGCCAGATCCATCTTGATGCCGGTCAGGGCCTGCCCCAACTCGTCGTGGACCTCACGGGCCATACGGGCGCGGTCTTCTTCGCGTCTTAACTGCTCGTGCCGAGCTAATAGCAGCAACTGCACCCGCGAGTTCCTGAGCTGACCAACAGCCGCTTGCAGGTCAGCGGTGCGCTGCACCACACGCTCCTCCAGGTCGGCATTCAGTTGCTGCGCCTCGGAAAACAACCGCGCGTTGTCCACCAACAGCGCAGCGCGACGCGCCAGTTCTTCAGCCAAGTACAGGTCGGGCGCAGTGTACACGCGGTCGGACTCGGCCGACACCACGAGCGTGATCACGCCAAGGGCGCGGCCTCGCGCCGCAAGGGGTACAATCATGGCTGAACTTACTCCCAGTGATCGCACAAGCTCGATCTGGTCGGCGTCTCGGGCGAGGGCGGCGTACGATGCTGTCGATGGCTCCCGGAAAAACGCCGACAGGCCGGTGTGCAGCACCTGGACCACTCCCGGTGGAACATACGGATCGGGGAGATCGCGTCGCAAGAGAGCGTTGGCCTCTGCCGATTTCCGCGGGTCGGTGTGCGCCGCGGCCACGGGCTTCACCG
>JALOOJ010000102.1 GCA_025454475.1 Anaerolineae bacterium
AAAGGTCCCCGGCATCTGGCAGAGGCGGCGGCTCGAGCTGCCTAAGGCCGTGGCGTCGGCGTGAGTGTCGGTGTCACCGTCAGTGTTGCTGTGAGCTCGACGGTCTCTGTGATGCCGACCGTCGACGTGAGCGCCCCCGATGCCTCCAGCTCGGTCAGCGGCGCCACGACTTCCGGCAGCGCCAGCGTGGCGATGTCCGCCCACAGCGCCTCAAGCAGGGGCGCAGTACGGAACGAACGCTCCCCGATTAGGGCGTCCAGAGCCTGCACGCGTGCCACAAGCTCAGCCGCTGTTGCTGCCTGGTCTGGCGCAAGTGTGCCGAAACGTGTGAGGTGCGCAGCTGCGATCTGGAGCCCGCTGCGCGCTGCCCCCACGTTATCTTCGACAAGCAGTACCTGCACCCGGATCAGGTCTTGCGCGGCCTGGATCAGCGCGAGGCGCGCCAATGCGTCACCTTGTGTGAGTGCGAGCGCCTCCGCTCGCACTGTGAGGTCACCAAGCTGCGGGGTAAGCGCCTCATCCAGCGCGGTCAGTGTTTCCTGCTGATCGCGAAGGTCCGAGGCCAGGCGGCTGAGGCTGCGCGCGGCTGTATCGACATCCCTCTTGAGCGCTGCCTGCGCGTCCGCCTGGGCTTCGGCTGCCGCCTCGAGTTGGGCAATCTGGGCTTCCAGTTCACCCACCTGAGCAGCGGCGGTCGCCAGCTCGGCTGACTGTACCGCACTCACCTCTTTGAGCGTTGCGATCTCGCCTTCCATGCCAGCGGTGCGGTCCTGGAGGGCGCCGACAACCTGGCCAGTCTGAGTCTCTGTCTGGGTCATCCGCTGGGTCAGGTCCGAGATCGCTTCGGTGTTCTGCTGTACCGGGACGATCGTTGCGCGGTAGAGCCAGGGTATCCCGAAGTAGAAGCCCACGCCGATCAGGGTGCCGAAAATGAGCACCAGCAGAAGGCGAAAGAGAACCTTCAGAATGTTCGTCACTGTAGACCCGCTTCCCCTACGACTGTCGTTCGTCGCTCGTTCAGCCATCAGTTCACCCCCTCGGGGCTGGGGATCGCCCCCTGTGGCTCCTTGCCTCCGAACATCTCTTCGAGCAGCGCCCGCAGTTGTTCGAAGAAAGACAAGGTCTGCGCCGACTGGAGCTCGAGTGTGTCAACTGCCTGTCCGAGGTCGTCGATCTCCTGAGTCATCGCGCTCACCGCGGTCTGTAGCGTATCGATGTCTTCGCCGAACGCCCCGATCGTGCTCTCGGCCTTGTCCATCCGCGCCGTCAAGCCTGAGAGGACCTCGACCCGTTGGCGCAGACCGTCGAGGTCGCCTTGCAGCGTGCTGACATCCGTGCGCACGGTATCGATCTCCACGCCCAGCCCGTTAACCTGGTTGTTAAGCGTGCGAAAGGCAGAACTGCGCCGTACATCTACGGAGCCGTTGATACCGGCGAAGACCAGAAGCGCGAGGACCAACCCCAGGAGTCCACCAAGCACGGCACCTAGCACGGAAGCCCAGACCCAGGACCAACTACGGCGCCGGCTCGGTTCCTGTACCGGCGGTAACGCCGGGCCTGCTAGGGGTGGTTCCTTGATCTCCTCGTCAGGGCTATGGACCCCGGGCTCGACCTCGATCATTGCAGCCTCCCCCTGCAGTCCCGGTACATCCGGCACATGCTCCGCGGCTTCCACGGGTGACTCGCTATCAGTCATGGCTGCTGCCTCCTCGATTTGCTCCGGCTCCGCAGTCCCATCGGGCCCGGCTGTGCCCTTTTGGTCTGGGTCGGCATCCCCGAGGTCCCATCCCGTTGACCTCGTGGCGCCTGTGCGGTTGTGGCCCGGGGATAGAGCCGTAGCCCCAGGTACAGCGCTGACGAGGTCGGCTATGCCCTCAAGCACCGTCTGTCCAATCCCCGTGACGTTGGTGAGGTCGCTGACGCTGGTGAAGGGCCCGTGGGCTTCGCGATGGGCGATGATGCGTCGTGCGAGCGCCAACCCAATGCCGGGCAGCGCAATGAGTTCGTCGGCAGTGGCGCGGTTGAGGTCAGTCCTATCCGGCTCGTGCGGTTGGCTCTCATCAACCAGTGGTCCTTGGGTCTCCATCTGTGTCTCCTTTCATGCGGCGTGCAGAAACGACAGGATAACCAGGCGGGCCTCACCTTCATTATAAGGCGCATGGTGCGCGGCGCAAGGTACCCTGCAGCCAATGCTCAGGATCAGATCGGCTTCACCGCTGTCAGATAGTTGAGGAAGACGATACCACTGTAGCCATCCGAATGGGCGCCGCCGAGAACGAAGGAACCGGCGGGGAAGTCCCGTTGGTAGACAAAGAAGGGGTAGAGCCCGCCTGGTGTCTGGATCTCGACCTGCAGCGTTTCGTCGCGACCGAAGCCTCTGAGCCAGCGGGGGAGCTGGTGTGCTTTGGCCTGATAGACGATAAAGACGGTGGACGGGCGTGCGAGCTTAAAGCGCAGCAGCTTGTCGGACTCGGAATCGTAGTCAAGGTCGGCAGGCCGTATACCGTGCAGACCGCTAAGCGTAAGGGGCAAGTTGATGATGCGGTAGTCGCGGTCCGTGTAGCACGTCATCCGCGCTCGCCAGATGGTGCTTTCGTATTCCCGGCCGCTGGTGGCAGCGAAGGCCAGCAGCGGATTCTGGTAGCGGTAGGCGTAGGGCGGCGCGTTCGCGACTCCCTCGTGCGCCACGACAGCCATGCCGCCGACGACAGAGGTGAGGGGATCCATCTGGCGCACGCGGTCGCGACCGAACGTGGACGCAAGCATCTCGACGAAGGCAGGGACAAGCGAGGTGCCGCCAGTACGCAGGACCGTGTCGATCTGGTCGGCGCGAATGTCTGCATCACGCAACACTGCGTGGACCTCCTCCGCCACCTTGGTCACCTCGGGCTCGATCATCTCCTCGAAGTCCCGGCGCAAGATACGCTCGCGGATGGCGACATGCTCGTGGGCATAGGTGAGGGGCGCCATCACATTGTCGGTTAGCGCCTTCTTGGTTCGTTCGATCTGCTGAAAGAGCTCGAAGCCGATGTTCTGCGTGACCAGCGTCTCCAGGGCGAACATCGCCTTGGGAGTGTCGCTCGTCTTCTGGTACTGTCTGATCTTGCTCAATGGTTCGGGACGCGAGAGTTCGGGCATCGTCTGCCAGGTGTGCAGCTGATCGAGGAACTCCGGCGGGAAGTCCGCACCCCCGTCCACCTTGGTGCCCGCCCCGAAATGCGGCAGCAGGGAGATCATGATCCGGCGATCGAGATCGTCTCCCCCTACGAGCACGCCGCGGTTCGATATGACCCGGGGCGCTTCGCTTCCGCCGAGTTCCACCACCGTGAGGTCGAGCGTACCCCCGCCGAAGTCAAACACGAGCGCCATCTCGCGGCGGGCGGTCTCGCGGTGGTAGAGGTGCGCCGCGGCGACGGGCTCCATCTGGAAGGAGATTTCGCTGAACCCGGCGATCCGCGCGGCCCGGTAGAGGAGCTCCTCAGCCCGTGCCGTGATGGCGGGATCGTCGGAGAAGCGGACCGGACGGCCCAGCACGACGCTGTCGCAGGTATCCTGAAACTGCGCCTCAGCGCGCGTCTTCATCGCCTCTAGGACTAAGGCGATGAGCTCATCGATCGTGTAGTAGCGATCGAAGATCATCGTACCCTCGTACCGCGGGTCACGGAGTGCGGTCTTGACCGACTGTAGCAGGCGCCCGTTGGCGTTGATGTCGGTGACGAGGCTGACTTCGTGCCAGTAGTGGATCGGGCTTGACCCGCCGCCGGCGACGATGATCTCAATCGGGACGAGGTCGCGCCGCGACCAGACGATGCGACGCCCGGTCTCGCGCGTCAGGTACTCCTGCGCCGCGCCGCTGCCAATCTGAACCTGGTAGTCGCGATCGATCCAGATCAGTGAGGGGAGTACCTTGGAGTTCTCGCTATGAGGGTCAAGCTGGACCGGGTGCAACGTTGTGCCGTCGAAGTGGGCTACGGAGGAGTTCGTCGTTCCGAAGTCTATCCCTATGCGCATCGGATCTCCTTTCAGGGAACGCGGGATGTGTCATGGAGCCGTCGGAAACGCGAAAGGAGATTATACCACGGAATCGGATTGGACGCGCCTGGCTCGCTTAGGTTAGCGAGGCGCGCACCCAGAGTCTCCGCGCCCAAGGCCCGCAGAAAGCCCTTGGGTGCTGGTAGCGCGGGTAGCGTCACTAGAGGTAGGTCAGGCGGCCTCTGTAGTACGCCAGCCAGCGCTGGTTGAAGGTATCGCCGCCATCCAGATTGGCGCTCATGAAGATCGGGGGATCCCCTGTGCGCTGCAGGAGCAACTCAGCGACTCGGACTACAATCGCGTTAAGGATCGCCGCGCCAGTGACCGTTGAGGAGGGCCCCACGCGTTGCGCCAGGCCGGGCAACGCCACCAATGCATCACCGATCGGGGCGCGGTTGTCGAGGACGAGGTCCGCCATCTCAAACAGGCGCGGCATTCCTTCCTGCCGTGCCTTTACTGAGCGCGAATAGCCAACCGACGTGAGGGCGATGACGTAGGCGCCCCGCTTCTGGGCACCGAGCGCGAACTCCACAGCCGCCGCGTTGCGACCGGAAACGGAGTGGACGATGAGGACGTCCCCCGCTTCGATTGGCGACTCGGCGACGATCTCGGTCCCCAGGCCTGCCATGCGCTCCAGCCGTGAGGTCAGTGTGGCTGGGCGCACGTCGGTGACCAGGCCGGGCGGCAGGACCGGGTTGACTGGCACGAGGCCGCCGGCGCGGTAGAAGAGCTCTTGCGCCAGAATGCCCGCGTGCGTTGCGCCGAAGACGTAGACCAGGTGGTCGGCCTCGATGGCGTCCGCGATGACCTGCGAGGCCTGCTCCATCGCGTCGCGTTGCGTATCCTGCACTTCCTGGAGCAGGGCGATGATCTCCTCAAGATAACGCACGTCAATACCCCTTTTCCAACGCCTCGGCATCGACCTGAGCGACCAGCGCCGGGCCGTTGGGCCGGTTTACGCTGGGATAGACCGAAGGTTTGAGCCCTTGCGCGAGCATGCTCTCGATGGTCTCCGCGACGACGCCCCAAAGCAGCGTAACGGCACCAAAGCCCGACGCCGGAATGACTGGGTAGTCGAGCCCGTCGACCGTGAGCATTCCATCGCCGAAGGGGGCATGGTTGTCAAGCACGAGATCTGCTGCCTCATACAGGAGCTTACCAGACGGATGTTGGGATTCGAGCCCTGGGCTGTAGGCCATCGCCGTGATCGCGATCACTGTCAACCCGTGGTCGCGCGCCTTGAGTGCAAGCTCCACGACATTGGCTGACTTGCCCGACACGCTGCCCACGAAGAGGACATCTCCGGGCCGCAACTGGTCGCTATCAAAGATGTGTTGGATGTACCCGAAACCGAGCGTGGTGTGTGGCGCGGGGGACTGCGCGGCGCGCGTTCGCACCGTGTTGTCGACCGTCAGGCCAATCTGGAGGCGGCTGAATGCTGCCAACCCTCCTGCACGGCGGATGAGCTCGTGCGATACCAGGTGCCCGCTGTCAAACACGTGGATGGCACCGCCGTGGGTCAGCGCGTGGGTGCACAGCGCTGCTGCTTGCTCGATAGTTTTCGTGTCAGCGGCTATGGCATCAATCAGCTCTCTGAGCGCGTCAAAGTACCGGTCGATAAGTCTCATGACTTCCTAACTTCCTCTCTGTTGTAGGTGACCTTCGTGGATGAGGAGATGACCAAGTGCGATGGCGGGCTCTTCCGTGCCGAGGACCAGCCGAGCGTATGGAAAAGCCTCAGCGAGCCGCTGTGCCAGCGGCGCTGATACCAGCGCCCCGGCGTTGAACAGCCCGCCGGCTGCCGCAACGTCGAAGGCCTCGTGTGGCGTGAACAGACGTTCAGCAGTGAAGACTGTCAAGTCGGCGAGATCCGACGCCACCCGCCGGACAATCTGCCGGGCGACGGCATCGTCCTCCTGGGCCAGCCGTGTGGCAATCGGCGCCAGCCCAGCAATCTCGGCGCGCGTGATTGGCTTCTGATAGGCGACGTCGCAGAGCCCCTCCCGGAAGGTCGCGTGGTCCAGGCGAAAGCGTTCGCACAGTGCCTCGACAATCCGAGACGACGCAGCCATCCGACCCTCGTAGAGCCTGGTAGCCGCGCGTAGCATGCGCAGACCGACGGCGTAAGCGCTGCCCTCATCGCCAAGCAGTGAGCCCCACCCGCCCGCGGCAGCTTCACGGCCGTCATCGGCACGCTTGGCCCACGCTGTGGCGCCGGTCGCGGCCACGACCGCGACGCCGTGCGGCGCATAGAGCCCGGCGCGGGCGAAAATGACGTCGCGCTCGGTGTAGGTGTGGTAGTGAGCGTTAGGGATCACGGAGCCGAAGAGCTCTGGACCAAAACGCGATGCCACAAGCGCGGCGGCGAAGTGTGTGACGCACTCTCCAGTGACGCCTGCCACGTCCAGAACCTGGCGTACCGCGGTGAGAGCGGCGGCTTGAGCGGCCTGCAGTGAGACGAAGTTGGTGTTGACGTCTGTGGACTGGCTGGTCGCCAACACCGCGCCCGCTATGTCAAACAGAGCGGCCTGGCACCGCGTGCCGCCGCCCTCCAAACACACCATGTAGGACTTCTGACCCAAACTGTCCTCCGCTACTGCGTGGCCTCGACGTCCCAAGCGAAGACATGGACGTCCGCGGCGCCCCATGTGGCCTCGGGGACGAAGCGCACAGCGCGCGTCGTGACGTCACAGGGCAGTCGCACCAGGCGTTGGTAGTTCTGCCGAACGTGCGCAGTCTGGCGCCATTCGCCTGCCTCGGTCAGCGTCTCGATGCGGAAAGCCCGCACCAACATCGCAGGTGGCGTCACTACCGGAATGTCGAGCGGCAGATTGGCGGGTGTGTTCTTCTCAGGTCGGTTCAGCTCGCTGTCGAATGTGAAGCGCAGTCCCGTGACCCGAGTGGGTACGTCGAACCGGTATTCCGCCCAGGCGCCCAGAGGCGCCGTCCAGCCGTTGTCCGCGCCAGCGATCGGGCGGTCCAATCCGTTGCGCAGCGGCTCAGGGTCCCCCGCGGAAGCCGACAACATCGCGCGCCTGGTGAGTGCGGACGTACGCCGTTTGTGCCAGGGAAGGTAACAGTCGTCGTCCATGAGCGTCTGCTGCAGCTCCTCGATATGGTGGGTATATACCTCGCGCGGCAGTACCCGCTCGCGCACGGCGATGGACGCCGCAGTGCCCACGGCCTGGCCGACCGTGGCACAGGTCGCCATCACCCGTGTAGCGCTCATCGCGGCATGGGTCACGCTGATATTGCGCCCGGCGCAGAAGAGATTGCTGACGTTGCGGGAATACAGTGCGCGGTAGGGTATACCGAACGGCGAGGGTGCCGGATGGAAGATCGTGGGCTCGCCCATCCAGGCGATGCCTCCGGGATGGTGGTCGTCCATCGTCCAGCCCCCGTAGGCCACCAGATCCTCGAAGCGGCCCTCGGCCCGCACGTCATTCTGAGTCATGATCACGTCACCCTCATAGCGTCGGCTCTCGCGCTTGCCAGGCAGGAAACCGACCCACTCGAGTGTCCAGTTGTCGGCCCCATGGTCGCCATGGTTCTTGATGTGGTCCCAGACGCCGAAGGCAACCTTGAGCAGTTCGTCGCGGATCGCCTCAGTGTCATGGATCGCGTCCTGTTCGCCACCCAGCTCGATCCACCAGAAGTTGGTGGTGAGTATATCGTGTCCTCGATAGGGAAGGTCATCGCAAGTCTCGTAGACGTTGGCCCAGGGCGGAGCGATAAAGACCTGTGGGCGGTTGGTCTCTCGCGCCTGGATCAGGCAGCTCATTCCCATCGTCTTGCGGTCGGCCTGCTCGGGCTCGATGTCCTCACCGAACTCAGACCGCGCCTCGCGCCCGACGCGGTAGGCTGCTCCGGTCAGCGGCGCAAGGATACTATCTCCAGAGCAATCGGCGAAGAGGCCGGCCTCCACCGTGTGCCAGGTCTCGGAGGTTGTCTGCCATCCGCGGATGGACGCTATCTGGCTGCCGTCCATCTCGGCGCTATTGCACGAGCAGTTGAGTAGGAGCGTGATGTTGGGCTCGTAGCGCACCTTCTCATAGAGAATGCTGTCCCAGATGGAGAAGTTGCGTAGGGGGTTCCGGTAGCGATTCTCGAGCTCGAGCTCCTCAATCAGCCCGGTTTCGCGATTGTTCGAGCCGTGGGCACCGCAGATCCACATCCTGATCTCCGATGAGACGTTACCGCCCAGGACCGGTCGATCCTGCATGAGCGCAACCTTGACGCCATGGCGCGCCGCGGCGATTGCCGTCGCCATGCCCGCCAGGCCTCCGCCAACGACGCACAAGTCCACGTGATGGGTAATGTGTTGCATCATGACCTCTCTAGCGTAAGGGCGGCACCTACGTACGCTCACCCTCTGAGACAGGGCGAGCACCATCGTACCGCACCTTGCACATCACGCAAGCGCTACGCAGTGTGTGGCATCGCCATGGCGCGAACTGACCTGTCAGCCAGGACGTTCGACAGGCTTGATGTTGTGGTTCAGCCGAAAGATGTTGTCTGGATCGTACTGCGCCTTCACCGTCGCAAGTCTCAAGTAGTTCTGGGGCCCGAAACCGGCCCTCACTCGATCCTCACCCTCCTCTCCAATGAAGTTCAGGTAGACAGCACCGCTCGACCATGGCTTGAGGTCGGCTCGGATGTCTCGGGCCCATCGCTTGACGCGTTCGTCGTCGGCAGGATCGTCCCATAGGCCGAAGGGATGGACACACCAGGGGGCGTGCCGCCAAGGTACTGGGTAGTCGGTGAGCGTTCGACACACCGCACCGCCCTGAGGGAAAAGCACGTGCTGGGATGGCGAAGGTACCACCATATCCCCGGCTCGAGCACAGAAGAGATCGACAGCCTCATCCGGAAGATCATCAAGATAATCAGCCGACCAGTAGTTCCGGTAACCGGGAGGGTCATCAAGCATGCACTGCATGTCGGCGTATGGCATCTCCGCAACGAATCCTCCCTCGCGGGCCATATCGAGCAGCGGGGCTGCTACCGTGCGGGCTACAGCCTCCGGCCCGGCGTAGACCACAAAGACAGCAAACGCGAGTTCGCCGACAAGATGCTCAGGGACGAATGCCGCGTCAGGCCCGGTCAGGTACAGGGCGCCTCCGCCAACTTCGTCCGGAGCCGATGCCAAGAAGTCGCGGTAGGTGCGCAGTACCCTTGGCCCATCCTCGGGTCGCCACAATAGGAGCCCCGCAGTGACCGTCTGCAACTCGTGCAAGCGGAGTGAAAACGCAGTCGCCACCCCGAAGTTGCCACCCCCGCCGTGGAGTGCCCAGAACAGCTCGGGGTTGTCGTCCTCGCAGGCGTGTACCTCGCTGCCATCTGCAGTCACGAGATCCACCGACAACAGATTGTCGCAAGCCAGGCCGAATTTCCGGTCGAGCCAGCCACTACCCCCTCCGAGGATGAACCCACCTGCACCAGTGGTGGACACTCGACCTCCGGTCGTCATTAGGCCGTAGGGTTGGGTGGCTCGATCGAGATGGCCCATGGTAGCCCCGCCGGCGACGGTTACTGTACGTGCGTATGGGTCGACCGACACTGCGTTCATTCTTCGAAGGTCGATGACAAGACCGCCCTCCGAGAGGGCCTTGCCGGCAACGCTATGTCCTCCACCCCGGACCGCGATTTCGAGATCCAGATCCCGCCCGAACCGGATCGCGCGAACAACATCGTCCACGCTGGCGACCTGAGCGATGACAGCGGGCCGGCGATCGATCATCGCGTTATACACAGTCCGAGCGCGGTCGTAGTTGGAGTCGTCGGGGAGTAGCACCTCACCGCCGAAGCCCCTGCGGAGCTGGTCTATCGAACTCCGACTGATCTGCATGTGCACACCTCCTTGCTTGTGGCAGCCTGCAGGGCACGCAGAAGGCGCCCCTGTCGCAATACGAATGCTTGGCATAATATAGTATATAATAGAGAGTATTATATGTCAAATGACTGGCAGACGAATGCCTTGCCCGGGTGCGCGTTGTGGTATGGCGGCAGGTGCTAATATGGCCCTGCACCGATAGGGCAGGACCTTGCGTGCAGCCAAGCATCAGCAGCTTGGTCGGTTCAGGCCGCTGACGCTCTTTGCTCGACTCTAGCGCCTTCTGGCGATGAGCGTCAGCCCCGGGAGCACCAGGGCGGCGAGCAGAACCAGCCACGGGCCGGCATCGCGCCAGAGAAGCGTGGCCTCGGCGCGTGTGTCGGGGGCCGCGACAGGGCTCTGCTCCTGCATCAGCGAAACCTGCCACGCCCGATCCAGGGCGACGAGGTCTTGCCCTAAGCCTTCCTGCAGCCCGGCGCTGCAGGCCTTGCCGTCAGCATATGCCAGGATGAGGCGTCGGAGTCCGGACCAGCCGAAGCTCTGGCGGAGGTACGCGACGACGCGCTCGCTTTGGGCATAGGCCAACTGCGCGCGCTGTGGGTCGTCAGGGAAGGGTAGGCAGAGCTCGGCAAGGGGGATCATCGTGCTATCCCGCCGAGCTTCCTGCAGTACAACCGCACGGGTGGGGTCAGGGCGGGCCTCAAAGGCCATTGCGAGTCCTTCGTTGAGCCATGTGGGCAGCGAGGCGTAGCCCTGTGGTCCCAGCCAAGCGTAGAGCGATTGGTGGGCAAGCTCGTGGGGGATATCCTGCTGCATAGCGACGGGCGCCTCGACGGAGGGTGGAATCGCAACCAGGACCACACCCAATTCGGGGTAGGCAACGCCGCCTGCCCAGTCGAAGCCCGCGAGTTGCATCGCCGAAGCCAGGTCAGACTGTGAGGGGTAGATGTAGATAGAAGTGCTTGGGAGCCGTTCAGTGCTCAGAGCTTCCTTGAAGCGGCTTAGCGCTGCTTCAGCCACATCTACGGCCTGAATCATGAGCGATCGCTCTCCTGTGACCCAGTGGACGGCCACGTTGTCGCCCTCGGCTGTCTGCCAGGCATAGCGGTTGTCAACATATTGGAAGCGGACTCTCTCAGTCTCGACCGGGTCGCCGGCGCCTCCCGTGAAGCCCCACCACGTGGTGATCTGAGCATAGGGTGGCAGTGGTTCGGAGACCAGGTTGCGAACGACCTCCGCCTGACCCTCGGTTACGTGAGTATCGAGGCCCACAGTGCGATCGTCATTGATCTGTAGGTAGAGCGTCGCCTGCCGCACCTTGGTGTCGCGCGGCAGCGCGAGTCTGAAGCGCGCAATCTGTCCGAAAGTGTACTCGTGCGTTGTGTCGGGCAGCTGGGCAGAGGCTTCCTTCACAGTCAAGAACAACGCCGCAACCAGAACCAAGGTCACAAGGACGCCGATGCACCAACGCCCGTAGGAAGGAGGTAGCCCAGGAACCCTGGACTCAGTCCTCATCCGAACTGCCATCATCGTAAGGGGTGTCGTCGTCGTCCCAACGGTCACCCTCGGATACTTCCAGGTCGATGTCATCGTCTGCGGCACTAAGATAGCCGACCAGATAATCGGCATCACCGCTTTCGACGACTGTGTCGCCATCGACCTCATCGACGGTCGCATCGGCGTCGTCAATTGCCTCATCGGCGTCCGGATCGACAATGTCGCCGAGCCCGGGGAACCGCCATGCGCCATCAGTCTCGCCAATGAAGGTCTCGGGCGCACCGAAGAAGGATGAAGCGTCGCCGTAGAGGAACTCGAGTTCCTGGACGGCCTCTTCGGCAGCCGCGGCAAGATCCTCATCGTCTCCCCTTGCGAAGCGCTGGAGTGTTCTCAGCGCCAGGGTGCCACCGATTTGGCCAAGCGCCCAGAGGGCTGTGGCCTGTACTTCGACACTAACATCGTCCGTGAGACCGACAATGTCCTGGGCTGCCGCTCGGAGCTGAAGCTCGCCGCAGGCACGGACAGCCGCCAATCGCATGCGTGGATCAGGACTGACCAGCTCGCGCTGAACCAGCACGCCCCAAGTGTCGTCGGCGCTGCGGCCCATCGCGACCACGGCGCTACGACGCATTGTCGCATCGCCATCGGTGTAAGCGCTCTTGATCATCGCCGGCACGCCGTAGTCGCCGGTGTAGGCCATCGCCTCGATCGAGCGCTGGCGAACCCGCATCTCCTCGGCGGAATCGGTGTAGCACGCCTGCAGCGCCTGCACTGCTTTCCGGAATGGATCGGGCCGTATCTTTTCCAGCTCGCCCAGGAGGACGAATCGCCCCAGGCCTTCGGCGGCGGCCTGCCGCGCCGCGGCCGATGGATCGTGGCGCAAGATGCGCACAAGCTCTGGAACCAACCGGACATCCTCGTCTTCATCGAGCCCACGCAACGCCTCGGCGCGTACGTCGGCATCGCCATCCGCCAGGGCAAGCCGGAAGATGGCGGTGAAGTCCATCGCAAAGTCGGCTTTGGAGATCTCCTCCAGAAGGGTCAGAAGCTCTCGGCGGACCGTCAGCGCCAGCTTGGGCCAAAGCATCCGCATCCGGAGCAGGTCATCATCCAGCAGATTGGAGAGGAGAGCAACGAGTTCTCGATCCGGCACAACGCGATCGTTTTCGAGTGTCTGCCAGAGCACTGCTCTGCGCTCTGCGCCCCGGCTATCGGCGCCCAGGTCCGGATCGATCAGGTCCCATTCGTCCATCAACATTCGGTATCTCCCGGGGAATGGGCTACTGCAACTGCACCGGCATGACGATGTCGAGCACCGTCACGGCGATAAACATAGCGACGAGCAGCAGCAACGCCGCGAGGTGGATGCGCTCCTCAAGCGCCGGTGTCAGAGCTTTGCCCCGGATTGCTTCGACGAGCGCGAAGAGGATGCGTCCACCATCGAGCGCGGGGATCGGCAGCAAGTTGAAGATGCCAAGGCTGATGCTCAAAAGCACCAGGATGTTCAGGAAGGGGTAGGGTGCATTTTGCTCGATACTCTGGTCCACGCTCTGGTCCGCGATCTGGCTGATTCCGATCACGCCTACAGGGCGGGCCTGTGCGAAGGGGATGCCCATTCGCACAACGTAAACGGGCAACATCACAGTGGTCGCTGCCACGTTGGCGAAGTATCGGCTTCCGTAGGTCACTGCCTGGGTCACTGGGTAGTGCTTGAGCGTTCCCGTGATCTCCTGTGTGGCGATGAGAATCCCCAGTGCGCCCTGGCCTTCAGGTGGATTGGCCCGCGGCGTGATGACCAAGTCCCGAGCCGCTCCATCGCGCTCGACGGTGAAACTGGTTGGCGTTCCGGCCTCAGCCAAGATGCGTTCCTGGAGTACGCGGGTATCTTCGACGGCGTCACCGTTCACGGCGACGATCTGGTCGCCAGGCTGTAGAGCCGCCATTGCGGCAGGGGAACCCGGTACAACCTCAGTGATCACCGGGCGAGTCTGTGGTATGCCGGTCACGAAGATAAGCACGGCGATCAACCATGCCGTGAGTAGGTTGGCCACTGAGCCCCCAAGGTAGACAACGATGCGCTGCCAGGGGCCCTTGGCATACAGGCTGTGTTCCTCTATACCAGGTTCGGTCGCGTGGTTCTGGCCGTCATCGAAGGTCTTTTCACCCTCAAAGCGCGTGAAACCTCCCAGAGGTAGCAAGTTCAGTGTGAAATCAGTTTCTTTCCAGCGGAAGAGCTTCAGGATGCGGGGGGGGTAACCGACTCCGAACTCACGAGCCCAGATGCCCACCGTGCGTCCTGCGATCAGGTGCCCGAACTCGTGGATCAGGATCAGCGGGATCAGTCCAAGCAGAAACCCGATGATCGGGCCCACGATGCTGCCTAACCCGGTCCAGATTGTTGACATTGTCTTGCCTCCACGTTATTCATACGATTATACCGGGTTGAGGGGCCAAGTCCAGACGATGTGTGCCTGTAGACGCCCTGCTTGCGCAGATGGTCGTCTGACCTATAGTGAGGTTGTGTCATGGTCCGATTGAACGGGTGCAGTCATGGAGGGGGCGCGTGCACAGTCAGCGGTGCAAGCAGCTTCTGCGCACTTTTGTGCTGCTTCTGTTGCCCATGCTGTGTCGAACTACGCCACTTGGCGCGCAGGACAACGAGTCACCTGAGCGCTTGATACTTGCGCTCTACCGCGCCGATATCGTCTGGTCGACGTGGGCTGAACCGCACTGTGATCTCCCTCCAGGCCTGTATGTCTCTGCCGATGCGTCGGCAGTCGGACGGCACGTGGAAGAGGCCCAGGCAGCAGGCATTGACGCGCTCGTGCAGACGTGGTATGGCCCATCGATGGCAGCGAACCCAGCCGCGCCGAACTTCCGCATACTCCTGGAGCAGGCGGCCTTGGCGGGATTCGCGGCGGCCGCGCAGGTGGACGTGACATCGCCCTTGCTCAGCACGACAGATGAGGTGCTGAGTGCGCTGGAGACATTGGGCGACGATCTGACGCGACGGCCAGGCTATCTTACGCTCCGCGGTCGGCCCATTGTTTTCTTCCTTGGCCAGCAGCGACTGTCGCTCGGCGCGTGGGAGGCGCTGCGGGCCCGCGTGGACCCAAGTCGACGGCAGATCTGGATCGCCGAGGGCGAGTCTACCGAGGTGCTGGGTGTATTCGATG
>JALOOJ010000268.1 GCA_025454475.1 Anaerolineae bacterium
GAGGTCGGCGGCGAAGTCGCTCGAGCGGTATCCCGAGGTGGGCCGGCTCGCGTCGCCGTGCCCGCGCAGCGTGGGCGCGAACGCGTGGATCGTGCGCGGAAGCTGGTCGAGCAGACGCTCGAAGATGCGCTGCGAGTCACCGACCGCGTGCACCAAAACGAGCGGCACGCCCAGAGGATCCCCCTGCTCCAGGTACGGCATCCGCAGGCCGCTGCGGATCTCGGCAACGCCTGAGATCCGGTCCAACGCTACCTCCGATCGGCAGCGACTGGTGCTCTGTTGAGCTGATGTCTAGGTCTGTGGGAACGACTTGAGTCGTTCCGGTGCTTCAGCAGGCGCGCCGAGCAGACTGGGCGGTCTCAGAACCGCTGAAGCGGTTACTACGAACCGACGTAACTGACCACTAGACGTGCGCGTCGAGCCAGTCGCCAACGTCGTCGAGCACGAGCGCGCACTCCGGCTCGTTGCACACCTCGTGAAAGAAGCCCTCATAGATCTTCAGCGTCTTGTCCTTGGAGCCCGCCTGCTCATAGAGCATCCGCGTCCCACCCGGATCGACAAGCCGGTCCTCGCTGCCCTGCATGACGATGAAAGGCAAGCTGATCGTGCCCACCTCCGCCGTGACGCGCTGCATCGCCTTCAGCATCTCCGCCGCCAGCCGTGCGGGCGTCTTGCCGTGGAAGACCAGCGGGTCGTTGACGTAGGCCCGCACAACCTCGGGATCCCGCGAGATCGCGCTGGAATCCAGAGCCAACACCCCCATCTTCGGCGCGATCACCGACAGGACCTTGCCCATGAGGATCGTCGCCTTTGGGACGCTCTCACCGACCTTGATCGCCGGCGCGGAGATGACCGCGCCGCGGAACTCGGCCTGATGGTCGAGCAGGTAGGTGGTGGCAATCAGCCCGCCCATGCTGTGCCCCAGCAGGAAGACGGGCTTGCCCGGCTGCCAGCCCTTGACCATCCCAAGGTACGTTGTGAGCGTGTTCGTATAGTCGTCGAACCGCTCGATGACCTCCCGCTCGCCCTCGGACTTGCCATGCCCAAGGTGGTCGAGCGCATAGACGGCGTAGCCGCGTGGGACGAGCGCGTTCACGACATTCATGTAGCGCCCACTGTGCTCGCCCAGCCCGTGGACTATCAGCACCGCAGCCCTCGCCTCCCCCTCGGGAAGCCAGGCCTGGTGGTAGATGCTCGCATCCCGCACACCCTTGAACGTGCCCTCGACGTGGTCCATCCGGTCTCCTTTCGTGGCTGATGGAGCTGCCGCTACACTCTCACGAGTATAGACCTCTTAGCCGATCAGGACAGGCCAGCGCGTCGGTCGAGTCGACGAACTGATCGACGTTTCCCAGGTGTTCCGGCAGTGCACGCACCCCGTCGTCTTGGATTGCTACGCGAAGCGCATCCGCGAAACGATCGGCATGAGGCACCAGAAAGGGCCGCCCATGGAACGGGCTCACCGTCGGCGCCAACGGCTCCGTGATCCCCAGCGCGTTGTGCATCTCGGCCACCGTCTCATACGCGCGGCTCAGGTGCGTCTCACGGTCCTCCCACGTGGTCGCTCCCAGCACACGCGTAAGGATCGGCGCTAGCCCCGGACCGCAGTCGAGCCGTGCAAACGCGCTCCCCAGCCACTTGATGTAGGGCGCATACCGGCGCTCCATCAGGAAGCACAGGTGTATCAGATCGCGGACCAGCCGCGCCGCGACCAGCCGTGATCCCAGCTCGTCGCCCACCTGAGCGCAGCGCCCGACGAAGGCCTCCTCCTGGGCGATGCGCCGCCACTGCGCCGCCAGCAGGTACAGCCAGACATCGTGTGGGTAATAGGACAGCCTTGCCCGCAGCGCGTGCAACTGCTCCAGGCCGTCGTGGAACACGCGGCCCGATGTGAGCATCAGGAGGCGGTAGGCAGGCACGCTCACCCAGTCTCCGGCGCTGATCTCGCCGACGGGACCGCCCTCTGGGCTGCCCGAGGGCAGTCCCACGGGATCGAAGCCCAGCTCGCGCACGAAGTAGCCCCGAACGGTGACGATCAGCACACGGTGGTCTATGGCGCCACCGTCGGAGATGGCCTTGGCGACGGCCTCGTCGGCCACCATCACGCCTGTGCCGTCCGCGTGAGTCCCGAAGCTTGTGGGATAGCCGTGAATCTCTGCCGGAAGCTCCCGGCGCAGCGTCTGGTCGATCTCATCCCGATGTGCCGCATGGTCGGCCTCGCCCAGAAACAGCGTCAGCCGCGGGCCCCAATCGTGGTCCATTGACTGCGGCGTGTCGAAGCCCAGCACCTCGGAGCCCGCCCCGATCAGGGCTGCGGAGTACCGCAGCTTGGGAAAGCGCCGCGCCAGGATCGGCGCAACCGCCTCGCGGTAGAACACCTCGCTGAGCGCGAGTCCCTTGATGAATGGTCGGTTCATGCCCCCTCCCCAGCCCTCGGGCGTCAGAACACCTGCCGCGTACAGGGGGCGGGAGTCCGGTCTGCTTTTCCCCCTGTACGCGGGGGGAAAACACAAAAGGGGGTCTGCGGTTCCGGGCCTACCGTACCCCGAGCCCCCTCCCCGGCCCTCCCCCCGAGTACATGGGGAGGGAGCCGGACTCTGGCTATACCCGGCGCTACGCTTTCCGCGCGACCCGAATCATCGCCTCCAGAGACCGCTCGACATCGTCGTCGGTCGTCGCCCACGACGAGACGCTGATGCGCATCGCCGTCTGACCCTGCCAGACGGTGCCGCCACACCAACCGGTCCCATCGCGCTGGATCTCCGCGATCACGTGGAGCGTCCTGTCCGCATCACCAAACGCCACCAGCACCTGGTTGAGCACCACGTCGTTGAGCACCCGGTACCCGGCGGACTGCAGGCCTTCCGCGAAGCGCCTGGCGTGGCGGCAGGAGCGCTCGATCATCTCGATGATGCCAGCGCGCCCCAGTGACCGCAGTGCGGCCCACACCTCAACGCCCCGCGCCCGCCTCGAGAGCTCGGGCGTATAGTCCGACGGGTTGCGCAGTGGGCTCTCGGTCGGAAGGTACTCGGCCGAGATCGACATCGCCGCACGCAGCGCATCGGCGTCTCGCACCAGCGCCAGACCGCTGTCGTAGGGGACGTTCAGCCACTTGTGGAAGTCCGTCGCCCACGAGTCCGCTTGGGCGATACCCGCGGTGAGTTCGGCCATCGACGGAACTGCCAGTGCCCACAGGCCGAAGGCCCCGTCCACGTGGACCCAGGCGCCGGCCTCGTGCGCGACCTCACAGATCTCCCCGATCGGGTCGAACGCCCCGGTATTGACGTTGCCCGCCTGCGTGATCACGATGGTGGGACCCGAGAGCTTCGGCAGCGCATCGGCGCGCATCCGACCCTGCGAGTCGACCGGCACCCTGACCAGCGGATTCCGCCCCAGTCCCAACAGGCCCAGGGACTTGAAGAGCGTGGGATGCGCTTCGGCGCCCACGACCACCGAAATCGGCGGCGTGCCGCACAACCCATCGGCCTCGACGTTCGCGCCGGCGCGCTCGATGACGGCGTGGCGCGCGGCCGCCAGGGCGCTGAAGTTGGCCATCGTCGCCCCGGTGACGAAGCCGCCACCACTCTTGCGTGGCAGATCGAACAGATCGAGCAGCCAGCGCAGCGCAATCTGCTCGATCCGTGCCGTAGCGGGCGTGACGTTGTACAGCGCCGAGTTCTGGTCCCACGCGCCGGCAAGCCAGTTGGCGGCGAGCGTCACGGGCAGCGATCCGCCGATCACGAACCCGTAGAAGCGCGACCCTGCCGTGGCCACCGTAGCGGGCGAGCCAACGTCGTCCAGCAGCGCGAGCGTCGCCGCGGGCTCGCTCGGACCCTCCGGCAGGGGCTCCTCGAGTGCCGCGAGCCCCGCCACGGCCTCAGGCGAAGGCGCAACCGGCCTCGAGTCCAGTCCCTCCAGATAGGCTATCGAGCGCTGCGCCGCATCTTCCAGTAGTTGTCTCATTGTCTGGTCCTCCGGGTCCGGCTGAAGTCCTCGGCCCTGATCAAGCGCCGTCGCGCGCCACACTCTGGACCGACGCCAAGGCCATCGTGCCTCGGGCCAGCGACGTCGGCACCAGGGGCCGTATGCTCATCCTGATCTGGGACGGACAAAGCCGCCCACGAACTGGCTATCGATCTTCACGTCGATGTTCGTACCGGCCACCCTCTTCATCCTCTCCATCGCGAGCGCGTTGGGCGAGCCGTAGATCTCGATGCCGGCGGGCTCAATGAACTGGAGCGTCGTCTGCGAGCGTTGGTCGGCGCCCTGTAGCTGGAGGTCGTAGGCGAGCTGGACCAGCGTATCAGGCTTGGCCGCCTCTGTCACCGGGATGCTCTGCCGGTAGTGCTCCAGGAATGCGTCGAGCAGGCCGTCCTTGACCCGAAACCGGCTGATGAAGACGACGGGGTCGGACATAGCCGGCCCTAGGTCTCCGCCTCGATGAGCTGCTTCCTGATCCGCTCACTGCGCTCCAGGCGGCTGTTCAGGAAGCTTCTGTCCATCGATTCGGGCATGCCCGGGATATCGATCACGGTGGCGATCCGGGTCCGGTTGTCGCCCAGCGCCTCGAACGTCATCCGACCGAACATCTCGGCAGGACCATCGTGAATGAGCATCGCGAACGCCTTGTCACGCTCGAACTCCACAACTTCCATCGTCCCTTCGACGCGAGTGCCGGACCTGCTGTTGAACCTGCGCAGGATCGTCCCGACCTGCATCGGGCCCTCGTCCGTCCGCTCCAGCTCGATGTCCGGATCCCAGCGGGGGTGGTTGCGGACGTGCTCATCCGCAACGAAGTGAAAGACCGCACTCAGCGGTCTGTCAATGACCTGCGAAACCTCAAATCGTGCAGCCATCGTAGCCTCCTCCAGATGACTCCATCTGCCCATCTTGTGCCAGATCACCCTATCTACCTGGATGCCGCTGGTTGCAGGGAGCTTACGTTAGAGAAGATAACCATCGTTCCCAGTGCGCGCACTAGCGGTCAGTTAGGTTGGTTCGTACTAGCCGCTTCAGCGGTTCTGCTGCCGCCCAACCCGCTGGGCGCCGGCTGAGGCACCGGAACGACAGAAGTCGTTACTACGAACCAACCTACCTGAGTCCTTGGTACCGCCTTTTCGCTCACTCGCCCCTTCTACTGCTCCCTCGCGGCGATCACAGACGCAATGGCCTCGGCGTCCTCCCCCACGCCGAAAAGCAGCCCGGACTTGGTCACGCCGCGCTTCTGGATAGGAAGTCCGTCATCGTCCAGGATGGGCAACTTCACCAGGCTGAAGTCGAACCGGTATCCTGCGGCCCAGATGATCGTCGCGATGCCGGCCGCCTTCAGATCCAGTTCGGTGATGTCCTCCGCCTCGTATCCATCGCGGAGCGTGGGCAGCTGTTCAAGAGGGGCGTCAAGCCCGGCCTCCGCGATATACCGATCGATGAACTCGACCAACTCGATTTCAGAACGATCAGTCGCGGCCAGGCTATCCTTCAGGTCAGAGGCGAACCGGACCCAGTTCCCACGTGCGCTCTGCAGGTGACCCAACAGCACGACCCCGTCGCGCGCGAACCTGTGAAGATTCAGGGTCCTGCCGCCGTCTCGGCCAGTAGCCTGGGTGCTGCCCACGAACCGGGCCTTCGGCGAAGGGAGTTGATCCACCGTCCGGTCCAGGAGTCCGGTCAGGTGCAGCCACTCGAAGATGTCTTTGCCACGGTACCGCCGAGGGCCGCGGCCTGAGCCGCCAACCGACAGGTAGACCTTGCGCCCGCTGAGGTACAACTCCTCCGCGATCTGGCTGCCCGATTGCCCACTCCCAACCACCAGCACCTCCCCCGCCGGCAGCGACTCAGGGTTTCGGTAGGCACCGGAGTGCATTTGCGTGATGGTCGTGGGGAGTTCGGCGCTGAACGACGGTATCTTAGGTGCCTGGAAGTACCCTGTGGCGACCACGACGTTCCTCGCCGTCATCAGGCTGTCGCCCGTCCTGACGAGGTAGCCATCCCCCTGCTTGTTCAGCTCGACCGAGGTGACGCGCACCCCGTAAGCAATGGGCAGGGCAAAGCGCTCGACATACGCCTCCAAGCGGGCGATGACCTCGTCGCGCGGCATGAAGCCATCCGGCGCGCCACCGTCGTACCACGCGCCAGGAAGTCGAAACGACCAGTTGGGCGTCACGAGGGTGAACGAGTCCCACCGCCCATTGCGCCAGGCGCAGCCCGGCTGCGCAGCCTGTTCCAGGATGATATGCTCGCGGCTCCGCTGCATCAGGTGGTAGCTCGTTGCCAGACCCGCCTGCCCGCCGCCAATGATGATGGTATCGCGATACCCACCCATACCAGTCCCCTCGATCGTGCCCCCAGCCGCCCTTCGGCGCGTCACGCAGGATGCCGCCACCAAGGTTGGCCACGACTACACCGCCGATCCGACCCGCGATCGACCATGGTGATATAGACGCTGTGGGCCACAGAGTTCTTACTATAAAACAGAGGCCCATCTACAAAACTGCCCGCCGGAGGCGGGTTCGACGGGCGAGGTTGACATTCTGGCGGATGAAACGGCCTCGTTACCGAGGCCCCGGCCAACCCCAGAACCTGCGGATGACGAGAGATGCGATATACCCCGTGCGTCCTCTGAAGCTGCCTTCCTCGTAGTTCAGCGAATCTCCTCCCAAGATAGTAGGCCCCGCCTGCCCCTTCGGTCACTCGTCATCGTTCATGGACCCAGGCAAGAAAGGCGTCCAGGAGATCCGGCTCGAGCTCCAGAATCGCCTCAGCAAGCTCCGGTTGGCCCTTGACCGCGGCGAGGACCGAGCTGGCACTCCTCGCGAACAGCTCATCCCAGTCACGCGTCGCGGTCGCGGCGACCGCCCGTGGAACGCGCGCCAAGGCCGCCTGGTAATCTGCCGCCAGGTCAGCCGGGATCTCCGGGCCGTGGCCCTGAGCGCGGGCTATCTCGATACTGGCCACGAGCAGCAGCGCAGACCACGTCGCCCTGTCGGGCGCCGCCTCAATCATCTGCACGATGTGTGGCAGGGCCGCGTACGAAGCGGTATAGACATCGCCCTGGTGACATAGGGCACTCCACAGCGAGAAGTAGGGCTCCTGCGTGGCGTCGTCGCAGGGCGGAAAGGCGGCGAGATGTCGCAGCAGCGACGGAATATCCCCCGCCGCGCCGTAGGCATGGATCAGCCCATCCCACCGCCCATCGTCGAGTGCTAGCATATGTCGCTCCGCGAGCTACGGCCGGTGTCATCCACGATTCCCGCGGAGCCCTCGTCAGACCCGGCGGGTTCGGCGCTGATGCGCCAACGGACATCGCAGAGACATCCGCCTGTCATCAGGCACTGAGACCGGGTATACGTAACGTCCGGCCCGGTCACCTCCTCCGATAGGTAAGTGTCCGCACCGCAGACCAGGACCTCCCCAAGCTCGGGCTCGCCAAGCTCACGAAAGAGCTCAGCGTACTTGCAGCGGGTGACATCGTACTCAACCGCCTCGGCATCCCAGCGGAGCATGGCGAAGTCGAGATCATCTTTACGCGTGCGCTTCATATCGAGGTCCTTGATGGCCTGCCACTTCTCCTGGGGGCTGCCGGGAATATCGGCGCCGATATGCCGGAACCTCTCACGCCCCCAGTCCCGCAGGGCGCCCAGAATGAGCGCGTTGGCGCGCTCCTCGCCAAGCTCTTCGCGGGCCGCCTTGAGCACGGGGACCAACACCTGCGCCTCTGCCCTGAACTCATCCAGCTTCGACGTAGCCTCATTCATCTCGTAGATCATCGCCCCTCCTGACCTGCTCGTGCTCCCGGCGCCCCATCAGCACCCGGAATCGCTGACGGTCTCCTAGAGGTCCTTCCGCATGTAATACCGTGTCTGCCCAACCGGGAAGTCCGGCAGCTCGCCAAACACCTCGTACCCGTGCCGCCTGTAGAACTCCGGCGCCTGAAAGCTGAACGTGTCCAGATACGCGTGCTTGGCGCCCCGCTGCCGCGCCTCGTCCTCCG
The DNA here is from genome assembly GCA_025454475.1 of Anaerolineae bacterium. Classification (GTDB taxonomy): domain Bacteria; phylum Chloroflexota; class Anaerolineae; order B4-G1; family SLSP01; genus PWVB01. The sequence continues at coordinate 7,991 of JALOOJ010000268.1, forward strand.
CCGCGGTCAGAAGCGCGTGCCCATACCCCTGACCCCGCAGGTCCTCCGGGATGATCAGCAGACTTATGTAGAACCAGTTCCAGTGCGTCTCGCCAACCAATCCCCCTACGATCGCCCCATCCGGATCCCGGAGCACGAAGCACAGCGACTTTCCGTGGCTGTCGCCGGCCTGCTGGTCGTTGTAGGTGTTGATGCCGCCGCCGACGACCTCCCACACGGTGTCATCGGGCCTGCCGAAGTTCTCGACGGTGTAGGTCTCAGTC
>JALOOJ010000269.1 GCA_025454475.1 Anaerolineae bacterium
TACATCGTGGGCTCTACGCGTTCGAGCACGGGTATCAGCGCGACCAGCAAGCGACGGGCCTCTGCCTCGTTCCCAGCCCGCACGTGGTCATAGATGGCGTAAGCCGCGGGACCTGTCCCCGCCGGAATTCGCGCGAGTGCGGGATCCGTGGCAAAGCGGGTGAACTCCGCCGCGAGCGTGGGCCAGTCCGCCTCCAGATAGTACCCGAGGACGCTGGGCAGGGCCTGCAGGAACATGCGCAAACGGTGCCGTATTCCGAGGCGTGCTACGATCTCAAGAACACGGTCGGTGGCCTGCTGGGCCGATGCCAGATCACCTTGTGCAATGTGGGAGACCGAGATTTGCCCCAGGGCTTCGGCTTGGGCCGGGATTGAGCCATAGCGTTCAGCCATCGCCAGCAGCTCGGTGTAGCACGCGCCGCCTTCACGGTGGGCACCGTGCCGGTACAACCGGTCGCGTCCCACCACATCCAGGGCGCGCATGATGGCGGCGGGTCGGTGCCAGCTGCGGGCGATGGCAAGCACGGCCTCAGTCTCCTCACGCGTGCGCCACTCGAGGGGCTCCAGGGTGAGCGCGTAGGCGTCCTCGTCGCTGCTGGCGCGGGCGATAGCGACTGCCTCAGGATCCAGTCCCAACCAATGGCCCACATGGAGCGGTTCGCTGACGATATGCTCGTACCGGTTCCGCAGCAGCATCAGCCTGGCCCAGAGTAGGTCATGCGGCTCGTCCAGCAGAGCCAAGCCACGCTCGACCAATGGCTCCCAGACACTGGATCTGCTTCCACCCTCCTTGAGCGCGCGCGCCATGCTAGCCAGGTGCTCCGCCTGCACGCAGGGCTCCACGGCGGCGGCGCTTAACGCGACCACCGCCTCTTCGGCCGAGACCTGGGCCTCATCAAGCATCAACGCCTCCGCCTCGGCAAGGGCCAACTGGGTAAGGATCTCTGCCCGCAACCCATGCTCCTCCGTCGGCGCCAGATCGCGCGCCTGGCGTAGCAGGGCCGCGGCCCGCGCGTGGGCATAGGCCGCGCGCGCCTGCTGGGTAGCCATCAGCGCATAGGCTACACCCTTCTCGGCGCCGGGCAGGCCCCGCGCAGCGTAGTACTGGGCAGCGATCTCGGCTGCGTGGTCGCGCTCGAGGCCGGCATACAGCCGCTCCATCTCCTGGGCGATCCGACGGTGAAGGCGCAGCCGCCTGTCCGGGTTTAGCGCCCCGTAGACCGTGTGCCGGACGATGGCATGGCGGAAGTCATAGCGCGGGGGCACGTCCTCGACTACCCGCAGCACCCCGCCCTCGAGCGCCTCATCCAGGCAGTCGAGCAGGTCGCCTTCCTGCAGACCTATGAGGCTCTGCAGTATCTCCAAGCCAAACTCGCCGCTCAAGCCGGCGGCGACGTGCAGCATGGCGTTGGTCTCATCGCTGAGGCGGGTGAGCCGCCGGCCCACTACCTGCCGCACACCTTCCGGAATGCCCAGCTCATCGATACTGCTATCCGTCGACCAGCGTCCCGCCCGGTGGAGGATCTTGGCTTCCTCCGTCAGGTGCTGCCAGATCTCGTGGGTGTAGAACGGGTTACCGTCGGTCTCAGCATAGACCGCCTGTACCAGGGCCTGGGGCAGCGCCTGACCCGCCGCCTGGGTCAGATACTCCGTCAGCTCCGGATACTCGAGTCCCCTGAGGAGCAGATGCTGGCATCCCGCCTCACTCCGCACGAGCGCAAGCGTCTGCATAAGCGGATGCTGGGCCGTCACGCCGACCTCCGGTTCGCGGTAGGTACCGACCACAAACATATGCATGTTTGCTACGGCACGCGCTGTATATCGCAGTAGGTGCAGGCTATCGGTATCGGCCCAGTGTAGGTCATCGAGGATCAGGACCAGGCCCGCGCAGACGCGGGGCGCGCGCGCCGCCACACGCGAGAGGAACCGGACCACAGCGTCATAGACACGGAAGCGTCCCTCGTCCGGTCTGAGGGAGGGCGCATCCGAGAGATCGGGCAGCAGAGCGTGAATGTCGGGCAGAAGCCCTGCCAGCGCCGGCGCTACGGGCCCGAGCTCTCGCCGCAGCAAGGCGCCGTCACTGGTGCGGACGATATCGCTCAGAGCCTCAACCCACGGGCCGTAGGGGGGCTGCCAATCGCCCTCGAAACAGCGTCCCCAGAGCACCGTGCTGCCGCGCTGCCGGGCATGTTCAGCAAACTCGCGGGCGACGGAGGTCTTGCCGATGCCGGCCTCTCCGACTAGCAGCGCCAGGCTGCCTTTCCCGGCGCAGGCTTGATCCAGTCCCCTGTGCAGGGCCTCCAGCTCGCTCCGGCGCCCAATAAAGATGTCCGCCATCGTAGACCGAACTCTCCCACGTTTTCGCCGACCGCACTTGGGCGGGCCGTGATGATGCGGGCAGTCGCGTCTGTCCTCTAGGGCAAGCGAAACAGTCGGGGCGCTATCGCTTGTCGCACCTCCAGTAGAGCCACAGTGCGCCGCTGCGCGGCGGGAGCGCGAACGTGAACCCGTCGCGCTCGAGGTCGCTTCCCGCATACTCCCTGCTCTCGCCCGTCTCCGGGTTCTCGAACGCGTACTCGGAATCCGGATCGATCCCCTTCGGATGGATCGTGAGCGTCTCCTCGGCGGCCGCCGGCAGCCGGATCCCCTGGATGAACCCGCGACCCGTTTCGGGCGAGTCGAATTGCCAGGCGACCCACCGCTCGGCGCTGTGGTGGAACGGTGTGTGGGGATAGTAGTCGCCGTGGAGGATCAGGGCCGACGCTCTCCGCCAGATGTCGATCATCCTCGCGGCAAGCGTGAAATCATAGTCATCGCGCCGGATATCCAACGAGGCAAAGACCATCGGCGCCATCCCACAATGGAAGGAATAGCTGTCGACGCTGTGGTCGTATCGCGAGCCTCCCTGGAGGTCCCAGGAGATCGTGAACTCCTTGAAGTAGGGGATCCACTCGAACAGCGTCCGATGGAACGCCAGCTTGACCGGGTGGTCGCCATAGCCATAGTCGGTGTAGTGGAGCGGCACCGAGCGGCGCATGGTCTCCAGGTCGTTTCGCCGTCCCCCGCTGGAGCAGGAATCGATCCACAGGCCCGGGTTGCGCGCCAGCAGGTCGTCCCAGTACTGGAGGTAGCCCTGGACGTGCAGGTTCTCGTTCATTCCCTGGCGGTCCTCGGCCTCATTCTCGCGCCAGTGCTTCAGCGGCTCGAAGTTATGGTCCTGCCGGTAGATCCGAATGCCGTTGTCGGCGATCAGCGTGCACACGTGGTCGGTGAGCCATTGGCGGGCCTCGGGGTTCCCCAGGAATAGCAGGCTGGTGTCGTTGCCGGTGGCCCTGAGCAGCCACTCCGGGTGTTCCCTGTCGAGCTTCGTACCGGGGCGCACCCGCTCCGGCTCGAACCAGAGTAGGAGATCGGCACCCTTGTCGGCGGCATAGTCGGACACCGGCTTGAGGCCCCTGGGGAAACGCTCGGGATCGGGTTCCCACGTGCCGGTGTTCCACCAGCGCCGCTCTCCCGTCTCGTTGTAGCAGGGGTACCATCCGGCGTCGATCCACCATACATCGGGATGGATGCCACGCTGGTTGAAGGCCTCGATGAAGCGGATCTGGTTCTCCTCGGTCGCCGCTGTGAACTCCTCTCCCTCATCCGAGGTGGCGCAGGCCAGGTGCGGGCGCATGGGCCTGCCGTCGGGTCGGGGCAGCACGTGGGCGAGATACCACCGGCGCCAGAGGTTCACGGCGCGTGAGGTATCGCCTGCCCAGGACAGGACCGTCATGCGCGGCGTGCGGATGTGCTCGCCCGGCAAGAGGCGCAGATGGGTCTGCTCCTGCCCCGCCCGAAGGTGCACCCCGTCCGCCAACCCGGCGAAGCTGACCGCCCACTGCGCGGGCCAGCCGATGGCCATTGCGATCCCCCAATCCCCAAACGTGATCCGGGTGTAGGGGAACGCGCCGTCGCAGGGACGGCCCCCGGTGGGAGCGAACCTGAGCGTCTCCCCTTGGGGCAGGGGGATTTCCTGCGGCGTGTACCCATCGGCACTGTAGAAATCGCCGTTGCAGTGATACACGACGGGCGAGGCGCCCTTGAGCATCCCATCCATTGCCAGGATATCGCTGATGACGGGCGTAGGGCCGGAGCCCGCGTTGGTGAACCACGCGACCCATTCCACGACCGGAAAGTCCAGGTACTCCGCGACCTCGACGCGGATTGTCAGCCCCGTCGCGGGGTCCGTGCCCTCGAAGACGGTCTCGATGATGCTAGCGTCGATGCGGCGTCGGGTGACCGACGGGCTCCAGGCATCGGGGATGCCACGGCATCCCACGCCATCGAGCACGAAGGAAATAGGGAGATCGGTGGCGCGGCTGAAGAAGCCCTGCGCCCACTCTCGGCTCTTCTGCATATCCTCAGGTGTGGTAATCGGCATCGGGGTATGTGTGTCCATTGTGGTCTCCTGGGTACTGCGGTTTCAGTGCATGCCGTCGGGGTTGAACGAGACGCTCGTGCGGCCAACGGTCACAACGTGCTGTGTCGCGCCGGGCCTCAGAGGCGAGGGCTTGACTACCACCGTCGCGGTCCCTGCAATGATCCGCTCACACGCGGTGATAGCGTCGGGAAGGACATCGTCCCCCAGGGGCTCGCCCAGAGGACGGAAGTCATAGTGCCCATTGTAGTAGCGGTCGTACCGGTCGTACATGCCCTGCAGGCGCTTGAGGTGAAACAGCGCCTTCTCGATTGAGGTGAAGTTGGGCGTCCCAGGCGCTCCGCCTCCCAGGAGAAGGTTGCAGTTGCATGCATCGCCCAGGAACAGGGTCCGGGTGTTCTCATCCAGGAAGGTGACCGACCCAGCCGAATGACCTGGACACGCAACCACGGTGACCCTCCGGTTGCCCAGGTCGATGACCTGGCCATCCTCGAGGGGCGTCAGAGGTGGCTGCGGACCCCATTCCGTGACATCCACGTTAAGGTCATAGGGGTAGTCGCCCTTCTCCCGCTCCGCGATCATGGTGATGTACCAGATACGCCGCTCAACACTGAGGCCGATCACGCCGCCGGTGGCAAAGGCCGCCATATCCTTGGGGTGGATATGGGCGTTGTCGAAGGCGCCGGCGCCCCCAACGTGATCCATATGGTTGTGTGTGTAGCACACCATCAGGGGTTTGTCGGTCAGCTTTCGGAGAAAGCCCTTCAAATCACCGATGCCCGTCCCGGTATCGATCAGCATCGCTTTCTCATCGCCCACGATCAAGAACATCGAGGCACAGTCAAACTCCCCGATCTCATAGGTGTTGGGGGCTATCTCGGTATAGGGGAACGCTTGCGTTTTAGCCATGGACCGCTCCTGTGAACCTCGAGGGATAGGCGCATGATCATCGCGCGGATCGCGATGGCCGCGGTAATGTCCCTGCGCGTGCCCGTATTGTAATCACTCCGTGCTATTTTGATAGCTCCGGGCATGCCCATGCACTGTACAATGGGTTGCGTGGAATCACTCGACCAACCGATGCTGCTGATCACGCCAACACACTCGGAATACACAGCCGTGCGCGCTGCTCTCGACGACCGGCTGGCGCAGGGCCGTCTCGGGCTGACCCAGTGCGGGATGGGGATGGCTGCTGCTGCGGCGCTGTGCCGGCGGCTGGAACGTAGTGGTTGGACGGGCGCTATGGCGTTGCTGGGATGGGCCGGTGGGCTGTCGCCTGACCTGGCGGCGGGCGACTGTGTGGTCGCCAACGCGGCCCTCGACACTCAAGGCCACTGCGTGCCCCTGCCGGCGCCGGATGTGCCCGGGGCGACCGTCGGGTCGATGCTCTGTGTGCCTGCGCCGCTCGCAACACCGCAGGCCAAGCGCTATGCGCTTCGAAGCGGCGGCACCGGCGCGGTCGCCGTGGAGATGGAGGCGTATCCGCTGGCGGTCTGGGCCGCCGCGCGCGCTGTGCCCTTCATCCACGCGCGCGTGATCCTCGACACGGTCGATGAAGCCCTGCCCGACCTCGGCGATGCCCTCGATGCGCAGGGCCGCGTGCGTCCTCTCCGGCTGATAGCCCGGCTGGTGGCCCGACCTCGTACGGTGGTCAGTCTGTTATGGCTGGCGCGTCGCGTGCGGGAGCTGGATCAGGCGCTCGGGACGCTGGCTCGAGCTGTCGTCGCACTCGCACCAGAATAGGCGCGAGCATCACGGCGGTCCAACCACACCCTGCGAGTCCCAGCGCGACCTCGCCGATGGCGAACGTGATCGCCAGGTTGAAGGCCAGCACGCCCACGAACAGGCCTGCGCCCCACAGCGCATCCGCGGGATAGCTGCTCCAGGCGCCCCA